>JBJXGA010000269.1:0-33552 GCA_046152955.1 Planctomycetales bacterium | reverse complement strand
GGGTTGCCGGCTGTGCCGGCAACCCTGAGTTTTGAGATGTAACGCCTTCGGCGTAATCCCAAAGCCGATCACCGATGAGCGTACCCCGAAGCGGTTTCATTGCAATGAGCGAACCCCGTAGGGGTTTCATTCCAAAGCCCAGGGTTGCCCGATGAAATCGGGCTACCCTGGGTACGCCGCCCGCCACGATGCCGGAACCCTGAAGGGGTTCCACTCGATACCGCGTCGAATTTTTCCGGAACCCAAGGTCAGTCTGGCGCAACAGATATCAAGGACTGTCACGACCCGGAATGGACGACCGCTCCTCCGAACCTGCCGAGGCATTCCGGAGTCTACCTGCACTGGGTGTTCCCCGCCTGGGTGCTGCTTTGCCCTTCATTCCGGTTTTCGCTAGAACAGCCTAAATGATCAAAAACCTCCCGGTCCGCACCCTGGAATTCAAGGGGCTGACGATTGAAGGCTACTCACGGGCTGCCGTGCAGAGCTACTGGCGAATTCCTGAACTCAAGCTCGGCTTTGACCTGGGGGGGAGTCCCTGGGCCTTCATGGGGACGCAGACCTTCTTCGTCACGCATGCGCATCTCGATCACCTGGCGTCGCTGCCGGTGTATGTCGCCCGGCGGCGGATGATGAAAATGGATCCCCCCACGATCTATCTCCCGGAGGAGACAGTCGACAATGTCCGCCGCATGCTCCAGGCCTGGCAGCGGCTTGATCGGGGACGGATGAATTGCGAATTGATCGGGGTCAAGCCGGGAGACGAGATTCAGCTCTCGCGGGAACATGTCGTGACGGCGTTCGCCACGAAGCACACGGTCCCGTCGGTGGGATACGTCGTCTGGGACCGGCGCAAGAAACTCCGCCCCGATCTGGTGGGCTTGTCAGGAGACCAGATTCGCGATCGGCGACTGGCGGGCGAAGAGGTGACGCACGAAGTGCGGGTGCCGCTGGTCTGTTACGTGGGCGATTCGGCCCCCGCCGGCCTGGACGGCTATCCGCCGGTCTATGAAGCGCAGGTGCTGATCACCGAAATGACCTTCTTTCGTCCCGAACACCGGAAAGAGAAGATCCACAAATTTGGCCACACGCACCTCGATGACATCATCGAACGGACCGACCGATTTCGGAATGAACTGATCATCCTGTCGCACTTCAGCACGCGCTACCAGGACAAACAGGTTCAGGCCGCGGTCGATCAGCGTCTCCCCGCAGTGCTCCGCGAACGGGTCAAACTCTGGTCGTGACACGTGGCCGTGACCCGATGGACGTAGACAGCGCGCCTCGGTTGTTGTCATAATGACTTGACCCTGGTCGTGGTCGGCATGGAATTGACGACGGCACTGCCCCTGCGACACGTTCATCTTGACAGCGTTATGGATGTTGCACGCCGACAGCACAAGCCGCAAGTGTCGCAATCGGACTGGCTCCGGTGGGCTGACATTCCGTGGCTGGGACGCGGGGTCAGCGGGGCCGACGTGGCGCAGTTGGCGCTGCGGATCTTGGAGGGCGCCAGGCAAACCGAGCGCCTGACCACCTACCTGCGGGAGCAGCTTCCGGAGATCGCCTCGGAGTTTGCCGTCCCCTGGGTGGGGGTGGTGGAGCGCGCCATCGAATGGGACAAGGTGGGAGAATTCGGACGTCAGCCGCTGGAACGGCTGCCGGGGGATTTCCTGGCCGAAGCGCTCGATCGCGACGCAGCCGGCTGGACGACGGTGGACGCCCCCGGCGGAGCCAGCGGCTGGACGCTGTGCGCAGCGCCGCTCCTGCCTGGGCAGCAGTCGTCGCGGTTGTTGGTTCACTGTGGACGCGGGATGGGGGAGCCATCCGTTTCCGGATTGCTGGTGATCGCTCGCGCGCTGGGATGGGGGATCGAGGTGGCGGCGCGGCACGACCGGCAGTTGGCTGTCGTCGACAGGCTGCGGGCCACGTTGCGGATCGCTTCGCAGCTCACGCTGGCACGGGAAACAGGTCCGCTGCTGGAACTGATCGCCACAGAAGCAGCCCGGTTGCTCGATGCCGACCGGTCGAGCATTTTCATCTGGGATCGGGAGCATCACGAGATGGTGGCCTGTCCCGCCTTGGGGATTGAAGGGAACATGCTCCGGCTGGCCGACAGCGCGGGGATCGTGGGAGAGTGTCTCAAGAGCGGGCAGGCAATTCGTGTCGACGAGGCGTATGCCGATCCGCGGTTCGACAAACAGGTCGACGCCCGGTCGGGATACCGCACGCACAATCTGTTGTGCGTCCCGCTCGTGGATCCGGCGGGTGAACGGATCGGCGCGTTCGAGGTGATCAACAAGCGGCAGGGGCGCTTTACGCCGGAGGATGAAACGAGCCTGAGCGAGCTGGGGATTCAGGCGGCCTGCGCGCTGGCCAATACCCGTGAGCGCGAGCAGCTCGTCCGGCGCCACCAACAACTCACCCAGGTCGTCACGCAGGGAGTGGAGATCATCGGGGAAAGCCCGGCGATCGTGGGACTGCGGAGCGCCATCGATCGTGTGGCGGCGACCGAGTTGCCGGTCTTGATCCTGGGGGAAAGCGGCACCGGGAAAGAGGTGGTCGCCCAGGCGCTGCACTACCGTGGCGCGCGGCGCGAGGCGCCGTTTGTCGCCGTGAACTGCGCGGCGATGGCCGAGACGCTACTGGAGAGCGAATTGTTCGGCCACGAAAAAGGGGCGTTCACCGACGCTCATGAGGCGCGGCCGGGAAAATTCGAACTGGCGGAAGGGGGAACGCTGTTTCTCGACGAGATCGGCGATCTGAGTCCGGGAGGGCAGGCGAAGTTGCTGCGGGCGGTGGAGCAGAAAGTGATCACCAGGGTCGGGGGTTCACAGGCGATCCGGACCAACGTGCGGGTCGTGGCCGCCACGAATGTCAATTTGCAAGCCGCCGTCCGCGAGAAGAAGTTCCGCGAAGACCTGTATTACCGGCTGAGCGTGGTGGTGCTGGAACTTCCTCCGTTGCGGGACCGCCCGGAAGACGTCCTCCCTCTGGCGGAACATTTCCTGTCCCGTTTTTGCCGCCAGGCCGGAGGACGAAAACTCTCGATCACCTCTGAGGCGCGCAAGCGGCTCCAGGCGCATGGCTGGCCGGGAAACATCCGCGAACTCCGCAACCTGATGGAGCGGGTGGCGTTCTTGTGCCCGCGCGAGGAGGTTGACAGCGACGACCTGGAATTCATCCTCAGTCCCGGTGGCGAGGGGGACGATGATTCCGCCGACGGCGGTCTGGCGGCGGCCACCGAACGATTCCAACGCGACTACATCCGCCGCATGATCAAGCGCGTCAAAGGGAACATGTCCGAAGCCTCCCGCGTCCTGGGAATGCACCGATCCAACCTGTATCGCAAAATGGGAGACCTGGGAATGCTAGATTCGGGGGAGAGGAAGAGACGGAGGAAGGAGGAAGGATGAGGGAGGAAAAGCGATGAAGTACAGGTTTTGCAAAGCCAAGGTATTGCAAAATGAGAGGTGCAAAATGAAAACTGCAAAATGGAGACAGAGCGGCAGAGGAAACCCGTTGACCAACGAGCCCCCCGCCAGACCACCATCCACCATCCACTACTCCCTAACTCCTAATCCCTAGCGCCTAGCCCCCCCACCTCCCATGTCCAAATCCGACTTGCGACGCATTGTTATTACTGGTTCTACCCGCGGCCTGGGGCGGGCTTTGGCGGAGCGATTTGCGGAACTGGGGCACACGGTGCTCGGCTGCGGCCGCTCGGCGGCTGAAATCTCCAATCTTCGCAAGCGGTTTCCCAAGCCGCACGATTTCACGATCCTCGACGTGAGCCGCAATGAGCAGGTGGAAGACTGGGCCAAGCGGCTCCTCGCCGAGCATGGTCCCCCGGAACTGTTGATCAACAACGCGGCGGTGATCAATCACAATGCGGCGTTGTGGGACGTGCCGCCGGATGAGTTTCAGAAGGTGATTGAGGTGAACATCATCGGGGTGGCCAATTGCATCCGGCATTTTGTCCCGGCGATGATCGCCAAAAAGCGAGGGGTGATCGTCAATTTGAGTTCCGGCTGGGGGCGGTCGGCATCGGCGAAGGTGGCCCCCTACTGTGCGACCAAATGGGCCATCGAAGGGATGACCCAAGCGCTGGCGCAGGAACTTCCCAAGGGGATGGCGGCGATCCCTCTCAACCCGGGGGTGGTCAACACCGACATGCTGCAAAGTTGCTTTGGCAAATCGGCCCAGAGTTATCCGACCGCCAATGAATGGAGCAAAACGGCGGTCCCGTTCCTCTTGAACCTGGGGGCGAGCGACAACGGCGCGAGTTTGAGCGTGGAGTGAGCGGCCGGCCGTGTGGCCATTCGCCAGGGCTACTGGGATGGCTTTGCCAACAGCTCCAGCAGCGGCAGATTGGCTTCCGGAAACTGGAGCGAGGGAAGCTCTTCTGCGGGAACCCAACGGTAGCCGTTGTGTTCCTCGGCGACCTGCGCTTTCGCGCCGGGACGACAGAGCCAGAAATGCAGATCAAGCGTGCCGTGCGGGTAGCTGAATTCCCGGTGCATCAGGAGATCGACGGCAAAGACCTCCAGCCCGGTTTCTTCCAGGCACTCGCGGCAGGCACATCGTCCGGGGGTCTCCCCAGCGAGACACTTCCCTCCGGGAAACTCCGCGCAACCGGGAAGGGGCCCTCCGGCGGGGCGAATCCCCACCAGGTACTTCCCGCGGTATTCAACGACGGCGATTCCGATGCGAGTCACAGCTTGGCGTCGGCGGGAGGCGCCCCCATGATGTGGTAGCCGCTGTCAACGTGCAGCACTTCCCCGGTCACACCGCTCGCCAGATCGCTGAGCAGGTACATCCCGGAACGGCCCACTTCGTCGGGGGTGATGTTGCGGCGGAGAGGAGCCATCGCTTCGTACAGTTTGAGCATCACGTCAAAATCCCCGACCGCCGAGGAACTGAGCGTCTTGAGCGGACCAGCCGACAGTCCGTTGACGCGAAAACCGAGCGGCCCCAGTTCGTGCGCCAGGTAGGTGACCAGGCTCTCCAGTGCCGCCTTGCAAATCCCCATGATGTTGTAGCCGGGGATGACCTTTTCGCCACCCAGATAGGTCAGCGTCAGGATGTTTCCGCCGGGGGCGAGGACATCTTTGGCGCGGCGGGCGACCGCCAGCAGGCTGTAGACGCTGATCTCCATCGACTGGGCGAAACCAGCGCGGCTGACGTTCCAGACGGGGCCTTTGAGGTCGTCGATGGGAGCGTAGGCGATGGAATGGAGCACAAAATCGAGGGGACCGAAGGTGTCGTGCGCCATTTTGAAGACGCGGTCGAGGTCTTCGTCTTTCTGCACGTCGCAAGCGGTGATCATCCGAGCCCCCAGCGGCTCGACCAGCTTGCGAAGTCTCCCCTCCATGCGGGGCCGTTCGGGATCTTTGTCGGGGAGATGGGTGAAACCCATGTCGGCCCCTTCGGCATGCAGTTTTTGCGTGATGGCCCAGGCGATCGAGTGATCGTTGGCGATCCCCAGCACCAGCCCTTTTTTATTGGTGAACAAACCCATGTGCGACTCCAGTTCCCGGCGGCGCCGGCGGTGCAATGACGGTCCTGAACGCTCTCCCCGACCGGAAGGTCGCAACGGAGAGTCAACAACGAGATTTCAACAACGAGCGAAGCCCAGGGGGAGGCCCCTTGGGCTTCAGGTGGAAACAGGCCACTCAACCGCGGCTCACTCGAGTCCTTCGTCGTCGTCTCCCACTCCGACGGGGATCATCTCTCCCCCCCCTTCGAGGTTTTCGACGAACCCGCGCAGGTGGCTGGCGCGGGTGTGATGCTGCAGTTTGCGGAGCGCCTTGGACTCGATCTGACGGATGCGCTCGCGAGTGACTTTGAAGATCCGCCCCGTTTCCTCCAGCGTGTAGCTGTAGCCGTCTCCCAGACCGTAACGGAGCTTGATGATCTCCCGCTCGCGGTAGGTCAGGCTCTTGAGGACGTGGTTGATCTTGTCCTTGAGGAGTTTGTGCATGGCCGACTCGGACGGGGTGTGTTCGCAACTGTCTTCCAGGAAGTCGCCGAAGCTCGAATCTTCGCTTTCCCCCACCGGCGTGTCGAGGCTGATGGGGTGCTTCCAGGTCTTCATAATCCGCTGCGTCTCCTCCAGCGACAGTCCGACCGCCTTGGAGAGCTCTTCCATCGTTGGCTCGCGGCCTTTTTTTTGCCGCAGCTCTTCGCTCTTGGCTTTGAGCGTCGAAATGCTCTGGAACATATGCACCGGAATTCGAATCGTCCGGGCGTGATCGGCGACGGCGCGGGTGATCGCCTGACGAATCCACCACGTGGCATACGTGGAGAACTTGTAGCCGCGGCGATATTCGTATTTTTCCACCCCCCGCATCAGTCCGGCGTTCCCCTCCTGGATCAGGTCGAGGAAGGACAGCCCGCGATTGCGGTATTTCTTGGCGATCGACACCACCAGCCGCAGGTTGCCTCCCGACAGTTCCTGCTTGGCTTCCGTCCAGACCGCAAATCGCTGCTGGATGTTGCGGACGCGCTGGCGGAGGGTCTCGGGGGTTTCGTGCGTCATGAACTGCATTTCCTGGAGTTCGCGTTCCAGGCGGTGCAGCTCGTCGACGTTGCGTCGCGAGCGGCGCAAGTCCTTGATCTGTTGTTCCAGTTCGTCCATCCGCCGCGACACCTGGTAGAGCCGCTTCATGATCGGCTGCAACCGCTGCGTGCGGAGCGAGAGTTCTTCGAACAGCGTCGCCGTCTTGCGGCGACGATCGGTCAGCTCCTTGAGGATCGCCTGTCGTTCCGGCTGATGCACCGACGGATCGATGATCCGCTTGAAGTCGGCGACATTGAGTTCCAGAAGGCGTTTGATGGTGGGGATGTTGTGCGGCATCCGCCCCAGAATCTGTTCCTTGCGGACGTTTTCCGTCTCCGAAGTGCGGAGGGTTCGTTCAAAGGGGAGTTCGCCGGCAAAAACCTTTTCCAGCGTTTCCAGCGCGTTGGTCATCGAAAAATGGCATTCCATCAGGGCGCGGCGGAAGCGCTTGCGGCTGATCTCGATCTTTTTCGCCAGGTAGATCTCCCGATCGCGGGTGAGGAGTGGGATATTCCCCATCTGGCTCAGGTACATCCGGACCGGATCGCGGGAGGAGAGGGCGGAACTGGTCGGTTCGTCTCCCCCGGAGTCGGAGTCCTTCCCCTTGCCCGGAGAGGGTTTGTGGGGATCTTCGATCAGATTCAGGTTGTTCTCATCGAGAACCAAAACGATCTCATCCACCAGCAGCGGACTCCCTCCTTCATCCGGGAGGTAAGCGTTGACCTCCTGGAAGGTGAGATACCCGCGCGGTTTGCCGTTTTCGACCAGCAACGACAACGGATCAGAAAAACTACCCACGGAACCACTCCCTTTCAACAAGCCTGAGGAATTGTACATCCGTGTCTGCGTCTGGCGGTTGCCGACGCTTGCTGCCGCACTCCGGACGCTGTGCATCGCCAGTTCCCGAGGTGGCGACACGCAGAGTCCCATTCAATTATACGACCTGCCAGCCGTTTGTCTCCCAATTCCGGAGGGGGCGGCAAAGAAACGAGGGCAGAGCCCCGTACACTCCCAGCAACCTCCGACAACGGACAAGCATCCCTACTTTCTCCGTACGGCTTGCGCCGCATGATCGCCCGCTCAACCCCTCCCGCTCCGTCGCGACGCAGCGCGAAGAGCGGGTCGGTCAGTGCCAGTAAGTGCATTACAGATCATAAGTTCCGGCATGCCGCTCGCGATGGCGACTGGCCACCGTCTCATCCCGCCACTCAGGTTCTGCATCACATGCTCAACTGGAAAACTATTATCCACTGGAAGGTCTCGCCGAGTCAACCTTTCCAGCCGCTGGATTTGAAAAAAAACCGGGTTTGGCCGAATCCGGTCAGGCCACATCACGCCGTCCTCCCCGCGAAGTCTCGTCATTTTGCGGAATCGATGAATCCGGAAATCTGACTCCCCGAGGGTCGGCGGAGGCTTCGGGGGAGTGTTTGGACCCTCCGGCGTCGTTCTCCCCCGAGGACTGTCCCTCCTCCTGGGCGTGGTACAGTCGGCGGTAGGCCGGGCAGCTTTCCAGCACCTGAGCATGCGGCCCGTCCGCAATGACCCGCCCGCGCTCCAGGACGACGATCCGTGTCACCAGTTTGAGGATGCTGGGGGTAATCGAGTGCGTGATGATAAACGTCGTGCGCCCCTGGACGAACGACTCCAGTGCCGCATGAATCAGCCGCTCGCTTTGCGAGTCGATGGCGCTGGTCGCCTCATCCAGAATCAGGATGCTCGGGTCACGCAAAATGGCCCGCGCCAGGGCAATCCGCTGACGCTGGCCGCCGGACAGGCTGGCCCCCTTTTCGCCCACCCGCGTTTGAAACCGCTCCGGCATCTGTTCGAGAAAGGGGGTGACATGCGCCTGCTCTGCGGCCCGTTCCACCGCCTCGCGGGACGCTCCCAGGTTCCCGTAACGGATGTTTTCGAAGATCGATTCGTCGAACAGCAGCGTCTCCTGCGTGACGACTCCGATTCGGCTCCGCAGGTCCGACAGCCCCGCTTCCCGCAGGTCGATGCCGTCGATCAGGACGGCGCCGCGATCAGGATCGAAAAACCGCGGCAGCAGGTTGACCAGCGTGGATTTGCCCGAGCCATTCTCCCCGACGATGGCCACAACTTCTCCGCGCGCAATCCTCAGCGACACGTCGCTGAGGACGATCGGCCGGGCGTTCCCTTTGGTCAGGTAGGTGAAACCCACTTCCTGGAAGTCGATCGACTTGATCGGCGCCGGAAGGGGACGCGGGGCTTCGGCTTCTCGGACGAGCGTCTTGCGGTCGATCAATTCGAAGACCCGGTCGGCGGCGGCTCCGGCGCGCTTCAGCTTGCTGAACACGCTCGACAGTTTGCGGACTGGATCGAGAACCCCCGCCAGAAGGGCGTACATCATCGACAATTCGGCAAATCCCATCGTCTCGCTGGTGAGAGGGATGTCCCACAGCGAGGTCGTTTCCCGGAGCACCAGATAGGCCCCCGGCAGCATGGCAATGACCACCGCCGACATCGCCAACAATTCCGTCGCCGGGTTAGTCAGCGCGTCGGCCATGACGATTTTCATCGATTTGTGGTAGTAGTTCTTGCTTTCACGGTGGTGCTGCTGCCTTTGCCGGAGTCCCCCGTCGAACGCGATCACCACCTTGATCGACTCGAACGTCTCCTCCAGCACTTTGTAAATACGGGCGACGCTTTCCATCGACTTGTGGCTGGCTTTTTTGAGCATCCGGCCCAGGCGATGAAAGACGAGCGCCGCCAGCGGGACGCAGAGAATCGACAGCGTGGTGAGCTGCCAGTTGACCCAGAACGCCAGACTCAGACACGCGATCGCCTTGAGCGGTTCGCGGACCAGCTTTCCACCGATCAGCGCCAGCCCCGACCCCAGTGCTTCGATGTCGTAGGTGAAGCGCGACATCAATTCGGACGTTCCCTGCATTCGGACCGTCTGCAAGTCGAGCGCCAGCGTCCGCCGCAGACACTCCTGTCGAATCCGCAGCACCGTGAGCTGCACGACCGACCCCACCAGGACTTCCTCCGCGAACATGCAAATCAGCTTGAGCAGCGTCAGCGCCAGGAGAACCACCATGATCAGCGCAAACGTATTGAACCGATCGGTGGGGACGAGGGGGACCAGGTACACGTCGGCCCAGCGGTAGATCGCCAGTCGCGTGCTGGCGCGGGTCATTTCGGCGTCGGCGCGGGCCTTCTTGCGCAGCAGCGAAAGCGACTCTTTCTCATCGGCCGACGTCATCCGTTCGTCGAATTCCGCCAGACGCTTCTGGCTCGATTCGATCGTGGCGCTGCACTCCTCGATCTGGCGGGTGACGAACGTTTCGGCGTTCTCCCCCTCCACCAGCACTTTGACCACCGGGAAGGCGATCGACAGGTTGCCGCCCCACAGGAGCGCTACCAAGCCCGCGAAGAAGAACGACAGCAGCAGTTTGCGGCGACTGGGCCACAAAAAGGGGAGAATGCGGGCGAAACTGTTCACGGCGGTTGATCATCCCTGAATGAATCGCGGCGATCCTGACGGTTCCGCGGCGCGCCGCAACGCCCGGCGGAATCGTCCTGTAACAAAATTCCCCGGATCAGGGCAAGGCGAATTTCGTAAACTGCCAAATTGCATCAAGTTACGCACGCTTGTCCGGCAGGCTGAAGGTCAATCGGCGGGTAATTCGACCACCCGGTGTTCACGCCCGGCAAGGCACACCCCCTCCACCAGCGCCAGCGTTTTCAGATTGTCCCGACCGCTGATTGTCGGCTCTCGATCGTGCGCCAGCGATAACAACAGGTCTCCCATCGTCCCTCGGAACGCCTCCGGGAACCACGCCTCGTTCCAGCGCGGCTGGAACCAGTAGTCTCCCCGCTTTGTGGTCGTAAAGTCGAGCGTGCTGGGGGTATGGGCCGGATAGCTTGGCCAGCCGATCGTCCCCCGGGCCAGCCCCTCTGTCCCTTCCACGCGCCAATGAATGCCGATCTCTCCCTGGCTCCCCTCCCTGACCGGTCCCGTCCACACGTCATCCCAACTCGACGCACGGCAGCCCGACGCATATTCCAGGATGTACAAATTGATGCCGTCGGAATGTGGAAATTTCGTTCGCGGATCGGGGCGCGTGCTGGCCAGAACCCGCACCGGGTCTCCCAGCCAGTAGCGAAAGCAATCGAGATGGTGGATCGACATGATGAACGTCGATAGCGAGGGGAGCTCGCGGCTCCAGGGCATCCAGTGGGGAATGGCCCGCATGTCGATGGTGGCCAACACCGGTTCCCCCAGCCAGCCCCGCTGGAGCAAATCGTGGCAGGCGCGGACCGACTGATCGTGCCGCATGTTCTGGTTGACTGCCAGCCGGATTCCTGCCTTGTCACACAGGTCAACGATCTCCTGACCTTCTGCGAGACTCATCGCCAGAGGTTTTTGCGCCAGGATGCCGCGGATATGGGTTCCGTTTTGAACCATCTCGCGAATGATCGCCGGCTGGTGCTGGGGAGGGACAGCGATGTCCACGACGTGGACCTGGGGATCGGCGAGCAGCTCCCGAGGGTGGGCATAGACGCGGGGAACGCCGCGCGCCGCGGCGACTTCTTCGGCCTTGGCCCGCGTCCGGGAAGTGATTCCCACGACCCGAAACCCCGCCTGGGCGTAAGCGACCAGATGGCAGTCGCGGACGATGAAACCGGCGCCGATCACGCCAATCCCAAATCGGTCCAATCCTGGTTCCAGGGTCAACTGGTAGTCGAGGTTCAAATCGAGCGACATGGCGCGTGGATCAATCGGGAGGGGTGGGAGCGAGTTTCAAAAAGGCGCGGGCAAATCGCTCGCCGATGACCAGTTGGCTGGCGGCGGAAAAGTGGTGTGTGTTGACGTTGGGAAGATCGTCCACGTTGATCCAGGCGGCGCGGGGCACTTTCTCGCCGACGTTGACTTGCGCTTGGCGAACGCGGGCCATAGGAGATTTTTGGTCGGGATCGGGAGTGGGTTGGGCGATGCGCGAATGGACGCTGCGCGCCAGAATGTACGGCGCCTCGTCGTTTCCATAGCGCTTTCGCAATCCGCGGATGAGCGTGCTGAGATTTTGTTCATACGAGTCGGCCAGCTTGCCGTGGATTGCATCGTCGATCCCCTGGTGCCAGATGAATCCGCAGACGCGCGGCGTATACCCCTGTTCGGACAGTTCGGCCAGCCGTTCGTCGACGAATTTCGTCCAGGCTTCGAACAGCGCTCCACCTTCACCCCAGGGCCAGGTTTCGACATCGCGGCGAAAGTTGGCGTAGACCTTGATCATCGCCACGTCGCGCCACCCCGCCGCATAAAGTCCGCGGGCCAACCCCACCTCCGGTCCATGCACCAGTTTGTCCTTCGCCTTGTGCCCGCGGATTTCCCCCCAGGGAACATACAAGGGAGAACGGCTTCCCTCCGGAAGGGGGGCCGTCGTGAAGCGTATGGCCCGATCGGCGGCGGTTTGCTGAAATCCGGGTGGATCGGCCACCTCCGTATCGGCCCCCGCCATATTCGACTGTCCCGCCAGCAGGAAGACCCGCAACACCGGTTTGTCCGACGCCGGCGCGTCCCTCAGCCAGCCTCCCAGGACAAGCCCGGTCCATCCCAGCGTGATCAGGATTCGAGCGCACGAACCAATGGCCGTTCTGTGATCGCATCGCGTCAACCGGCGAATTGTCATCAACGACGATCCTCCAAATGGTCCAAGCTCCAAGGGGACGAGTGGCGCGCCACCGTTCAGGGCAATGTCACATCCCAGATTTTGGCCCGCCGCGCTTTTCCCTGCGGTCCTTCCACGCGCAACACGACGATGTATTCGCCCGGTTTCTCGTAACGATGCGTCGGATGCCGCTCGGTCGAGGATTCTCCGTCGCCGAAATCCCAGCGCCAGGAGGTGATCTTTCCGTACGACAGGTCGCGGAAGGCGACTACGCGATCTTCCTGATTGACGACCTGGAACGACCAGTCGGCCTCCACCGGCTTCCGAAGGCTCGCTTCGATCGGCATCAGCCGGAACGCCACCAGGTCTGAGGCCTCGCCATACATCGTGGTTTTGTGCGACAGGTTCCAAAAGGCGCTGTAACGTTCGGCCTGATCGTCGTCGTAGTCGAGGATCGCCCAGGACATGCCAATCACCTTGTCCTCTTCCAGTCGCGTGGGCACGGCGCGAGCGCGATCCGGCGGGGCGTAATCGAAGGGGGTCACGAAAAATTCCAGAACCAGCTTGCCGCTTTCGCCATGCTGGAATTTGTATTTGTACGCCGCATTGGCATAGGGGAGGTCTTTGATCCAAGGCTGCGAGCCCCAGACCATGGCCCAGTCCTTTCCTTCGGCAGGGGTGAAGATGTGGTAGTTCTGCGCGTGGACCCCGTGATAAAGGAAATGCGTTCCTAGCTTGTCCCGCAGCGCCTTGTTCGGATGCATCTGGCGGATCAGCGGCCCTCCCGACAGGTCGCCGTCGATCACAATCTCGAAGATGTCATTGTGCAGGTCTTCGCGGGCAAAGTCCCAGTAATTGTCGCTGGCTTCATACAGAAAGTAGAGCTGGTTCTGTCCTTTGACCCAGCCCACCTTGACGGAGACATCCAGGTTCTTTCGATCATGCTTGTCGCCGATTCCGACCACTGTTTCGCGCAATTGATCGGTGCCAATGGCATACGACTCGGGGACGATGGCCCAGTCTGCGGCATCGCCGTCGATCCGCGGGATCTTGTCGGCAGGAAACTGAAAGACCTTGAACTCGACCTCGGGGCGCTCCAGTCCCGAGTCTCCGGCAACCAGTAGCAGTGTCATCATCATCAGCGAGTTCATGGGCGTTCTCCTGGAGTGGGACTGTGCGGGGAGCGAGTTGTTGGATTGTAAGACGTTCATTCGAATTCCGACAATGACGACCGGCCATGTCGGACGCGCATTGCGACCATGAACCGGATTGGGATCCCAGGCGCTTGGGTAGAACTTCCAGGCGGACTGCCGCTCCGCGGGACACTGGATTGGTCGGTGGGGCTCCGATGGGTTTGGCTTCCCTTGGAGTGTGGCGGGCGCGCCTGGTACAGTGTGGCGCACAAAGCTTGATGACTTCCTGACGCGGAGCGTGCCCGACGGTCCGCTCCGCCTAATTGCCTAGGAGACCGCAGCATGGACCACCTAACCAGTCGGCGAGAATTCTTGCAGCGATCGACGGAAACTGCAGCCTTGCTGGCCGCGTCTGCGGCGCTCGGGGGGGTGCAGACTTTTGGAGCAGAGAAACCGGCAACCGTGCGGCTGGCGATCATCGGGTGCGGCGGAATCATGACGCACCACGTTCAGGGGCTGGTGGCCCGCCGCGAGGCGGTTTCGATCCCTTGGCTGTGCGATGTCGATCCGGCCCAGATGGAGAAGATGGCCGGGCATGTGCCCCGCGAATTTCAAACGGCCCCCCCCAAGCGGACGGCGCGCTATGAAGAGGTGCTTGCCGATCGGGATGTTGATGCCTGCATCATCGCCACGCCGCATCACTGGCATGCCCCCATCGCGCTTCTGGCCATGCAGGCCGGAAAAGACGTGTACATCGAAAAGCCGATCTCGCACGTCTACAACGAAGGGCCGCTGATCATCGCCGCCGCCAAAACGTATGGCCGCGTCGTCCAGCAGGGAAGCCAGATGCGGAGCAGTCCGGTGACCGAAAAGGCGGGCCGGCTTTTGCGCGAAGGGATCATTGGGGATGTGAAAGTGGCCCGCGCCTGGACCGCCGAAGTCCGGACAGAGGAAAAGCCGCTCCCCGATGGCATGCCTCCGGCAGGAGTCGACTACGACCGCTGGCTGGGTCCGGCGCCACTCCGACCGTTCAATCCGCATCGGTTCCATGCCACCTGGCGGATGTTCCGCGATTATGGGAATGGGGAAATCGGAGACGACGGGATCCATGACCTAGACATGGCCGCCTGGGGATTGGGAATCGACATGCTCCCTCGCCAGATTACCGCCCGCGGCGGTCGGATGATGCTCCCCGGCCATGCCAGCGAATATCCCGACAACTTGAACGTCACCTACGAGTATCCCGATGGTCGGCTGCTCGTGTATGAGAACTATCCCTTCACTCCCTATGGCCTGCACGGTTTCGACAACGGCAATGTCTTTTATGGCACGCAGGGGTACATGATCTTTTCGCGGCGCGGCGCGTTCAGCGTGTTTCTTGGCCCCAAGGGGGTTCCCGGTCCAACCGAGGGGAAAGAGCTGCGCGGTCAGCGGGGTTACGAACAACACATGGCCGAGTTCCTGAACGCCGTCCGAAACCGCACCCCGACGCGCGCTGCGGCACAGACCGCTCATTGGAGTTGCGCCCTGGTCCACCTGGGAGAGATCGCCTATCGCACCCGCGGGCGACTCGATTTTGACCCGCAAAAGGAACGCTTCGTTGATTGCGACGAAGCCAACCAGATGCTGACCAAGGAATACCGCGCACCCTATGGATTGCCTCAGGTCTGAGGAGAAGGGAATCGTCGTGCTCCGCGCCAGACGGTGGGGCCCCACAGGAGAATTTCCGTCGTTCGGCTGCAACGTCGCAGACTTGGGGTTATGTTGTCGTCATGTCGCACAAGCATCATCACCGCGAGCGTCAGAGACGACGGTTGAAACGGCGGACGGCGCCAGGAGCGCCGCCGGGGATTCTCTCCGTTGACCCGGACGCTCCCCGTCCAGTGATCCGGGTCATGGCTTACGGTCCGGAAGCGTTTGCCGAACGAGAGATTTCAACGGTTGAAGACTTGCGGGAGTTTCCAGGGAGTTGGCCGGTCACCTGGATCAATGTCGATGGCCTGGGAGACTCGCTGACGCTGGAACGTCTGGCGGAGATGTTTCAATTGCATCCCCTGGCGATGGAGGATGTCGTCAACGTGCATCAGCGCGCCAAGGTCGATCAGTTCGGCGACAGAACGTTTCTGGTGACCCACATGGTCTCGCTGGAAGAGACGTTCTCTTCGGAGCAAGTGAGCATTTTCCTGGGACAGGACTTCGTCCTCACCTTTCAGGAGCATCCGGGATGGGACTGCCTGGAACCGGTCCGCGAGCGGATTCGCAAACGGGTCCAGCGGGTCCGCGAGGCGGGGCCGGGATACCTGGTCTACGCCATTCTTGATGCGGTCATCGATCACTACTTTCCGGTTCTGGAGGCGTATGGCGAACGATTGGAAGCGCTGGAAGACCGGATCGTTGCGCATCCCGAACGGGAAACCGTCGCCGAACTGCACGAAATCAAGCGCGACCTCTTGCATCTCCGTCGCGCTATCTGGCCGCAACGCGAAGCGATCAACGCGCTCTTGCGGGACGAAGTTCCCCACATCAGCGCCGAGACGCGGCTCTACCTGCGCGATGTCTATGATCATACGGTGCGGATCATCGATCTGGTCGAGACCTACCGTGAAGTCTGTTCGGATTTGATGGATCTGTACCTGTCGAGCATCAGCAATCGCATGAACGAGATCATGAAAGTGCTGACGGTGATCTCAACGATATTCATCCCCCTGACGTTTGTGGTGGGGGTCTATGGGATGAACTTCAACGGCGAAGTCTCTCCCTGGAATATGCCCGAGTTGCGATGGTATTGGGGTTATCCCTTGTGTCTGGCGCTGATGGTGGGGATCACCGTCGCGCAGTTCCTGTTCTTTCGCCGCCGCGGGTGGATCGGGCAACCTGCCCCCCGTCGCTCCCCCACGTCTGATAGTCCTGGCCCGACCCCCGGCTCGTCCCAGAGCCCCCCGGAGGAACGGTGAACCGGCCGGTCGTCGCCGACGGGGGATGCCGGCATTTCCGGACTTTCCGCCAGTCAGACGACTTCCCTGGCCGGCCCCCAAAGCGGGGATTGGGAATCGCGCCTTTCCCGCCGTCGGGAGGCCGATTGAGCGTCACGTCGCTGCCGCCTGAGGGCCATTCACGGCCAGTTTGGACTTGCGGACACTGGCTGTGAATGGCGAGAATGCAGGGAGTTCCCTCGACACCCGCTCCGTTTCATGAATCACAACTACGCCCCACAGCGCAAACTGGCGCTGGCATCGCAGCAGGGATTGCCCGCGCAGGAGACGGGAATCATCCCCCGTCCGCGCGCTGCCGAACAGGGGCGTCATGCGGCACTTTCGGTTCCCGATCCAGTTCGCGCGCTGGGGGAGCCCTTGCAGCCGTTTTTCGATGCCTGCGGGGGGAGGCAGCGGATCTCGGTGGTGGTCCGGCGGCGAGGCAGCGACAACCCGCCCGAAACGCATGTGTTTCAACAGCCGTTCCTCTTGATCGGCCGGTGTCCGGAAAATGACCTGTCGCTACTTCATTCGTCGGTCGGGTTCCGGCATCTGTACCTGCAGCTTCGCGACGGTCGGTGGTATTTTGTCAATTTGGCGCGGCTCTCCAACGTCGTATCGGCCACTCGGGAGGCGGCGACCGGCTGGTTCGATCCGGGGGACGCCCTGACGATTGGCCCCTACACCGTGACGCATGTCACCGATGCGTCGCTGTCGCAGTTGCGCCCCATGCCACCAGCTCTGGAAGAGGCCGGTCCGCTTCCTCCCATCGAATTGGACATGGTCAACAGCCGCAGCGGGTCGCGCGGTTTGCGGACACGAAAAATTGTCCAGGCGATCACCCTCATTGGCGGCAGCCGCAAGTGCGATCTGTGTCTGCGGGATGACACGATTTCACGGATCCACGCGGCGCTCGTCCTGACGCACCAGGGACTGTGGGTGGTCGATTTGCTGGGTCGCAACGGGGTACTGGTGGACGATTGCCCGGTCTATTGGAAACAGATTCGCGAAGGGAGCATTCTGCAAGTGGGACGATTTCGATTCCGAATGCGGTTGGGAACCCTTCCCGCGCTGACCGGCCCGCGCGCGGCAGTTGCGCCGTCACCTGAAATGACGTTGACCGTTCCGGCGGCTCACTCCCCTTCCACCGCACCGGCCGCCGTACCGCTGGGGGGGTTGTCGGAGCAGGGAGTGATGGAGATGTTTCGGCAAATGGCCGAAATGCAGAATCAGTTTTTCCAGCATTCCCAGATGCAGATGCAGTTGATGGCGCAAATGCTGGCGCACCTGGAGCGGACGCAGCAGGAATCGGTCCGCAAGGATTTGGCGCGAATCGACGACATCACGCGCGAATTGGAAAGCCTGCGGCTGGCACTGGCCAATCCGGCGGCAGTGCCGACTGCGATCCCTGGCGAACCCGCGCCGTCCGTGGCGGATTTGTCCCGGAGAACACCCGCCGCAATTTCCCCCGCGCCGACTGCGACCTCTGCCGCCAGCGAGCCGAGTTCGGACGACGACTTTCCGACGTTTGAAGACGTGGTCCCGATCTCGCCCTTGGGAACCGAGCGTCCCTCTCGATTTTCGACCAGCGAGCCAGCGCGATCCTTCGGGGTCCGCGAACCAGCCGCTGGAACAGCCAGCGCGCGGTCTCCGGATCATCCCCATCAGGATCCCCACGTCGCTCCGCCAAGCGAGGCCGAACTGGCCGAATCACGGATGCGGCTAACCCGCCGAATGGCTAAGCTGGCCGGGGAGCGAACAACCATCTGGAACCGGGTGCAGGGGGTATTTAAGCGTCGCCCGGAAGATGCGGAAGGGCGCTGAAGGTGAAAAGCCTCACAACGCGCTTGGCCGTGTGGTGAAGTGAATCAAGAGAGGCCTTCCGCAATGCAGAAGAAGCCTGATGGATTCCAGGGCATCCCCTTGTGGTTACCGGGCCTGCTCCTCATTGTCGGCGGCATTGTCGCCCATCTAGCGGCGGGCTGGATTTTCCCCATCGTCGGGAACTCCGCGGCGGATCGGGGCCGCGCTTTCGGGCAGGGACTCGTCACCGGCCTGTGTGTTCTGGCAGGAGTCGCGCTGCTCGTCAGGCACTTTGTGCGGGCTGGGAGCGAAAAAGCGCCGCGACATTTGGGGAAACGTGCGAAATCTGACGCAGGGTCGGTCCGCGCGGCTGGACGCAACGGGAGGAATTCTGCCGGGCGACATAGGGCCATCGGCTGGGGATTGCTGGGGCTGAGCCTCGTTCTCACGATTTTGGTGCCAGTCGGCCTGTTCATTGCCAATCGTCAAACGGACGCGACGAAGCCTCTCAAGAGCTATCCCGTGACGATTGCCATCCCCTCCGATTGTCAGGTCGTCCCCGCGGACGCGAAGCTGCAACCGGGCACTCGGCTCCAAGCCTGCTGGGCAGAAAAATGGAATCCCGTCACGATGCTGTCAGAGAACAGAGACGGCAACCTCACCGTGAGGTGGGATGATTTCGGCGAGGCCTTTGATTGCAGCATGCTTCGCAACGAGCTGATCATCAATCGCGATGTCTTGAAGGAGTCGCAGGCGGCGCTGTGAGTCCGACGGAACCTGGGGCGCGATGGTGTGCTGCCGCGCCGGTCGATAAGATATTCTCAGACGATTTCCCCCTGAGAGCCACACCCGATGACCGTTTCCGTCAACGATTATCAGCCGTACGATCAACAGATCTGGGATGAGGAACTGTGCGATTTCGTTCCCGCACGAGTCTTCGACGCCCACATCCACATGCTGCATCCCCAGCACCTGCCGGCGACTCCCGGCGCCTTTCACAATTGGTCGCATGCCGACCTCCCGACGCTGCGCGCCTGGGCGGCGCGGCTTTATCCGGGCCGGGAGACGCATTTCTTAGTGCTGGGAACTCCCGCTCCGGGAATCGACGTGGCGGGGCACAATCGCTGGTGCATTGATCAAGTGCATCAGGATCCGCAGTCACGGATGAATCGGCTGGTCACCCCGGCTTGCCGGCCGGAGGAGATCGAACGGGATGTGCGCGAGCAGGGCTTCATTGGACTGAAGCCCTACCGCTTCTTTTCCGTGACGGGGGACGTTCAGCAATGCCGCATTCACGAATTCCTGACGCATGAGCAGCTCGAGGTGGCCGACCAACTGGGGTTGTGGGTCACGATGCATCTATCGCGGCAACATGGCTGCGCCGACGAACACAACCTGGATGATCTGGCCGAATACACCGGACGACGATATCCCCGCATCAAGTGGATTCTGGCGCACTGCGGGCGCAGTTTCACGTACTGGCCGATCCGGCAGGCGATCGACCGGCTGCGGGAGATGCCGAACATCTGGTACGACACCTCGGCCGTGACCGACATCCGGCCCGTGCTGACGCTGTTCACGCGCGAAAATCACCGCCGAATTCTGTACGGCTCGGACGGTCTGGACGCGATGTACTTTCGCGGGCAGTACGTGGCGCTGGGACGGGCCTGGCAGGCGCTGGATGTGAATCGCTCCGGTTTGCAGTTTCCGCACTGTGACTTCCGGCCAATCCTGGCGATTTACGAACAATTGCTGTCGATGAAACAGGCGGCGGAAATCGCCCAATGGACCCGCGACCAGATCGAAGATGTCTTCTGGCGAAATGCGGCTGAGCTGTGGGGAATAAAGTTTGCGTGATTCATCTGTTCCCCGCCATGCCACGCAGTGCTGCCGTGAGGACTGGTTGCGGGCACGACCAGACGAGGAAGAACAGCGCTTCGCGAACCGCTCGTTCGGCGAAATGTCCCGCGACGAATCCGGCCCCCTTGGAGGCGGCCAGAAGCGCCTGCGTGGAACGCAAGACGAGGGAATTCGCCCGGCTCCGCAACGCCTCCGCGGACAGGTCCGGTGCGGCGGCGGATCTCGTTCCAGCGGCATCAACCGCGAGGAACAGGTCGGCCTGAAGCGCTGAACATTCGATCGAAAGCGGCTCGACAATCTCCCCCAGTTCCGGACGCCGTTGCAGTTCCTCCCGGAACTGTTCGAGTGCCGCGCGGGAATGCCCCACGGCGAGCGCCGACGTGGCCAGGGAACCAGTGCTTCCGCCGCTCCCCTGTTTCATCACCTGCGGCGCCGGTCCCGCCAGGAGCGACGCGGAATCGACGACAACCTGGTTCAAGTTCACCGCGGCGGTCTGCGAGCCTCCCAGCGCCAGCAAGGGGATCGAGGGGGCAATCTCGACCCCCGGAAGTCGTGTGGAGATCGCTGCCAGGATCTGGTTGCCGTCGGGCAGCGTGCCCCCGGTCACAATGTAATCGGCCTGAGAGGCGCCGGTGACCCAGGGCACCTCTCCGGTCCAGCGCCAGCCTCCAGGGTCCGGCTCCACGACGACCGTGGGGCGCTGCCAATGTTGCCGCGAGGTGGTCAAATGCGATATCCCGACCGTGGCGAACAGCTCGCCGCGGGCCAGCGCCGGGAGGAGTTCGCGCCGTAGCGACTCATTGCCAGACGCGGCGATTCGCTGGCAAGCGCCATTGCGTTGCGTGAGGACAAACGTCGTGGTCAAACAGGCGGAGGCGAGGTCCAGGTAACCCGCGAGCAAATCGCGTTGCGAGAGGTTCGATCCGCCGAATGGCTCGGGGATCACCCACCCCAGCACGCCGGCCGTCGCCAACATTTTCAGTGGCGCCTCTGGCCAGGCGTGCAGAGCATCCAGCCCCCCGCTCGCTTCGCGGAGGCGAGACAAGAGCGCCTCATTCATCCGCCAGGTTGTCCTTGACGAACTTCGACAGGGTCATGCCGACGAAACGGAGGATCCCCTCGTCGATCTGCGTCTTGAGCTTGATCGCCTTGCCGTCACGGGTCAATGACACCGACATCGTGTCGTGTCCCGCTTTCAGTGCTTCCAGGGCGATCCGGTTGAGTTCGAGGTCTGCCAGAATGCCCTTGGCCTTTTCCGCGGCAGGCTTGTCCCCCGCATCGGCTTTGCCGGCCGGCTTCTTCTTGTCTTTGGGCTTGACCACCGGGGCCGGTTTTTGACGGGTATGGATCTTGTCGAAGATTTCGATGAACGGCCGAACGGCGACCTGACCATCCATTGTGGGGCCCGGCTGAGGGCCACTCTTGGCCGCCTCCTGGATCGCGAGTTTGAGCCGCTCCAGCGATTTATCCCCGGATGCCAGCCAGACCGACTTCGCGGCAGTCCCGACGTAAATCGTCCC
The DNA here is from genome assembly GCA_046152955.1 of Planctomycetales bacterium. Lineage (GTDB taxonomy): Bacteria > Planctomycetota > Planctomycetia > Planctomycetales > Planctomycetaceae > SIAF01. The sequence continues at coordinate 12,072 of JBJXGA010000269.1, read as the reverse complement.
CTCGCCGGGGAAAATCTCCGGATAATCCTGTTTCAGATCGGCAACCACCAATTTATGGATGGCGACGTCCCCCTCGGCGTCCGCCTGAAGCTGAACTTGTGCGGCGTTGCCGCGGGCGGCAAACTGTTGGAGTATCGGAATGAACTTCCCGCCGTCGGGCACGGTAGCGGCGCCGACGGCGGTGATGCTGCCGTCGGCGTTCGACCAGCCGCGCAGGAACCCATTGAAGACCCCCATCGTTCCGATGCCGTCTACCACATCGAAAACCAAGTCGATGAGCGCCTTGTCGGCCTGCTTCTGGTCGTCGGAGAGTTTTTCCTGGCGTTCGACTTCACCCTGAAGGCTGGCGCGGGCGAGTTTGGCGATCGACTTGACCGCGTCCTGTCGCAGTGGATCCAGGGGAAAATTGATCGATCCTTTGAGGACCGTTCCTTCGGCGGAGATCCCCGCGAAAGCGTCCGGGGTCTGGCCAAGCTGCTCGGCGCTGGCGTCGAGCGCCGTGCCGGGAGTCGCGGTCAGGTCGATGGCAAACGTCGCGTTCTTGTTCTGCGCCGAGGTGATCCAGCCCATTTCGATCAGGTCCGACTCGGCAAAAAACCGCTCGACCTCGGCCACCTGGTGTTCAGTCAGCGCCTTGCGGAGCTCAAACGTGGCCGGCGCCTCTTTCTCTCCCTTCTTCAAGGCCCCGAGAATCTCTCCTTTGGCTTTGGCAAAGCTCGCGCGGCGTTTCTCGGGAGTCTCCACCGTTCCATCGATCTCGACGCGAAAATCCTGCCCTTTGAGGTCTAGGGGAGACAGTCCCGCTTTGGCGTGGCGGACTTCGGCCACCTGTTCTCCCAGATGGACCTGGTGGGTCTTGTCGTCGAACCTCAGGAAACCGTCATAGAGTTTGAACATCAGCCGCTCGCTCTTGGCCAACTTGAGCGTCCGATGTTTTGTGCGGATGGCGGCGGGCACCTGAGGCAACAGGGCGGGCTTAGGGGGTTCCATCGTCTTGACGTCGATGTCCCACATGTTCATCAGGAAGGCGTTGAAGTCCTGCTGGTTCTTGACCGGAAGCGACAACACGTAGGCCAGGTTGTTTCCCGAGGAGTAGACGCGCAGGGCGCTGGGAACGTTGGTTTCCACCCCAATCGTGAAGACTTCGATTGTCTCTTTGAGCGTTTTGAACCCTTTGGGGTCGTCCGCCAGTTGAAAGGCAAATTCCATATCGGCGAACAACTCGTCCAGCGTCGGCAATACAATGGTGACACTGGGCTTTTCCGCCAGCGGGGGGGCGGGCTTGGTCTGCGACCAGGCTCCGGTTGTGAGGGACAACACCAGCCACAGACTCGCGAACAATCTTCGCGTCACGGTACAACTCCTTTTGATCACATCTTCCATACGATTTGCCCGGACTGCCGCCCCCGTAACGCCTTCGGCGCTTCCCAAATCCGCATGTGCCAGGCACCGATTCGGCTGCCAAAACAATCCACATGCTAAAGGGGAAACACCACTTGCGTCTATTCCCTGCCCCTACGGGGTATGCGGCCCAGCGGCATTCTAGCGGGACTGCTCAATTTCGGAAAGACGGATGCTCTGTTCACGGCGAACTCCCTGCATTTCCCAGCCTGAAGCGCCGGGAATGGCTCCCCCAGGGGAACTGCGGTACACTGGGGGAAATGCCTCCCTCAGGTTCCACCCCCGGTGCCCGCTTACGAGCCTCCCTTCAGAAGGGGGGGCTGGTCATCCCCGGCGCCTTCAACGCGCTGGTCGCCCGGATGATCGAACGGGCGGGGTTTCAGGCGGCCTACCAGTCCGGCGCGGCACTGTCCGCGGGATTGGCGGCACTTCCGGACGTGGGGCTGCTGACACAGACGGAGTTTGCCGACCAGGCGCGATACCTGACGCAGGCGGTCTCTATTCCAGTGATCTCCGACGCCGATACAGGGTTTGGAGAACCACTCTCGGTCGAGCGCACCGTCCGACTGTTTGAGGGGGCGGGTCTGGCGGGGTTGCACCTGGAGGACCAGGAGCTTCCCAAGCGTTGTGGACACCTGAGCGGGAAGAGCGTCGTCAGGCGCGAAGCGATGCAGGCCCGGTTGCGTGCCGCCGTCGCCGCTCGCCGCAATGGGGACTTTGTCATCATCGCCCGGACCGATTCCCGAGCGCTCCACGGCCTGGAGGATGCTCTGGATCGGGCGCGGGCCTACGTCGATGCCGGCGCGGACGCCGTCTTTCCGGAAGCCTTGGAATCCGCCACCGAGTTCGAACGGTTCGCCCGAAAAATTTCGGTCCCCCTGATCGCCAATATGACCGAATTCGGCAAAAGCCCGCTGCTGACAGTGCGGCAAATGACCGAGATGGGATACGCTGGCATCCTGTTTCCGGTCACGTTGTTGCGCGTGGCGATGAAAGGGATCCAGGGGGCGCTGGAACGTCTGGCAACCGAAGGGACGCAGGCCGGAATGCTGGCGAACATGCAGACCCGCGCGGAACTCTACGACCTGCTTGGTTACGCCGATTTCGACGAACGAGACCGGGAGTATTTTGGATCGCCGGCGAGTTAGGCCTGGGGAGCGGCCGGTTTCGGCAGCAATGGTATGAGGCTATCCAGCCCCAACTCCTCCCGTGAGGCAAACGGCTCGCCATACGGGACGCCGATTGTCCAGCCCCAGTACCGGGCGCGATCGCGGATGTCGTCCAGTGGGGTCGGAAACACCGCGCTCCGACGGGCGATGAACTGGCTGTGGTAGGCGGCGACCGCCTGCAGTTTGGCGTCGATCTGGTCGCTGATGTCCATCACGAACGCCGGTTTGGGATGAATGCGGAGATGGATGCTGAAGTAGTAGAGCACGCGGAGAGGCCAATACGGTTCGCCCGGAAAATCGGTGCGGCTGAGCTTCGACCAGAACCGTGCCCCCTCTGCAAGCTGGCAGGCGGCGACATGATCGGGGTGCGCGTCTTCCCAATAGGGGAGGCAAATGATCTTCGGTCGGGTCCGCCGAAAGACGGCTGCGAGCGCCCGTCTGGCGTCCAGAGTCGATTCCAGACTGCGGTTGGGAAGACCCAGATTTTCACGCCAGTCAAGCTGCAACAGACTGGTCGCCTGGGCCGTCTCGCGGGCACGGATCTCGGGACTGCCGTGGGGCGTCGGTTCGCCGGTCGTCAAATCGACCACTCCCACCGTCAACCCCTGGGATTTGGCGCGGAGCAGCGTCCCCCCCGCGCCGATTTCGGCATCATCGGGATGCGGGGCGACAATGAGCAAATCGAGGCTGGTCGTGGAAAGCATACGAATTTGTCCGAAAACTCCTCTGGACCTAATGGCGGGAATCTGCATAATCCCGCGACTCTCTCACTCTCTTGCATCCCCAACAATTTTCCAAGCCCAGCGGCGGCTCCCGGTCTGGCCGGTCAGTCCCTGCGTATCGCTGGCGGAGGCCAATTTCCATGGTCCGCGTCCTACTGGTAGCCGGCTCGTTGTGTTGCCTTGCGGCAGGTTGCGGAATACTCGGTGAAAGTCGCAAGACCGTGGACGGCGCCGCGGGCGCCTTCAAGCCGCGTCCCTATGACTCCAGCGAGGATGCGGTGTATGGATCCAGTCATCATGATCAATGGGAGGGAGTAGGAAAGGAAGGTCGGGCGGCGGAACCCAAAGAAAAGGAATGGGACAAGTTGACCCCCCTCTTGATGAGCCCCAAAGCGCAATCGATCGAAAGCAATCTGGGATACGAATGACGGTGGCCGTGCCGCTCAATGAGTGAACACCGGCTCGGCGAAGCGGCCCAATTGTGTGAAGCTCGCCTGGTCGACTTCCCGGTGCAGGCTATTGCCGTGCGAGTCCATCGTGCAGATGGTGGCGAAGCCATTGACTCGCAAATGCCACATCGCCTCCGGTACGCCGAGTTCCTCCAGCAGATCGACCCCATCCACGCCAACGATGCAATCGGCGTAATACTGGGCGGCGCCGCCGATGGCGTTGAGGTAAACGGCGCCATGCTCCTCCAGTCCCTTGAGCGTTTTGGCCCCCATCCCCCCCTTGCCGATCACCGCTCGGATCCCCAACCGGCCGATGATTTCCGCTTGATATGGTTCCTCGCGGATGGAGGTCGTGGGACCGGCGCCGGTCACTTGCCATTTTCCCGCCGCGTCTTTGATCATCACCGGCCCGCAGTGATACAGCACCTGACCGCGCATGTCGATCGGGGAATCATGATGCAGCAGGTGATGGTGCAGCGCATCGCGGCCGGTATGGACCGGTCCATTGACGACGACGACGTCTCCCGCGCGGATGCTCCGGACTTTCTCGTCGGAGATCGGCGCTTCGAGGACCACTTCCTGGCCGGTGAGCTGAAAGCCCCCTCCCACCGCCAGTTTCTTGATCTCATCCTGTTCCCGATAGAGCCAGCGGCGGATGGCGCCGGTGGCCGGGTCGAGAACCACCCCCAGGCGGCGAAAGGCCCAGCATTCGTACGCGACGGATACAAAGAACGAGGCGGGGAGACGGTTCATGACCCCGATCTTGCAGCCCAGGAGCGTTTCTTTCCCCCCGAAGCCCATCGTGCCAATCCCCAGCGTGTTGGCGTTCTCCACGATGTACCGTTCGAGTTCGGCCAGTTGGGGGTGGGAGTTCACGTCGTCCGCCTTGCGGAACAGTTGCAGCTTGGCCCCTTCGTAACCGCTGGTCCGATCCCCCCCGATGCAGACTCCCAGATAGCCCGTTGAGCAACCCTGGCCTTGCGCCTGATAAACCGCGTGCATCAGGCACTTACGGACGCCGTCCAGATCTCGGTCGGCGCGCCCCAATCCGGGCAACTCTTGCGGCAGCGAATACTGGATGTTCTTGTTTTCGCACCCCCCCCCTTTGAGCACCAACTTGATCTCGACTTCGTCTTCGCGATGCTGGTGGAAATGGATGACCGGCGTGCCGGGGCCCAGATTGTCGCCGCTGTTCTTCCCAGTCAGGGAATCGACCGAGTTGGGACGAAGCTTGCCCGCTTTGGTGGCGCGGGCCACGGCGGCGCAAATCTGCTCTTCCAGCGCGATCTGATCGAATCCCACAGGGGTCTTGACGAGGAACGTCGGCATCCCCGTGTCCTGGCAGATGGGGCGCTCGCTGTCGCAGGCCATATCGATGTTGAGCGAGATGGTGGCCAGCGCCAGGGCGGCGTTGGTCTTGGGGGTTTCCCGTTTCGTCGCCCCGGCGATCAGTCGCCGCACGTCCGAGGGGAGGTTGGTCGAAGTCTGCACGATGAGGTCGTAAAGACTCTGGTCAAAGGACATGGAAGATTCCCTATTGGAAACGAGTATCAGTCAGCCGCACCGCTTGGCGTTTGGCGAAACGCCCCCCCTCCCACCCGCTGGTCGCTCCGAAAGGTTCGTCAGTCGGCCTTTTTGCGCGGCCCCTTTTTCCTGGTGGCGGGAGCGGGTTCGTCGGCGACCGCCAGAGCCCGCTCGACCGATTCCAGCAAGACGTCCATGGCGAACGGCTTGCGGAGATAATCGGCGACTCCCAGCATTTCGGCATACGCTTTGTGCCGCCCCCCTTCGTTGGCGGTGATCATGATCACCCTGGGGGGATCGTCGAGCTGCTTGAGAAACTCCAGTACCGGGAAGCCCCCCAGTTGGGGCATCATCATGTCGGTGATCACCAGACGAGGACGAAGCTCCTGGATCATCCGCTGCCCGTCTTTGCCATTCGAGGCGTACCCGACTTCATAGCCGGCAGCCTCCAACACGCTGCGCAGCGTCGTGGCGATGTCGCGATCGTCCTCGATCAACAGAATCTTGTCTCCGGCTGCCATGTCGTCCTCGATAAAATCGGCCCGACTCGTGTGACGTCTCCCCGTCCAGCGCATCGTATGCTGGCGGGTGTGGATTCTCAAGAGGAGCGATCCGTCGCGCGTTGGGAATTGTCTCCAAGTCTCGTGGCGTCGGCGAGTGTCCCTGTGAGAGACCACGGCATCCGCGATCGACCGCATCTGACCCCGTTGCTTGACGCCCCGCACCCCCCGGCGGAGAATGCTGGACATTCCACCGGTCCTGCTCGCGGGCAACTCTCCGTGCCGGCGGGACCGGCAGTCATCCTGAACATCCTCCCTGGAGGTCGTCGTCATGGTCCGAATCACGGCGCGCCGCGCGCCTGGCAGCGTAGGAATTCTCGTCGTCGCGTCGATCCTGGGAGCCGGTCCCGCGGCGCGCGGAGCCGACTTCCTGAAGGTGGACGATGTGGAAATGCAGCCGCTTGCGGCGGCGACCGAGCGTCTCCTCGAAGCGCTCGAATACGTCGGCGCCCCGCTGTCGGCGGCCGAACGCCAGGGGGTGCAAGAGGCGCTCAAACATCCCAATCCCGCCAAGGGGGCGGCGGCGGTTCAAAAGATTCTGGATCCGCTCTGCGTTGCCGGGGTGACGATCAATCCCGAAAGCCGCGTTTCGGTGGTCGAAGGACCGGCCAAAAAAGAACTGATTCAGCAGGGCTGGCGGACGATGCTGGTCAAAGTCCACAATCAGGCGGGCATCAACCCGGAACTCAAGATCGAAAGCCCGAATATCGCTCCCTTGTACAAACGGAGCAGCAATTCGGCGACTCCCAAGGCCGAAATCACTCCCGCCGATGTCCCGAACCGCTGGCTCGACGCGGTGCTGTTCAACAGCCAGCCCCAGAAGCCGACCCTGTCGGGGCTGGCGCTGGAATATCGGATCATCCAGCTTTACAGCCGCGATGTCGGAAAACGTGAAGCGACGCTTGGTTTCAACGTCGGCCAGGGAACTCAGGATCTGGGATTCCGCAATGCCACGGCGATCCTGTTTCAATGCGTCCCCGCGGTGGAAGTGGCGCTCTCCGTCCGGGACTTCGACGGCCAGCCAACGACGGCCGCCTTTGTCATCCGCGACAAACGGGGACGGGTCTATCCCAATCCGGCGCGCCGCCTGGCCCCCGATTTCTTCTTTCACAATCAGATTTACCGTGCCGACGGAGAATCGGTACATCTCCCCCCCGGCGAATACGATGTCGAAGTCTCACGCGGACCGGAATATCACGTCGAATCGCACCGCCTGGTCGTCAGCGACAACAGCGTCAGCCAGCGCGCCGAGTTCAAATTGCGGCGGTGGATTCAACCCGCCACCCGGCGCTGGTTTTCGGGTGACCATCACGTTCATGCCGCGGGTTGCGCGCACTATGAAAACCCCACCGAAGGGGTGACCCCCGCCGACATGATGCGGCACATCCTGGGAGAAGATCTCAACGTCGGCTGCGTCCTGAGCTGGGGCCCCTGCTGGTACTCGCAGAAACAGTATTTCGAAGGGAAGACATCGGCGTTGTCGCGGCCCAACTACCTGATGCGCTATGACGTCGAGGTGAGCGGGTTTCCATCGTCCCACGCCGGACATCTGTGTCTGCTCAGGCTGAGTGAAGACGACTATCCGGGAGCCGAACTGATTGAGCAGTGGCCGAGTTGGACGCAGCCCATTCTGGCCTGGGGCCAAAAGCAGGGGGCGGTGGTGGGTTACAGCCACAGCGGCTGGGGGCTGGCGCTTCCCGATTATGACCCCCAGGGGAACCGCGTCGCCGTCATGAAGGGAAGGGCCGCCGACAAACTCCCCGATTATGCCATGCCCCCTTTCGACGGGATCGGGGCCAACGAGTACATCGTCACCACGGCAACCGGCACCTGCGATTTCATATCGGCGGTGGACACACCGTCGATCTGGGAACTCAATATCTGGTATCACACGCTCAACTGCGGGATGACCAGCCGGATCAGCGGTGAGACCGATTTTCCCTGTATCTACGGCGACAAGGTGGGACTGGGGCGAATCTACTGCAAGCTCGACGAGGATGAGCCGTTGACGTATGACACCTGGGTCCAGGGGGTCAAAACGGGGCGCAGTTATTGCGGCGACGGATTGAGTCACATTTTGGATTTCCGGGTGAACCAATTGGGAGTGGGAGAGCCGGGTCCGGACGGCAAGATCAGCCAGCTTGGCCTCGACAAACCGGGGAAAGTCAAAGTGGCTTTCGACGTGGCCGCCTATCTGGCGAGTGAACAACCGACTCCCGAAACCGAAGCGATCCGCACGCGGCGACTCGATCAGAAGCCTTACTGGCACCTGGAACGGGCGCGGCTGGGAGCGTCGCGCAAAGTGCCGGTAGAAGTGATCGTCAATGGAGAACCGGCGGCGCGGCAGGAGATCGTCGCCGACGGCCAATTGCAGAGTCTGAGCTTCGACATCGACCTGGCGCAGTCCAGTTGGGTGGCGGTCCGGATTCTGCCGAGCGCGCATACCAATCCGGTCTGGGTGGAAGTCGCCGGTAAACCGGTTCGTGCCAGCCGCAAGAGCGCCCAATGGTGCCTCGACGCTGTCGACGTCTGCTGGAAGGCCAAGGTCAATCAAATCCGCGAGTCGGAACGCGAAGCGGCGAAGGGGGCGTATGACCAGGCGCGGGGGGTATATGCGGCGGTGTTGAAGGAGGCGGGGGAGTAGGGGGGGGGGATTGTGGATGGGGGATAGTAGATAGTGGATAGGGGGTGGTGGTGTGGGGAGGAGTCCGGCGAGGAGTTTTCGAGACCTTGATGTGTATCGGTTGGCTCGCGCTTTGTCTCAGAAGGTCTTTCAGCTCATGACTCAATTTCCACGCGAGGAGAAATTCTCGCTCACTGATCAAATGCGCCGGTCAGCGCGAGCCGTCAATGCCATGATTGCGGAAGCGTGGGCGCGGCGACGTTATGAAGCGGCATTTATCAACAAACTCAATGAAGCTCTCGGCGAATCCATGGAAACACAAGCCTGGTTGGACCACGCCATCGATTGCGGATACCTGACAAATGAACAACACACGGAACTGGACAGTGAGTGGCAGCATGTGGGAGCCATGCTCTCCCGCATGATTGACCTCTCAGCCAGCTTCTGTCAAACCAAACCGACCAACTGATCACCATCCACAATCCACCGACCACAATCCCCCATCCACTATCCCCTCTCCCCCCCACTCCTATGCTCTGCATCGCCGTTGCCCCCGAATCCCGGCGTTTGGGAAAAGTCGATCTCTTCAACGCCGCGCCCCAGTGCGATCTGATCGAGTTTCGACTCGATCGTCTGGGAAAAGAGCCGGACATTAAAGAGATGATGGACGGCATCTCCAAACCGCTCCTGGTGTCTTGCCGGCGGAAGGAGGATGGCGGGGCGTGGGACGGCACCGAGGAAGAGCGGTTGCTCCAGCTTCGCACGGCGATCATCGCCGGTCCGGCCTACATCGAACTGGAAGCGGACATCGCCGACAAGGTGCCGCGGTTTGGCAATACCAAACGCGTGATCAGTTACACCGACTTGCAGCGGCCTCTGAAGGATTTGGAGCCGATCATCTCCGACGCGGCGATGAAAAAGGCCGACGTGGTGAAGCTGGTGGGACAGACCCCGACGCTGGACGCCGCCTGGCCGCTTTTGGCCAGCGTCACCAAGAAGCGCGAGATTCCGGTCGTCGGGATGGGGCTGGGAAGGCCGGGGGTGATGTTCTCATTGCTGGCCCACAAACATGGGGCTCCGTGGACCTACGCGGCGCTCGAACGGGGGATGGAAGCGCTCCCTGGGCAGGTCACGGTTTCTGAACTTGAAGAGACGTATCGCTGGCGGGACATCGGTTCGCAGACGCGGTTTGTCGGAGTCGTCGGGTTCGGACCGACCGAAACCGCGATGCTCCGGGCCTTCAACGCCGGTTTCGCGCATCACCAGCTCAACATCCGCTGCCTCCCCTTGGACCTGGGGTTGTCGGACAAGATCATGCAGATGCTCGGCACGCTGCAGATCGGCGTGTTGCTGGTCAATCCGGCCATGTGCGAACGGGCGCTCAATCTGGCGGAAACGATCGACGACAGCGCCCGCAAGGCGCAGTATGCCGACCTGGTCGTCAAACAGGCGGACGGCTGGCACGCCTACAACACCACCTGGAAAAGCGTGATCCGAGCGCTGGAGGCGTCGCTGGGGGCCAAACAGCCTGACGATCGGCCGCTGGATCGCCGCAACGTGTTTGTGATTGGCGCCGGCGGGGTCGCCCGCAGCGTGGCGTTTGGCGCTCAGAAGCGCAAAGGAATGCTCAGTGTGGCAGCCGCCGACGATGCCGAGGGACGGCAATTGGCCCAATTGACCGGCGCCCGTTTCATCCCGCTGGCCAACATGTACGATACGCTGTGCGATGTCGTCGTGATCGCCGAGGCTCAGGCGTTCACTTTGGCTTCGGGGCTCGGGGCGGGGGGCTCGGGGGTCAAACTCAATCCCGCCTTCCTTCGGCCGCACATGTATGTGACCGATCTGACGCAGCTTCCGGGCGAGTCGGAACTGCTCGGGGAAGCCCGTGCCAGGGGCTGCCGGATCGTCGAACCGTCGGAGGTCTTCGTCGACTACGTCACCAGTACGTTTAAGACGGTCACAGGCAAGGAATTGCCTCACGAGGTGGTGCGATCGGTGCTCCCGGTGGCAGATTAGCCAGCGGGACATCGGCTACAGGAAAACTCGAACACTTTCACACGGGTCGGCGACTCGTGTCACGATGGGGGGCACGATGCAACGCATTACGCGCGACAAGATCAGCTACGTATTTGATCGGCGGCCGGAGCCGGTGCTGAGGGTCGCCGATGGAGAGTTGTTCGAGGTGGAGACCGAGGATGCCCGCACCGGTCAAACGCGGACTCCCGAGACGTGCCGCGCGGCGTATGTCATCGGACTGCGGAGCAAAGGCCCCTATTATGGCAATCCGGTGACCGGTCCGATCCACGTGGCGGGGGCCGAGCCGGGGGATACGCTGGCGGTCCACATCCACGCCATGCAGTGCGACACGCAGGGTTTCGCCGGGTATTGGCCGTTCGTCTATCACCTACAGGACTGGTTCCAGGAACCGGTCACGGAACTGGTGGCGATTCGCGAGGGGCACGTCCACTACACGCTGCAGACGGCGGCCGGGCCGCATGAACTGCGGATTCCCACGCGGCCGATGATCGGCTGCATCGGCACGGCGCCGCATCTGGAAGTCCCCACAGCGGGAAACGCTGGAAAATTCGGTGGCAATCTGGATGTCCCCGAAGTTTGTCCGGGGAGCACAGTGTACCTTCCCGTCGCGGCGCCGGGGGGCCTGTTGTACCTGGGGGATTGCCACCCCTACCAAGGGGATGGCGAAGTCAGCGGTTGCGAAATGCGGGCTCTGGTCACCGCTTCAGTGCGGGTGCTCAAAGGCTGGACCAAAACGCTGGGGAGCCCGCGGATCGAGACCGCCACGCACCTGGTGACCGTCGGCGCCGCCAGCCCGGCCGAAGCGGCCCAGTGGCAGGCGATCCGCGAGATGATCGTCTGGTTGGAGGAACGGTTCGGTTGGAGTAAAGCGGACGCCCGACTGTTCCTGACCCTCGTGGGAGATTTACGTCCGGGGCAGATGCAGGTGAATCCCTACACGATGCGGCTGTTGGTGGAAAAAGAGCGACTTCCAGGGGGATGGCGCTGATTCCAGACGCCGCGATGAATGAGTTGAAGGGAGACCTGCAAAACTGCCCTGGAGAAAAATCTCGCCACGGACGGTTTGGCAGTGTCGGCAATCGTTCCGTAGAATCAGGGCATTATGCCCAAACCCTATGACGCGGTTCTCAAGTTTCTACCGGAAGAATTCCGGAAAGACTGGTCCTATTTCCTGGGAGTCGATCGATCGGTTCCCGTGACTGTGATTGACGCCGACGTGTCGACTGTCTCGTCGTCGGCGGACAAAGTGCTGCGGGTCGAAGAGCCGGACCCGTGGATTCTCAATCTGGAATTTCAAACCAGTTATGACGCGCTTCTGGGGCGTCGCCTCTTGCGCTACAATGTGCTGCTGTGGGATCGGCATTCGATCCCGGTGCGGAGCGTGGCGATTCTGCTCCGTCCGGAGGCCGACGGCCGGGAGATGACCGGACGTGTGGAAGAGAGGCTGCCTTGGCAACAAGTGAACCTGAGATTCGAATATGAAGTGATTCGATTGTGGGAGCTTTCTCCGGAAGTCATTCTGGCTGGGGGACTCGGAACACTGCCGCTGTTGCCGCTGACGAACGTGAAGCGTTCTGAACTGCCTGG
>JBJXGA010000467.1:0-4949 GCA_046152955.1 Planctomycetales bacterium | reverse complement strand
CGTTGTGCTGCCTGGTCTCCAGAAACTGTTGGTCTTGAGCCGAGATATTCAGCGTCGATGCCTTCATCCCCGCCGTGAGGATTGCCATCTTGTTCCCGTCCGGACTCCCATAGGTCTCCCGCCATTCCTTACGGAAATTGTCTCGGGCCTCCGGATTCATTTGCTTCGGCGATTCGACGATTACTTTTGGCTGTGCCCCCGAGCCGAACCAACTCGCCCCGTACCGCTCCGTGGCAATCCCGAATCCGATCGACTCGCGGGCCTGGCGGATGACTCCCTTCCCGACGATCCCATCGTCCGACATCATCGACGGAACATGAAGCATGTCCTCTTTCGCGATGTACGTTGACGTTCCGCCGTCGTTCTTCACTTCGTACACCAGCCGCCCGCCGTCACGCATCGGGTAGACGCGGGAATGATGGATCGGCATCAGGCCGGTGACGTTGCCCAGCGAATCCTGTTCGATCAGCGAATAGCAGTTCCCGGCGTTTACCTGTTGCTGACTGGCCTGGCAGCGAAACAGCATCGCCGTCATTTCGTCATTCGGTCGGTCGTGTACCAGGTATTCCCGCCTATCCTTCAGCGCCACCTCTCGCCCGCCGTCCGGCAATCGCCGATACAAATCAAGTGGCAAATCTCCGATCGTGGAGGACAGCAGCCGCGTTGCAGACCAGACCGCGGAATAGGTCATCGCCACGGCATCCGTTACCGGGATGCTCGCCGTCGCCGCCGTCAAATCCGTGAACCAAAAGTCTGACGATGGATTTCCGATATCGACGGTCCGCGAGGTCTGCAAATCGCCGTAGGCCATTCGCGTGAGTCCCTTGGCGATGTTTCGGATTCCGGTGAAGAGTCCCATTTACCGCGTCCTCTCGTATGAATTGTCGAACTCTTCCGCGTCGTCAGTTGAGTTTTGCGATCTATCAAAACTATGGTCGTACTCGCCTTCGGATGCGACGAGAACGCCCAATGCCATTGTTGTTGCGATGATCCCGTCTATCTTTTCCTGTGATCGCTTCTTGCTGAATTTGAGTATTTCTCCATCCGACTCAGTGGCCGCGTTGCTCGCCATCCACTTCAACACCGGATTGTTTCCGTGCCGAAGCATTCCGGCATGGATCAACTCCAGGATTCTCCGCGTCGGTGCCGCCATGCTTGCGTATCCCTGCCCGAAAGCGAACAGATTAAAACCCTCTTTCCCTAAGTCCTGGCAAATCTGCGCCCCCTGAAATAGCCTGTCAGCCGCGATAACTTCGATGATGTATTTTTTGCTCAGCCCGAGAATATCACGACGGACAACTCCATAGTCCGTCTCGTCCCCTTCGGTCATCGTGATAAATCCCTGCCGCGCCCACGCCAGATATGGAACCGAATCCTTCCGCTCCCGCTTGTGTGCGTTGTCCTCTGGGGTCCAAAAGAACGGCAGTACGTCGTACCCTGATTCGTCATCGCCGAACAGCAGTGCCAGCGCCGTCAAGTCCGACACGCTCCCGAGGTCGATCCCCCCGGCGCACGGCTTGCCGATCAGCTCCCGCAGCATCCGCTCCCGCCATTCAACCGGCTCGGCTCCGTACCCGCAGCGCTCCCACTGGTCCATTTTGATGACCCGGCAGTCCTGCTCCGTCTTGATGTTCAGGTCCAGCCGCTTGAACGTGTTCTCCTGGGCGGGATTTTCCTGCGCCAACTTGCATTCACGCCGCATGTAATCCAGTGACTTTGAGACTCCGAGATTCGGGTTGGCTTTCGCCCAAACCTCTTCGCTGGTCCAGTCATCGTCACGGTGTGCCTCGAAAATCACCGGCAGGAACGCCTGATCCTGGATGATTCCGTCCCGCACCTTGCACGCTCTGGCATACACTTCGTTGCAAATTGACTCGCGGGAAAAATCCGCCGTGGTGATGTAGACGAGCAACGGTTGCTTGCGGTTCTGCGAAGACATGGAGGTCCGGAACACGTCCACCAAATCCCGGTTTGGCTGGACGTGCAACTCATCGATCGCCGCAAAGTGCGTATTGCCGCCGTGCTGTGTGTCAGCATCCGCAGCAATCACCCGCAAGAATGATCCGTCCTCTTCGCGGACAAGGCTCTTGCTCTGGCCGGCCGCCGCGTTGCCGCCGTAAATCCGGCATCGGCTCTGCAGTTCCGGTTCTTGCTGGACCATCCCTTTCGCGTGACGGAAGAGCGCCCCGGCCTGCTCGCGCTCGCCAGCCGCAATGTAGCCCTGCTGGCCCCTCTCGTCGTCGCAGAAGAAAATATACAGCCCGAGCGCCGCGATAAACGGTGTCTTGCCGTTCTTGCGAGGGACGTAAATCAGGCACTCCCGATACCGGCGAATCTCCCGCCCCTGCACGTCTTTCCGCTTCCAGCCGAACAGGTTCGCAATGATGGACTGCTCCCACGGTTCCAGGATAAACGCCTGGCCAGCCTGCGCCCCCTCGACATGACGGCAGCACTCGGGGAAGAAATCGAGCGCCTTTTGTGCAGCCACATCGTCGAACCAGCATTCGGCGGCATCGGCGAATGGGTCATACCCCGGCACCAGCGACAGCAACTTGCGCCACTTCGCGGATACAGTCTTGGGCTTCGGTCGTTTTTTCGTGGCCGTGGTCATGCTGTGAAGAATCGTTTCTTGCTTTGACCGGACGCCTCTTTCGCCGCCGCATCCCCGAGGCGGTCCATCAACCGGATTCTCGTTCGTGCCGATGGATTCAGCCCGAACGAGTTTTCAATCTGTTTCATCTGCGCATCGAGGCTCCTGCTCTCTGCCATCGCCGACTTGAGGATCATGCGGGATTCGTCTCTCGAAAACGCCGACGCCATCAACGTGTCAGTCCCGCCGAACCTCCGAATCACGCTTTCGACGCGACGCCAGCGTGTGAAAAACACTGCGTACCGCTCGATTTGCCAGCCATCCGCGACGAACAGCAATTGCATCCGGTCGAGCATGTCGCACAACTCGGCCCATACCTTTTGCTCGTCCTCCGACAGGTGCGCGGGTTCAATCGGTAGCCCGCGGTCAGGCGTCGGTTCTGCGCCTTCCTTCTCGCGCGCCTTGGCTCGCCATGAGCCTCGCAGCTTCAAGACTGGCGTCGGTGTCGGTGGCGGTCCTCTACGTCCCATGATGTGCCTTCAATACCTTGTCTCGAATCGTCTCTGCAATGTGCCGCATCATCACCGGCGGTACGCTGTTTCCGAGCCGTTCCCACTGCTGCGCGTACGTCCCCTTCAGGATGAAGTCGTCGGGGAACGCACATATCCTCTTGAGTTCGTCGATGGTGAATTTGCGTTTTACCGTCTTGTCGGTTGATAAGAGATTGAAACCTGGCACCGTAGCCGTAGCCGCCGGCTCATCGAGTGAATGCGTTGGCCTGCGTCCGGCCAGAGTGTGTCGTTCGTTGCCTGCCGTCACTTGCTCGAAAACTGGAAGCGATTCGACAATTCCGCTTAAATGCTCCGACGCCCCGCTCGCACATATCGCGGCACTCGCGGCACTCGCGGCACTCTTCAGTACCTTGTCGTAGCCGCTGTGAGTCGCGATATTCACGATCCACGGCAGCGCATCCCTCACGCTATACAGGTACGGCAACGGCATCGGATGAACCGGATCCAGCCCCAAGTCTTCACGCACGCCAACGAAAATCGTCCGCTGCCTCGACTGCGGGACACCGAGCCACTTCGCATCGAGCACGCGGCACGCGACGCGATACCCGCTCGCCTTCAGGTCTCGCAGGATCTCCAGGAAGTATCCCTTGGCAGTTCCCTTGACTAAGCCGCTCACATTCTCCGCTACGAACGTCTTCGGCATCAGGCCTCGAAGCAGGCGGATGTACTGACTGAAAAGCGTCTCATTGCATTGGCTGGCCCCGTGCTCGTATTTCTTCGCCTGCCCCCATCCCTCCTCTCGCTTCCCGGCTGTGCTGAACGCCTGACATGGCGGCGAACCGTCGAACAGGTCAAGCTCGCCTTGCTTCAGGCCAGTCGCCGCGAAGATATCTCCTGGCTGAACGAGCTTGATGTCGCGTCGGTCCATGTAGCAGTCATCTGCTGCGTTGGCTTCGTAGCTGGCCTGTGCCGCGGGCACGAACTCATTCGCCCACACTACCCGGAAGCCGGCCATCCGGTAGCCAGTACAGCTTCCACCGGCCCCGCTGAACGTGCTGGCCACCTTGAATCCGTTCCAGGGAATGGCGCGGATTTCGTCCATCGACGGAACGCGGTACGGTGGTTTGTTCGGGTCGCTCACTTCGGGTCGCTCACTTCGGGTCGCTTGGCCATCATCAACGATTTTGAAATGGCACGAGTTCATTCCGTTGACGCCGTTCGTAATTGCCGGGCAGGGGCGGTCTGTCACGTCCCCTTGACTGTGTGTTCCGCTGGTGTCGTGGATCACGCGAATCATTGCCCGCCGCTCCACTGGTAGCCACACTTCGGACAGGAATGCTCGACATCGATGTTCTCGTCAACTACAGGAAATGACTCCGGCGCGTCCGGTTGGTCTGGCGGGACGATCCCCGCCTCTTCCGCCAATGCCGCGAGCATCGCCTGCACGGCCTCATTGTTGATCTCCACGTCCTGTAGGAGTGCGTCCAGCTTCTTCCCGTCCGCCTCGGCCATCGCCGCCAGCGGGTCGAACGTCGCCAGCAGCTTTCCCGCCTCCACCTCGTCCACGTCCAGCACCAGCGTGGGGATCATCCCAGCCGGGTCAGTCTCGGTTCGCAAGTGCCCGTCAATCAGCATCAGGCCGCCCTCTGCCGTTCTCCGTGCCAAGACAGCCCCGGCGTAGCCAATATCCGCCAGGACGCCGCGTAGGGCATCCTGTTGTGCCTTGGGGTGCGTCCGCCAGTTCCGGGGGTCCGGCTGGAGTTCACCCGCTGGAACCCGGCGGAATTCGATGATCCTATCTCTTATCTGCATTGCCTATTTCGCCTAGAAACTCGTGAAAAAATATA
>JBJXGA010000466.1:0-3075 GCA_046152955.1 Planctomycetales bacterium | reverse complement strand
CCCGCGCACACATTTTTGACAACCTGGAGAACCTAAATTGCCTGAATCCCCGTCAATCCTGAGCGAATCAGGCCGGAATCTGTGGTCTGCCGTGTGCGGCCAGCGGGATGTCACGCCGGAGCAGGCTGAAATCCTGATCCTGGCGTGCAAACAGGCAGACCGGGCGGCGGAGGCACGGCGGATTCTGTCGGCGGATGCGATCATCGGGGAGGACCGGTTCGGGCAGCTCAAGCCCCACCCGGCAGTAGCGATCGAGCGGCAAGCCTCGTTGGCTTGTGCCAGGCTGGTGGAGGTGGTGACCGGCAAGGTTCCGGAACCAGAGGAGCAGGAGGCGGATTTTGAATGACTGGTAAATTTCGACTGACAATCGACATTGAGGCAGACGACGGGGGAGGGCCGAGAAAGGTGTCCGCGTCAACGGAATTTGAGTTCGACAAGGATGATTACCCGGTGTCCGAATTGATTGCGAAAGACATGGCGCATTTGCTGCGGACAATCGGTCCATACGTCGTTCGTGGTGATGACGCAGGCGTATGCAATTCCTTCGAGGAAGAGTTCATGGACAGAGGCAATTTATAGGTACGGAGACCAGCCCCAACGTCGTGAGACGCCGGGCGACCATGTACACGTTTTCAGAATTACACGCAGGCCGCGCCGTCCGATTTTTCGAGACGCAGCTAAAGTACGTAGAGGGCGCCAAGGCCGGGAAGCCGTTTCTCCTGGAACCGTGGCAACGGCAGATCGTGCGTGACCTGTTCGGCTGGCTGCGTGAGGACGGGACGCGGCGGTATCGGCTGGCCTATGTCGAGGTGCCGAGAAAAAACGGGAAATCGACCTTCGCCGCCGGGATCGCACTGTACCTTTTGCTGGCCGATGGCGAGAAGCGGCCCCAGGTGTATTCGTGCGCCGGGGACCGGGCACAGGCGTCGATCGTGTTCAACGCGGCCCGCGAGATGGTGGAGACCGGCGGGAAGTTCGTTCGCGGTAAGTCGCTTCTCCGGCAGTACAAGATTCTCAATACGCAGGACAGCGGATGGTACGAAGCGACCAGCGCGGAGGGCTACACGGCGCATGGGCGCTCCCCCTCGGGGATCATCTTCGACGAGCTGCACACGCAACCGAACCGCCAGTTGTGGGACGCGATGTTGTCCGGACGCGGGGCGAGAGAACAGCCGTTGGTCATTGCGATCACCACAGCGGGACATGACCGATCGTCGATCTGCTGGGAGATGCACCAGCGATCGAAAGCGGCAATCGAGAATCCGGACGGCGACCCGACATTCTACGGCGTGATTTACGGGGCGGAACCTGATGAGGACTGGACCAGCGAAGAGGTTTGGCGCAAGGCTAATCCGAATCTAGGAGTCTCGGTGTCGCTGGAATTCCTGCGGGAGGAATGCACGGCGGCGCAAGCGAATCCCGAACATGAAAACGTGTTCCGCAATCTCTACCTGGACCAGTGGACGCAACAGGCCATTCGGTGGATTCAGATGGCGGCATGGGATGCGTGCGCGGAACCGCTGCGGCTGGAGGACTTCGAGGGCTGCGACTGCTTCGCGGCGTTGGATCTGGCATCTACTCGCGACGTGAACGCCTTGACGATGTTGTTTCGACGCGACGGCACGTACTACGCATTCCCGGTTTTCTGGGTGCCAGAGGATTCGCACGGCGACCGGACTAAGCAGGATCGGCGGCAGGTCATCAACTGGGCTGCTAAGGGACTGATCCGCACGACGCCGGGCAACGTGACGGACTATCAGACGATCGCAGACGACATCCTGGAACTGGGCGAGCGATTCACGATCCGCAAGCTGGGCTACGATCCCTGGGGACCGGCTCGGGCGTTCGCGCAGATCATCGAGGCGAGCGGGTTCCCGGTGACTGACCTGGTGGAGTTCAGGCAGACGATCGGGAATTTCACCGCACCATGCAAAGAACTGATTCGGCTCATTTCCTCGGGGCAATTGCGCCACGGCGGCGATCCGGTGTTGCGCTGGATGGCGGAGAACGTCGCGATTCGGCGGGACGCAAACGACAACATCCGACCAGACAAAGAAAACTCCGCCGACAAGATTGACGGGATCGTGGCGCTGATCATGGCCCTGGGGCTGTGGTTCACGACTGAGGATGACTTCGATCGCAGCTTTGACGAGTCGCCAGATGGGCCACAGCAAGACGCGGAAGAGTTCGACAATTCATACGAGAGGACGCGGTAAATGGGACTCTTCACCGGAATCCGAAACATCGCCAAGGGGCTGACGCGAATGGCCTACGGCGATTTGCAGACCTCGCGGACCGTCGATATCGGAAATCCATCGTCGGACTTTTGGTTCACGGATTTGACGGCGGCGACCGCGAGCATCCCGGTAACGGATGCCGTGGCGATGACTTACTCGGCGGTCTGGTCTGCAACGCGGCTGCTGTCCTCCACGATCGGAGATTTGCCCCTTGATTTGTACCGGCGATTGCCGGACGGCGGGCGAGAGGTGGCGCTGAAGGATCGGCGGGAATACCTGGTACACGACCGGCCCAATGACGAAATGACGGCGATGCTGTTCAGGTGCCAAGCGTCACAGCAACAGGTAAACGCGGGGAACTGCTATTCGCTGATCGAGCAGGATTCGCTGGGGAATGTTACCGGTCTGATGCCGATCCATCATTCCCGCGTTTACCCGATGCGCGACAATGGGCGGCTGGTGTACGAAGTGAAGAACGACGGCGGAACGTCAACGTACATTTCTCCGGAGGACATGCTTCACGTTCCGTCGATGATGAGTGACGATGGGATCGTCGGGAAGGGAGTCATCCGCCAGGCCCGCGAGTCGATCGGATTCGGCATTGCCACGGAGCGGTACGGGGCGAGTTGGTTCGGCGCTGGGGCGCAGCCGAAGGTGATTGTCGAATCCCCTAAGCAGATGAATCCGGAGGCCCGAGACAATTTCCGGAAAGAATGGCGGGAGACCTATGGGAGTCCGGACGGGAACAAGATGGCAATCCTCACGGCGGGGATGAAGGCATCGACGCTGAATATCTCGGCTCAAGACCAACAGTTTCTGGAGACCAGGCAGCACAACG
>JBJXGA010000227.1:0-19094 GCA_046152955.1 Planctomycetales bacterium | reverse complement strand
TGAGTCGCCACGGTTCGATTTGCGCGTCATCGATTCGCGGCATGGAACGATCCACGTCCCGACGGTCGATCTGGACGGAAACGGCCGACTGGATTTTGTCGCGCTCATCAGCCAGGAACACGAAACGATCGAAGCGTTTTTGAATGTGGGTGACGGTCAGTTTCATCGCGAGACGCTGTTTGTCGCGGGAGAACCGGCCTTCGGTTCCAGTGGGATTCAGCTCACCGACCTGAATGGGGATGGCCGCATGGACATCCTGTACACGGCGGGAGACACGTTCGACAGCATGTATTTGAAACCGTATCACGGCATCCGCTGGCTGGAAAACCAGTCTGACGGGACGTTTGCGGCCCATGAGATCGCTCCCATGCCGGGGGTCAATCGGTCGCTGGCGGCCGATCTGGACGGTGACGGGGATCTGGACATCGCCGCCTGCGCTCTGCTCCCCGAAAAGGTCTTCGGACGACAACCCGGCCAGGATTTTGACGCCGTGATGTGGCTGGAGCAGACAGCCCCAGGTAAATTCGCCCGACACAGTTTGTTGCGGGCCGCCTGTTTTCACGCGGCGATGGAAATCGCCGACTTCGACGAGGATGGCCGGCTCGATATCGCGGTGGGGGGGTTCGCCGGCCCGACCGCCATCCCGCAGTTGACCGTCTGGTGGAATGAAGGGAACTGAAGCCTCCGGCAAAAAAAACACCCGGAAGCAGCGGGTCCCAGGGGGGCAAAGGACATCCGCTACTTCCGGGGCGATTGGACGAAATGGGGGTCAAGGTTCGCCGATTGGCGGCGAACTACTGACCAACCGTCCGTCATTTGTATCTCGTGTCTGCGTCGGCGGTGTCATGGCCAACGCGGGCGGGAACATATGCATTTGCCCGATTCAGGTCAAGCGGATTTTCCTGCGATTTTTCGGCAAGGGGCCGGGATTTACAAATCCCGACGTTTCGCAGGGAACTGCTCTTGACCATTTTCAGAAAAGGGTCACTGAAAATTCAGGATTCTCTGGAGCCAACACCGAGCGATTCTCCGTCGTAGGAATGTACATTGGCCCATGACGGTGACCCGCCTTGAGGGCCATCCATTCCACCCTACTCACTCGATGGCGCGCTGGGCACCGTCGCTCGCCATCACACAGTTCATCGGAACAAAACAGGAGCAACATCATGAACATGATTCGTCGCAATGGACAGTGGATCGTCGCGTTGGTCGGCATCCTGTCTCTCGCGTTTTCAGCCGGTGTCATGGCGCAAAAGCAGCCTGCCGCGACCATCGATCCGGCGGTCGCCAAAGGATTGGCCGAAGCGAATGAGCTCTCCAGCGCCTTCCGCCACGCCTCTCGCGATTCGCTCCCCGCGATGGTTTCCATCGAAACCAAAGGCAAAGTGGCCCAGGTCAGCGGATTGGGACAAGGGGGAGACGAGCTGCTGGAGGGGACTCCCTTTGGCGACATGTTCCGCGGCGATCCCCGTCTGCGAGACATGTTTCGCCGCCGCCAGCGCGAAATGCCTCGCAGTCACGGTATGGGTTCCGGGTTCATCATCGATTCCTCGGGGATCATCCTGACGGCGAACCACGTCGTGGCTGATGCCGAGCAGGTCAAAGTCAAACTGCACGATGGCCGGGAATACCTGGCGACCGACGTGAAAACCGACCCCAAGACCGACATCGCCGTCGTTCGCATCAAGGCGGAGGGAAGCCTGCCGGTTCTCCCTTTGGGAAATAGCGATACGACCGAGATTGGCGACTGGGTGCTGGCGATCGGCAGCCCGTTTGGCCTGGATGCCACCGTCACCGCCGGAATCATTAGCGCCAAGGGGCGCGGTCCAAAGATCAATGAGCGGGAGGACTTTCTGCAGACCGATGCTGCGATCAATCCCGGCAACAGCGGTGGCCCGCTGATCAATCTGCACGGCGAAGTGGTCGGGATCAACACCGCCATTTCCACTCGCAGCGGCGGATATGACGGGGTCGGCTTTGCCATTCCCATCAATCTCGCCCGCTGGGTGGTGGATCAACTCGTGGCCCGCGGGGAAGTGACCCGTGCCTATCTGGGGGTCGCGATCCAGGAAGTCGACAGCGATCTGTCCAAGCAGTTTGGCGTGCCGGTCGGGAAGGGGGCGGTGGTGACGCAGGTTATGTCCGGTTCCCCGGCGGCCCAGGCCCAATTGGAACCAGGTGATCTGATCCTCAAGTTCAATGGCCGCGAAGTGCGCGGTTCCCGCGACTTGCAGTCGATCGTCGAACGGATGCAGGCGGGATCCAGCTACCCCATGCAAATCGTCCGCGACGGCAAAGAGATGACAATTCAGGTTCAGGTGCAGGCGATGCCCAAGGACTACTCGCTGGTTCGTGACACGGTCAGCCCAGGCCGCGGTCCGGTCGAGAAGCCCCGTTCCGACACCATTGCCGAACTGGGAATCGACATCGAATCCGCCTCCCGCGACGTCCTGCAACAGCTCGGCTACCAGCCGGACGTCTCGGGAGTGTTGATCAGCTCGGTCAAGGAAGAGAGCGTCGCAGCCAACGCCGGACTCCGCGAGGGGATGGTGATCGAGAAAGTCGGCTCGCAGCGGGTGAGCGGACCGGCAGAATTCAAGGCAGCCCTGGGCGGGCTGTCACTGGAAAAGGGAATTCTGTTCCTGGTCCGCACTCCCCGCGGGACGCAGTTTGTCGTCGTGCGAAAGGAGGCCACATGACCAGCTCGCGCGGCGATCTTGCCGCGCGGGGTCTGGCGGCGGATGACGCCGGAGGAGATGACGATTGTCCGGGTTTCAGCGGAGCCCGTCGCGACTGCCGTCGTCCCACCGGCATCATCCGCCTGCCCTCGCGCCCCGGCGGAGTTCGTTGTTGATCAGGGGCGCGGGGGTTGGATTCTGAATGCGGATGAGGTTGGGCGGAATGTTGCGTGGGTGCCCCCCCCCGGCCCCCCCTTGCTAAGGGGGGGAGTGCGACAATTTGCTATGGGGGGGAGTGCGAAAGCTTGCTAAAGGGGGGCGTGTGGCACCGATGAGATTGCCCAGAGTGCCGCCTGGGAGAGCAGCTCGGTAGTCTGTTCGTGCGGGCCGATTGGCAGGGTCTTGATCGGTCCTGTCGGAAGGAGGCAGCGTTCGCAGTCGCCCCAGGCGTGGACCACCAGCCCCTCGCGCCAGAAGGCGACTGGGCGTCCTGAGTCGCGTGCGCGCCGCAACAGAGGATGTTCCGGATCGCGCGACACCGGCAGCGCTCGCTCCCCCACCAGGTCGTACAGCGCCGCCACTTCCGAATCGTCTACATTGAGGATGATCGCCCCATCTCTGGAGATTGCTGACAGCAGGACGCT
Organism: Planctomycetales bacterium; assembly: GCA_046152955.1. Lineage (GTDB taxonomy): Bacteria > Planctomycetota > Planctomycetia > Planctomycetales > Planctomycetaceae > SIAF01. The sequence continues at coordinate 15,772 of JBJXGA010000227.1, read as the reverse complement.
CAGCCCGCGCCGGCGATCTGCACCGCGCTGCGTCGGGCTGCAGGGAGCCGCCTCTCCCGCGGCCAATCCCTCCTCGCCGATCAGTTCATGGATTGGTTGATATTCATCCAGGCCATCGAGCACAACCGCGCGGCACTCGTCGAAGGCCAGGCCTTCAACTCGAATCCTCCGGCAGTCCACATCGCACACCACGCCGGTCACGTCCGGGTGCATCAAGAGCGACTGTACGTCGTCGGCGCGCCGGCAGTCCCCCCGTTTGATCCGCCGCGAGCCAAGGTGCAGCCCGGCGGCGTCCGCCAGGCCGATCATCGACGGACCTGTGGTTCCCTGGGCGACGCCCCACAACCCGCCGATCCGCTGCGCGAGGCCGCTCCCGTTGGCAGCGCTGACGACGGCAACGAGCGGAATTCTCCCGGTGTCGGCCGGCGGAAACAGCGATTCGACGATCGCCTCGGCGACGGGGCGCGGAGGCTGGCACAGCGGGGCCATGTGCAACACGATCGCGGGACCGGCGTTGACCTCCAGGATTCCGCCGTTCTGTTCGTCCAGCGGGCGACCGATGTCCGCGGCGATCAGGTCGATTCCCGCCACGTCCAATCCGACGATCCGGCACGCATCGACCGCGGTGGCCGCCGTTGCGGGATGGACCTCTTCAGTAACGTCGGTGTTCGTGGCGCCGCGCGTATGCGTTTCAAAATGCAGCAGGACGATCTCCCCGGCCGGGGCCACGGAGTCGGGATCGAATCCCTGTTCCGCCAGGACCTGCAGTTCCTCGGCTTCGACATGCAGCCGTTGTCTGGGAAAGGTGTAGTCCGCTCCGCGCAGAGGATCCCGGTTGGCCGCGTCGATCAACTGGGCGACCGTGCTGTGACCATCACCGACGACGTGCGCCGGCTCGCGGCGCACCCCCCCGACGACTCGATCCCCCACGACCAGCAAGCGGAAATGGGCGCCGCTCAATTGCTGCTCCACCAGCACCTGGGGACTGTACTTATGCGCCTTGTCGAATGCCTCGGCCACGGCATCCTGGGTCATCAGTCGCAGCGAAACGCCGTTCCCATAGTCGGCGTCGCGGGGTTTGACCACCACCGGCAACCCCACGGCGGACGCGATGCCCCACGCTTCGTCAGCCGTTGCGGCCAAGCCGCCGGCCGGAACGGGAATTCCAAACCGGCGCAAAAGCTGCTTCGTCAGTTCTTTGTCGCGGGAGAGCGATTCGCCGATGTACGACGCCCGATCAGTGATGGCGGTCTGCAGTCGCTTCTGCCGCGCGCCGTGCCCCAATTGAATCAGGCTCACCGAGTCCAGGCGGAACATCGGAATTCCCCGCGCCAGGGCTGCGGCGGCAATCGGACCGGTCGTCGGTCCCAGACAGACTTCTTCGGCCAATTCTCGCAGATGGTCGATGATCGGCTCCAGAGGGGGGATCGCTCCCCGCACCGCCCCTTCGTAGATGTGGGTTGCCGCCGCCACGCACTCCCGCGCCAATTGCTCCTCCCGCACCTCGACCGCCAGCGTCACTGTCCCGTCACATCCGTCGCACTCGACCCACCCGCGCGCAGGATCTGGCCCGGTGAGCCGTTGCAGTTCCAGCACGAGTCGCACGAACAGCTCGGCGGCAGCCCGATCACGCGGCGCTCCGCCATGAACCACATGCGTCACGACGCTGGGGAACGGAGCGTCGGATGGCGCGCAGGCCGCGCGAATCTCGTCGAACGTCCGGCGGATTACTCCCAGCGCCTGCGGATCAGGAAGCGCCACCCCTCCCGCCCCCACCTGCCATTCCAACACCCGGCCCGGCGACCAGACATTGGGCCCGCGGAGAACCAACTCCCGACGGAATTTCATCAGCATCGCTCCTTTGGCGGGCCCGAGGTCTCGCGCCGCGACCTCGGACTGCCTTTCGCTTGCGCCGTTCGCACACCCACTACGTTCCAGAGCGTGATCCGGAGCGAAATGGGGCGCGCCAATCGAGCGTGTGGACGCGATGGCCCGACTCCATCCTGCCAAATGCCACGTCCCTCTCCGCGCCGCAATCCAGCAGGATCGTGTTTTGGCGAGAAAATTTTTGAGACGCGAGAGAGCTTAGACAGAAGAGCCGAGCCAAGGATGACAAGGATGGGCACGGATGATCAGCGGACCGAGTCACAGGTGCTTATCCGTGCCCATCCGTGTTATCGGTGGTCAAATTTCATCTGGTTGCGACCATCGGCCGTGCCAAGTGCTTCTGTTCAATTCCCGGTTGGCCGCAGTTGCACGAAAATGCCTCACGCGGAGACGCGGAGGTCGCGGCGAAGGAGGTGGCGTTGGGTACGATCGAACTGAGACGGTAACCCATCGACAGCGATCACAATGGAATGGTTTGGCCGACCACGGCCCAATCCTCTCCGCGCCTCCGCGTCTCCGCGTGAGCAATCGCGATCGCGTGATCGGAGGACGAACCTCTCGCGAAACCACTCAGTGTCCTGCGGTTCAAACCGTTTTTTGGTTGCGGCCAAGGTCCGCGCTGGGCCCTCCTGTCCAATTCTTCCTTTGGTTGTGGCTCCATGTCGCGCTGAAGCCTCGGCGTCTCCGCGCGAGGCCGTTTCGTGGAACCGCGGCATTCAATCCCGAAGAACTCGAAAACAGGCGTGACCGTATTACCGATTTTGTTGGCCAGACTATCGCCTTCGTCGCCGATTTCTCAGAATGGAACGGTTGAATCGAACCCAGGCAGTCTGTGTGGCATGAACGTGTTGAAGAGTGTCGTGGAATGGTTGCTGAGGATTCCCCCCGCCGAGCCGGGACAGGGAACGACGTGGCGCTATGCGCACCATTTTCCCTGGCCGACTTGGCTGCTCGTCGTGTTCGCCGCGCTGGCGGTGCTGTACATCCTGGGGATTTACTCCCGCGATGCCGCGCACCTTTCGCGCCGCGCTCGGTACACGCTGGCGCTGCTGCGAATGGGTGCGGTGAGCTGCCTGCTGTTCATGCTCAGCGAAGCGGCCCTGTCGATTGAACGGACCGGGCTCCCCTACGTCGTCGTTCTGCTCGACCAGTCCGGCAGCATGGGGACCGAGGACGCGTATGCCCAATCGGAGCTCCGAAGCGCAGCAGAAGCGCTCCTGGGCGACACGCGGCTGGAACGAGCCAGCCGCTTGAATCTGGCCAAGGGGATGCTGCTCCGGGACGATGGCGCGCTGCTCAAGCGGTTGATCGAGAATCACAAGCTGCGGCTGTACGTGATCGCCGAGGGAGAGGCCATTCTGGGAGAGCCGACTTACCTGGAACCCGCCGAAATCGATCGACTCCTCCCGCTCCTGCGGCAAATCACGACACAGGGTGAACAGACTCGTTTGGGAGACGCGCTCCGCGGGGTGCTCAATAATCTCCGGGGGGTTCCCCCGTCGGCGATCCTGCTGTTTAGCGACGGCATCACCACCGACGGCGAAAAGCTCTCCGCCGCGGCGCGCTATGCCCGGCAAAAATCGGTCCCGATCTTCACCGTGGCCCTGGGGAATGCCGATCCGGTCCGCGATCTGGAACTGCACAACCTGCTGGTGGATGACGTGGCATTCGTCAACGACCCGGTGACCTTCGCCTACACGCTCACTGGCCACGGCCTCAAAGGCAAGAAGACCCGCGTCGCGCTTCGGAAAAAAGAGGGGGGAGAACCGTTGGCCTCCCAGGAGGTGACAGTCGCCGACGATGGCAAATCGCAGAAACTGGAGCTGACCTATACCCCCACGCAGGTCGGCGAACTGGAACTGGTGCTCGAAGCAGCGCCGGTCGGCAAAGAGTCCAACACCAGCAACAACCGCGAGACGCGGCTCGTCAGCGTCCGGGACGAGAAAATCCGAGTCCTGCTGGTCGATCATCTCCCGCGCTGGGAATTTCGGCAGCTCAAGGCGCTTTTGGAACGGGAAAAGACCGTCGAGCTGAAATCAGTTCTCCAGGACGCGGACCCGGAATTCGCTCAGGAAGATCTGTACGCCCTGCCCCACTTTCCGGTGACGCGCGAGGAACTGTTTCAATACGACGTATTGATTTGCGGCGACGTCAACCTGACCTACCTGAGCAGCAGCGTGCTGGAGAACATCCGCGAATTTGTCGCGGAACGGGGACGGGGAGCGCTGTTCATCGCCGGACCGGACTACAATCCGATCACCTATCGCGGCACACCTCTGGAGGCGTTGCTCCCGATCGAACTGGAGGGGGTCCAGGCGCCCCCTCCGGGCCAACTTCTCACCGAGAGCTTCCGGCCCGAGTTGACGATTGAGGGGCGCAAAGGGAGCGCGATTTTCCGGTTTGCCGACAGCGAGCGCGAGAGTCAAGAGGTGTGGCAGTCGCTCCCCGGCTTGTTCTGGATGATTGACGCCCCGCAACTCCAGCCGGGGGCCCTGGTGTACGCCACACATCCGGTCCGGACCGGCGCCAAGGGGAAATTGCCGGTAATCGTGACTCAACGGTTTGGAAACGGCAAAGTTCTGTTTCACGCGACGGACGAATTGTGGCGCTGGCGATTCCGCACGGGAGACACCTATTACGGCCGCTATTGGGTGCAGGTCGTGCGGTTTCTGGCTCGCTCCAAACTCCTGGGAAAGGATCCGACGGCCGAACTGACGGTCGATCGCAAGGTGTACCGCAGCGGCGAGCCGGTGTTGCTGCGGGTTCGCTTTCTGGATGAAAAGCTGGCCCCCGCCGCCAACGATGGGGTGTCAGTGGTCGTCGAGAAATCCGATGGGACGCAGAAGAAATTGACGCTGACCCGACTCCCCGAAGCCCCCACGGTGTTCGAGGCGCGACTCACGCAGATGGCGGAAGGGAAATACCATGCCTGGGTCGCCGCTCCCTCGTTTGCCAAGTCTCCTCCCGCCGAGGACTTCGAAATCCGACCCAGCGAGCGGGAAATGCGCATCCTGCGGTCCGACCTGGGAGAACTTCAACAGGCGGCCACCCTGACCGGGGGCAAGATGTTCACGCTGGCCAACTATCAGGGGCTGGCGGGCGAGGTTCCTCCGGGACTGCCGGTTCCGCTGGAGACCGACGCTCCCATCCCGCTTTGGAAGCATTCCCTGGCGCTGATGCTGCTGGCGGGGCTGCTCTGTCTGGAATGGATTTTGCGGAAGCGCTGGCGGCTGATATGATAACGGAGCAACCGGTAACGAGATCCTGGAGGATGCGCTGCCGGTCCCCAGTGCCCGACTGGACCGCTCACCCAATCACGATTCCCCGGCCCCCCGCACTGATCACGCATGCCCGCTCTGATTGAGCTTCGACTGGCGGAACTTCGCCGCCGCTTGCGACAGACGTTGTGGACCAACGGACTGAGTTGGCTGGCCACCGTGGCGATCGGCGCCACCCTGGCGGCCTGTCTGGCCGATTGGCTGATCCATTTGGACGATCCGGGAGTCCGGCTGCTGCTGGAACTGGGAGTGGTCGCTCTGGCGGGCTGGGTGGCATATCGACGTCTCGTCTCGCCGTTGCGCGTGCCGCTCAGCAATATCGACCTGGCACTGCGGGTCGAGGATCGCTTTCCGGGGTTCCGGGACAGCCTGGCGAGCGCGGTACAGTTTGTGGAAGGGGCCGGCGACCCGCGCGTCGGCTCTCCCGCCCTGCAACAAGTGGTCGTTCGCGATACTCTGGCACGCCTGGAGGGGCTGGACTGCAATTCCGTGCTGAATCCGCGCGCGGCGCGGCGGATCGCCGCCGTGGCGCTGGGGGTCTGCCTTGCCGCCGCACTGATCGCTGCGATTGGTCAGGAGAACACAGCGATCGCCCTGCGGCGGTTGTTCCTGCCGTTCGCAGCCCCGGCCTGGCCGCGCCACACGCAATTGCGACTGCTGAATGCGGATTTGCGCCCTCTGGAACAGGAAGACATCCCCCTACAGATCGTCCGGGGAGAAACGCTGAAGCTGTTTGCGGAGAATACGGCGGGACGCTTGCCTGGACGAGTGGTTCTGGAGTCCAAGGGGGCCGACGGCAAAGTCCAGTCGGAACCGATGCGCCCGCTGACGGTGGGGGGCGAGGCGGAAGGAACGCGTGAAGTGGCCGTGGGCCAGTTGTCGGGAGTCAAAGGGGAGATTCAATTCCGTGCGGTGGGCGGGGATGACAATGCCATGCCGTGGCGGCGCTTGCAGGTCATTCCTCCCCCGGTCGTTGAAAGTCTGCGGGTGACTCTCACGCCGCCGACCTATGCCCGCCGACCAGTGGAACAACTGCCGGAGGGGGTTGGTCACATTCAGGCGCTGGTGGGGACGCGCGTCGAGATTGCGGCGACGCTGAACAAGCCGCTGCAAAGCGCTCGAGTTCGCGTTCGCGACCAGCAGCGGCGTGCGGCGCGCGTGACCAACGACGGGCTCAAGCTGAGTGCGTCGTTCGTCATCGAGTCCCCCGGGAATTATGCCTGGTGGCTGGATCTGAAGGATCGCCAGGGGTTTGAAAACGCCGATCCCCCGCGGTACGAGATTCGTGCCGTCGCCGACGCCGAGCCGGAGGTCCGCATCGATTTGCCGGTCGCCGACATGCAGGTGACGGCGGATGCGGAAGTGGCCATCCAGGCGGTGGCCCGCGACGACCTGGGGCTGTCGCAGATTCGCCTGGCGTACCGTCGCGATGCCGCCGAGACGCAGCCCGCCGAATTCCTCTCCCTGTTCGACGGGGAGGCGCGTCCCCTGGAACAGCCGGTGGAACTGGGCTGGAAACTGGCGGAACTTAACCTAGTTCCCGGAGCGCGGATCGTCTTTCACGTCGAGGCGACCGACGATTTTGACCTGCGCGAGTTGTATCCCGACGGAAAAGCCCCTCCCCCGCACGTCGGGCGGAGCACGCCGCGGACTCTGACGGTGGTGACTGCCGCCGAAAAGACACAAGAACTGGCGCAGCGCCAGGGAGCGCTGTTCGACGACCTGCAACGGGCGTTCAAGCAGCAACAGCAGGCCCGCCAGCAAGTGGGAGAGCTGCAACTTCAATGGGAGAACGCCGGAAAACTCCGCACCGAGGATTTCGATACGTTGCAGCGCACTGAGATTCGCCAGCGCGAGGTGGCCGGACAGCTTGGCCACCCGACCTCCGGACTGGCGCGCCGCGCCCAGGATCTGCTCGAGGAACTGCGCGGCAATCGACTCGACGATCCGCAGTCCGAGCGACGGCTGGAAGAGATGGCGAGCGAGCTGCAGCGGCTGACCAACGAGAAGATGCCGTTGATCGAGTCGGAATTGACGCAGGCGCGAAAATTGTCGCAGACTGCGCCACCTGCCCCTCGGTCAACCGCATCCCCCCCGACTGCTCCTGCCGACAAGCCGGATCGTCCGTCGCGTTCGCCAGATCAACCGGCCGACAAGTCCTCTGCACAGTCGGCGGATTCCGAAGACGACCCGTCGTCGGCGGACGAAACACAGGCTGCGAAGGCTCCTCCGCGACGGCCTGCCACTCCCACCGGTCGGCAGGGGGCCTCTCGGCGTCCGGAACGGGCCTTGAGTCAGGCCGCACAGGAACAACAGGCGGTGCTTGATTCGCTGGAGGAAATGCTGCGAGACCTGGCCCAATGGCGCAGTCAGTCCGATGCGGCACGCGATCTGGCGGAGTTGATCAACCAGCAGGACAAGCTGAACACCCGCACGGCGGAACTGGCGCGCGAGACGTTGACTCGGTCGGGTGAGGCGCTCACCGGGCAGCAAAAGGCGGATCAGGCCAAGGTCGCCGACATGCAGAAGAAACAGGCCGAGCTGTTTGAACAGTTTCGCGGCAAGGTCGAAGATCGGGCGCGGGAACTGTCCGGCGACCAGGCGGAACTCAGCGGGGCGCTCCGCGACACGGCCGATCAGGCCCGCGACCAGGGGGTGGCGGAGCAGATGCGGGAGGCGGCCGGACAGATCGGCGACAACCTGATGGGGGCCGCCACACGCTCACAGGAAGAGGTTTTGAAAAAACTCCGCGATCTGGAACAGACGCTGGGAGAGGCGCAACAGGACGACACCGAAACGCTCGTCAAGAAACTCAAGCAGTCCGAAGAAGAGTTGCAGGCCCTGCGCGACGGCCAGAGCGATCTGTTGCGCAAGTTCGACGAAGCCCGGCAGATTCCCGACGCGGCAGAGCGCGAAGCCGAATTGCAGCGGCTGAGCCGCGAACAGCAGAAACTGCAAGAGGAAGCGCAAAAACAGGCCCGCAGCCTGCAGCGCCTGCAGGCGCGCCGGGCCTCCGCTGCGGCGCAGCGCGCCGCCTCGCGGATGCGGCAAGTGCAGGAAGAGATGGACCGCGCCTCACCGGAATCTGCGGCCCAGGAGCAACAGGAAGCACTGGACGACCTGGAACAGGCGCAGCGCGAGTTGGCGCGCCAGCGACGGACGGCGGAAGAACAGCTCGCCCGCGAAGAACTCGACCGAATTGCCAGCGAGCTGGCCGCGATGATCGGGCGCGAAGCGGGGGCTTTGGAAGAATCGCGACGGCTCGAGGCGCTGCGCCTGGTGCAGGGGAAGTTCACCCGCTCACAACTGTTGGCGCTGGGGGACTTGACCGCCGTCCAACGCGCCTTGCAGGAAGATACCGATCGGCTCGTCGAGAAACTGACCGCCGCCGAAGTGTTTGCCCAGGCCCTGCGCGGCGCCTCGCAGCGGATGCACCAGGCCGTGGAGCGGCTCGAAGCGCGCGAGACGGGAGAAGAGACGCAGCAGCTCCAGGACCAGGCGCTGCGCCGGCTGGTGGCCCTCACCGAGTCGCTCAAACCGGACGAAAATGAACCAGACTCCCCACAGCAGGAGCAAGAGGGTGGTGGCGGCGGGGGTGAACCCCCCGAAGGAGAAGGCCCCCAGACCGATGGCATCCCGCAAATCGCGCAGCTCAAGTTGTTGCTGGCGATGCAGCGCGAACTGCTCGAACGAACAGCGCGCTGGCGAGAACTGCGTTCCAGGGGAAAGGCGTCTGCAACCGACGAGCAGAAGGAACTCGAAGCGCTGGCGCGCGAGCAGAGCGAGCTGGCCGATCTGGCCCGCAATCTGTCGCACCTCGCCGCGGAACCGAACGAACCAGATTCCGACTCTGACGAACCGGAGCGGACGGATCGTTCCCCAACGGACTCAAGTCCCTCCCCTCAGGATTCCGGAGACGAACGATGACCCTCCGCCGTTATTCCGTTGGTCGCTTCAGTCTCTGGACGCTGCTGGCAGGCCTGTTCCTGGCCGGTGCCGCGTCGGCAGATGAACCGCTTCCCGATGTGGACGATCCACAGCCCGCCGCCGCGGCTCCCGAGAAGAAGCCCCCCTCGTCGCTCGACGGCAAAGTGTTGCGACGGCTGGAGCCCTCCTCCGGTGAATTGCAGTCGGAAATCGAGCGGATGGAACGGGCCATTGCCGGGATGCGCCGCGCCAGCGAACGGATCGAAGCCAGCGATACGACCGAAGCGACGCTGGAACTGCAGCAGCAGGTCATTGATGACCTCGAGAAACTGCTCACCCTGCTCAAACAGCAGCAGAAAAACCGCCAGCAAAATCCCCAGTCTCAAGACCCGAATTCCCAACCCCAGCAGCGCCCGCAGCGGATGACGCCGCAACAACTCGACCCGCGGAACTCCGGCAAGCCCAGTCCGTCGGATGCCGATGGCTCGCAGTCCAAGCCTGGCCGCGATCAGGAAAAATCGGGCAACTCCCAGGAGCGAACCGATGCCGCCAGGCGGCGCGAGGCCGAAGAGGCGCGGCAGCAGCAGATATACAAAGATGTCTGGGGGCACCTCCCCCCGCACCTCCGCGCGGCGATGCAGACGGCATTTTCGGAGAAATACCTCCCCAAGTACGACGACCTGGTGAAACGCTATTATGAGGCGCTGGCCGAGAAAAACCGCCGGCGCTCTCCCACCGGGTCGTCAGTCGGTCAATAAGCCAGTCGCGCCAGCCCCGTTACGATTTCACTCACACTCCTCCCGACTCCCCCCATGCCGCGATCTCCACAATCCACCCGGCGTCCCTCCAGCGACGACGACTCCACCGCATCCAGGCCGCGGTTGCAGCGACTCCTCGCCATGGCCGGCGCCGGATCGCGGCGGCATTGCGAGGAATTCATTCTCACGGGACGAGTGACGGTGGATGGTCAAACCGTCCGCGAGTTGGGAACCCGGGTCGATCCCGATCTCCAGGAGGTTCGCCTGGATGGTGAGCGACTGCACCTGCAGCGGAAGGTGTACTATTTGTTGAACAAGCCCCCTGGTTACTTGTGTACCAATCGCGATCCCGATGGTCGGCCGCGGGTGGTCGATCTGTTTCCCAAGGACCGCGAGCGGTTGTTTACAGTCGGCCGGCTCGATGAAGAGAGCCAGGGGCTGATCGTCGTGACGAACGATGGCGAACTGGCCAATCAACTGGCGCACCCCAAGTTTCGCATTCGAAAAACGTATCACGTGCAGGTGGCCGGGGTGCCGACCCGAGAGATGATCGGCCAGCTCACTCAGGGACTGTATTTCGCCGAGGGGCGCTTCAAAGCCACCGAGGCGCGCCTCATCAAGGTCCACAAACTCAGCGCGCTGATTGAGATCGTCCTCACAGAGGGGCAGAATCGGGAGATTCGGCGACTGCTGGCCAAATTGGGACATAAGGTCCAGCGCCTGCAGCGTGTCGCCCTGGGGACGCTGGAACTGGGAGAGGTTCCTCCGGGACACTATCGACCACTGACCCAACAGGAAGTGTGGGACTTGCGCGGCTTGGCAAATCCCCAGGGGGGCCAGACGAAGAAGAAACCCCCGCGTCCGGCGGGTCAGGGAGCTCCCGCCAAACGGCAACGGAGTCAGGGACGCTCATCGCCTCCTCCCTCCCAGCGGGTTGGGCCGACGCGCGGACGAAAGCGGTAAGGCGCGGTCCCGTGGCCCCCTGGAAGCGGAAGGTGTCAGACAGATCGGATAGAGAACAAAAAGATGATGATGGCAGACAGTGCGTGCAGCGTGGCGTCTGGAGCGGCAGTTTGGCAACAGGTTGTGCCAGTCGTGGAACAGGTGCCACTGGCCCGAGATACCTATCGCCTGCGGCTGCGTGTACCCGAAATGGCCCGCACCGTCCGTCCCGGCCAGTTCTTCATGATCCGCGCCCCCCACACGACGCAGCCTTTGCTGGGACGTCCGTTCGCTCTCTACGACACCTGGCTCGACGCGGCCGGACAACCGGCGGGAATCGATGTCGTGTACCTGGTCGTCGGCGCCATGACGCGCCTCATGAGTACCTGGACCGGTGGAACACAGGTGGAGTTGTGGGGACCGCTGGGGAACGGGTTTCCGAGGGTTGAGGCGGAGCGCCTGGTGATGGTCGCCGGAGGGATCGGCAATACCCCGTTTCCCGCCGTGGCCCGGCAGGCGCTGGGCTTGCGCCGCTATGGCCCACACGATGCCGCGGATTCCAATTGGTCTCCGCTGACTCGCGATCGAATCACCTTCTGCTACGGGACGCGCTCCGCGGAATATCTCGCTGGGGTCGACGAATTCCAGTCGATGGGAATCGACGTTCACCTCGCCACCGACGACGGTTCCCAGGGCCACAAGGGATTCGTGACCGATCTGGTGTCCCGGATTCTTCAGGCATCGGAGAAGAACCACGGTCGGGGCGCTGGCACGCCGGATGTGGAATCCGGCTCGTCCCACGGCCATCCCGCACACTCCAGTTCTGCAACCGAGCGGATGCGCATTTATTGTTGCGGTCCGGAACCAATGATGCACGCCGTCGCCAAATTGGCAGCCGCGCACGCCGTCCCCTGCTGGCTGTCGCTGGAAACCCCCATGGCCTGCGGCTTCGGGGCCTGCTTCAGTTGCGTGACACGGGTCCGGCAGGAGGATGGAACCTGGGATTACCGAAGAACCTGCGTGGAAGGTCCGATCTTCCCCGCCGACCGGCTGGCGTGGTAGTTGCGACCACCGGCAATGGACCGATCCAGTGCAACCGCATTTCGCCAACCCGCGACGAATCCAACTGTGGCGGTTCGCGTCCGAGTGGACAATTTTTCTCACTCCCTCTCGGCGAGGGGGCCAAACATCGACACGCTGTTCACCCAGGACCAGATGCGCACAGAGAATTTCTAAAAACCGTGACAGGATTCCCTTTGGCGACCGTACTTGATCACAGAGACCCTGCGACATGCACGATTCCCACGTGACCCGCGCCAGTTTGTTGATCCGGCTGCGCGACCCGCAGGACGACCGGGCCTGGTCGCAGTTTGTCGATCTCTACGGACCGTTAATCTATGCTTTTGGTCGCCAACAGGGATTGCAGGATGCCGACGCCGCCGACTTGTTGCAGGATGTCCTCCGCTCGGTGGCGCGAGCCATCGGTCGGTTCGAATACGACCAGCGGACCGGATCGTTCCGCGGCTGGCTGTTCACGATTGCCCGCAACCGTTGCCGCGACTTTCTGGCGGAACGGGCGCGAAGGCATCCGGCGGCGGGTGGCAGCGCGGTGCAGAACCTGTTGTTGGAGCACCCGGCGCCAGAGGACGAACAGAGTTGGAACGACGAGTACGAACGCCGGCTCTTCGACTGGGCCGCCCGGCAGGTTCGCCAGGAGGTGGAAGAAACAACCTGGCAGGCGTTTTGGCAGACCGCCGTGGACGGGCACTCCCCGCAGGCTGTGGCCGACCGCTGCGGCATCTCCATCGCCGCGGTCTACCTGGCCAAAAGCCGCGTCATGCGCCGTTTGAAGAACAAGATTCTGATGATCGAGGAAAAACAGTCGGCTGGCGACGTTGCACGAAAAGACAGAGCGTCGAGTTAAGTGGCCTTCCGCAGGTCGGTGGTCGCGATCGACAGCCGTATGGACGACACCACCCCACCCTTCACACCCGCCTGTCCCAGGAGAACCGCTGATGGCCAGTTTGAAATCCTGCCCGGAACCGGAGCGGCTGAAACAACTCCTCGATGGTTCGTTGACTGAATCGGAATTGGGCAATCTGACGGCTCATCTCGATGACTGTGCCGTCTGCCAGCAGACCATGGAGGGGCTCTCCGCCGGGCGCGAGACGTGGGCCGGCGCCGCCGCCAAATTGAATGCCGCCGCGTCCCCCGACGATCCGATCCTGTCCCAGGCGCTGGAGGAAGCGCGACGTACCGGACTGGGGGGGACGGCGCAGCCAGGGAAGAGGGAGGACTTGGGCGCTGCGCTCAGCTTTCTTTCCCCTCCCGATGCGGCGGGGCATCTGGGTAAGCTCGGCCATTACGAAATCCACGATGTTGTGGGGCGGGGGGCGTTTGGGATCGTACTGCGGGCCTTCGATCAAAAACTGCACCGCCTCGTGGCGATCAAGGTCTTGTCCCCGCAACTGGCGACAAGCGCCTCGGCACGCAAACGATTCATTCGCGAAGGGAGGGCCGCGGCAGCCGTCTGCCATGAGCACGTCGTGACGATTCACGCCGTGGAAGAGGAGCACGCGCCCCCCTATCTGGTCATGCAGTACGTCGGCGGGATTTCGCTGCAGGAGCGGATTGATCGCACCGGCCCGCTGGAAGTTCACGAGATTCTCCGCATCGGGATGCAGGCGGCGCAGGGACTGGCGGCAGCGCATGCGCAGGGGCTGGTCCATCGCGACATCAAGCCTTCGAACATCCTGCTCGAGAATGGCGTCGAACGGGTGAAGATCACCGACTTTGGTCTGGCGCGCGCCGTCGATGACGCGAGTCTGACGCAGTCGGGAGTGGTCGCCGGCACGCCGCAGTACATGGCCCCCGAGCAGGCGCGCGGGGATGCACTCGATCATCGGGCCGACCTGTTCAGTCTGGGAAGCGTCCTGTATGCCTTGTGTGCCGGCCGACCGCCGTTTCGGGCAAGTTCCACGATGGCCGTGATGAAGCGGGTTTGCGAAGAAACCCCGCGGCCGGTCCGGGAGATCAACCCGGCCATTCCCGACCGGCTGGCGGACGTGGTCGCGCAACTGCTCTCCAAGGATCCGGAAAACCGCTATCAGACGGCGGGTGAAGTGGCCGGCTTGCTGGGTGGTTACCTGGCGGACGTTCAACAGCCGGTGCGCAGGGGACCGGTCCACCCGGAGACGATGCGATCGAATTCGACTCCATCCCAGGAAACTGGCGTGGCGACATCAGGAACCCCGGCGCGCGGCGCAGAACGGCCCACCGAGACCATCCACCCCGTTCCAGGGAACCGACTGGTCAGAACGGGTCGCCTGTTTTGGCTGGTGTTGACATGCCTTGCGCTCCTGGGATTCCTGGCCTATGGCCTCGCCCGGACGGCAGCGCGATTTCCTCCGCGCGACATTGCCACCGCGCCTCCCCCGTCGGATGACGCGAAGAACTCGGATGGCGACAGCGTCGGAACGACCGGCGAAGACGACAATCGCACGTGGCGTGGCCCAGCACGATCTTCGCCACGATCCACCGCCACCGAACCTCCCACACAGGATGCCGAAAAACCCTCCAGGGGTGCCTTCGCCCCCTGGACCGGCGCTGAGGGGGATCCCGCATTACAAGGCCGCTGGATCGTTGCGAGCGAACAGTCGCATGGTCGTGAGAGCGTCGCAGGAACTGATGGCCCGGTGTGGTGGGTCACCGGAGATCAAATTCGCCAGGTTCGCCCAGACGATGTCCTGCGCGTGGAAGTCGCGATCGTCGGCACATTCAGGCGTCTGGACCTGTTCCGAGGGACCGCGTTCCTGCATTCGGGAATCTACCGACTGTTTGGAGACACATTGCGTTTGTATCTGGGACATCCACGAAACTATCCAGACCGCATTCCGGCTTCTCCCGCCCCCGAGTTCGTTCTTTACCGTCTCTATCGTGAGGGGAGCGACCTGCAGCGGCTGCAGGGGCGGTGGAAAATTGTCTCACTGATGGAAAACGGAGTCGAGAAAATCCAGGAACCCCCTGGGGCCTGGTGGGCGTTTCATGGTCTTCACCTGCGCGATCACCACACCGACGGTCCCGGACTGGAGGTTGAAATTGACTCTCAGTCTGAACCCAAGGAACTCAATCTCTACGAATACGAAAATGGAGAGACTGTGGACCTGGGAAAGAGCATCTATCGGTTGGAAGGAGACCGCTTGACGATTTGCGGAGGACGGAGTTCCTTTCGCCCCGCGGAGTTTCCCGATGATCCCTCGCAGGCGGACCGATGGATGGTCCTGATTCGTTCCGAGTCGCCACAGCGCGATGCGACAAAGAAGCGGTCGTCCACCGACGCGGAATTGGCCCCTCTGAAACGCCTGGTGGAATTGGCCGAGGAGGAATTTCAGCGCATGACGCGGCTTCACAAAGCGGGGGGGACCAGCGCAGGGGAGTTGGACCAGGCGGAGATTGATTGGAAGAACGCGCAGGTTCGACTGGCCGAGGCGCAACAGGACGATCATCAAACCATCCAGTTGCTGGAGCGTCTGGTGGCGATCCGCCAGAAACAACTCGATCGAGTGCGCACCCTGATCGAGCGCGGCGTGGCTCCCAGGATCGAGGAAATCACTGCGGAGAAGCTGCTCCTCGAAGACAACCTGCGGCTGGAAAGTGTACGCAGTCGGATCGCAGCCGAACGGCTCAACCCGCCGTGATGCGAATGGTGGGCCTGCGCAGACGAAAGATGAATTGGGCCATCTGGACTGGATTCGCTATCGATGCTAGGGATCCTTCCCAAACGATCCCGCTGGGCTCTCAATCCGCAATCCACCGCGACTCGATAAACAGACGAAATTGATTTCTGGTAGCCCTTCGGCAGAGCGAAAAAATAACCTTTACAATTTGCTATTGGTGATTGTTGCGGAATATGCGAAGACTGGCGCATGCAAGATGCGAAAGCCGAGGCACGGATCCGCCGCAAGTTTCGTTTGGTCGCTG
>JBJXGA010000223.1:0-20256 GCA_046152955.1 Planctomycetales bacterium | reverse complement strand
CCCTCTCCCCCGGCGGACCACCACAGCCGCTGGCGATCGTCGTCGGCCGCCAGGCCAAACCAGCTTTGCTTAACGGTTTCCTTGGCGATCTTTTTTCCTGACTCCAGATCGACGATCGTCAGCTCATGCGCGTTGTAGCCGCTGGTGGAAACGATCGCCTGTTTCCCGTCATTCGAAACGAGAATATTGAGCGGCAGGTCGGTCAAGGTGACATGTCGTCCGGCCGGCGTCAGCCGCCAGCCGTTGGGGAGCAGGAAGCCCTCGTCCCCCGGCTGCTGGCCGGCAAACTGGGGGCGTTGGCCAGGTGGCGTCTGGGACCAGGCCGGTTCCCCGGCGAAGACTCCCAGCGTGATTCCCAAGACGAGCGCGGCAGCACGACGAACCATGCGAGCAACTCCCTGACGGCGATGGAAGAACCGATCGAACGCCGGAAGTGTACGACAAGCGGGTCACCGAAACAATTCGCGCGAAGCGGGGAGGGTTTTTTTGGGGTGATGAAGACACATGCTGAGAGCCGTATTCGATATTGGTCGGTTTTGTTGCGTTCCAGCCGGGTTCTGGCGGGACTTCATCAACCTCGCGCGAATTGGTGAATCAGACCACTGCTGGCGCCCAAGCCAACCGGGAATGAATGCATAGGCCGCCAGGAACCGCTAAAAACCGGGGCACCGCCGGTCGGTCTCGACAGAAATCGAGAATCCCTATATAAGTCCGCACCGTGTGCCATCAGGCTGGCCCTCGCCTGTTTGTCCGTTCACCTCCACCAGGATCCTGAAGCATCGCTGATCCGCGATCGGTCGCTCTATGAATGGACTACGGCCTCGAGCGCTGGCGTGGGCGCTGATTTTTCTGACCGGGTGTTCATCGTCCGGACTGTTTTCCGGGCGCGGCGCGCCGGGAGCGTCCCCCGCCGCGGGCGCGGGGCCCGCACTGGATGCTCGCGGAAAACCCCGGAATCGCTCGCGACAGGCGGCCACGAAAGGGAACCCCCCGCGCGACGAGCCCCCGGCAGATGACCCTCAGCGCAGTCGCAAGATTGCTGAATTGCTGAAAGGGGCTGCCCACCACGAAGAATCCAACGACCTGGCGGCAGCCCGGATCGCCTATGAACAGGTGTTGACGCTGGACCGGATGAACGAGCAGGCCCACCATCAACTGGCGATCCTCGACGACATTGAGGAGCGGTATGCGGAGGCCGAGCGACATTACCAGCTCCTGCTGGCGGCCGACCCGCAGAATGCCGACGTTTTGGCCAGCCTGGGGTGGTCGTACATCCTGCAGGGCCGATACGAGGAAAGCGAACAGACGCTGCGCGACGCGCTGGCCGTCAGTGCCCGGCACCAGAAGTCGCTTTACAACCTCGGCATGCTGTACGGGCGGAAGGGGGACTACGACAAGGCTTTGGGAATCTTCCGCGCGGCGGGAGATGAGCAGGCGACTCAGCAGGCGATGGCCGAACTGTTCCCCAACGGCAGACCGACAGGTAACCCGCAACTGGCCCGCACGGCGCCGCGGAATCCGTTTGGCACCGGAACCGGTCCGAGTAGCGCGCGATTGGGAGGACCGGCAACGCCGAAATCCGAAACGCGCCTGGTGGCCGCCCCCTCCCCCAGAAAACGCGGGACACCCCCTTCGTCACGAGAAACGCGGCCAGCACGCGCCCAGGCCCGCGCGGAACCCGCCCGCGCCGATGTCGAGTCGCTGGAATTCGAAGAGTTCGATGAGGCGTTCCAGCGGCTGGGTCAACCTTCCGGACGCCCAGCACCTAAAGTCGTTCTCACAGGAGACGATTCGGTCCCCGAGGGGGCCACGATTCATGCGCATGCGGAAGATGACCAGCCTCTCGGATTCGTGCAGCCGGCTGGTCATGAAGACGAGCAGGCGATGAGCGGCGTGACGTTTCCCGAGGCCGACAATCGACCGGCGCCGCGCAGGGGGTCCAACCCCGCGAACCCGCCCCGCCGTAACGCGGCTCCCCCCGCATGGCCATTTCGCCCCAACGCCGACGCTGCGGCTGATGCCGTCGAGCCCCCCCCGGCCCCCAGCCGCAAGCAACTGGAAGCGGCGGCAGCCCGGATCGGCTTGAGCGCCGTGCCTGGGGGAGTGTTGTTTCCTCTGGCCCCCCCCAGCGGTACGCCGGCGCGGTGATGGGGTGACGTCGGGGCGAAGCGAGTGTCCAGAGCCGGTGTCGCCTGCGCAACAGGGTCGTGACCTGAGCCGAGACAGCGCCAAGGCGGCTCATGCATCCCGCCGCCCCCCGCGCCGCCGTCGGCCCCACCGGCCGCAGACGAACCCGCCCGTATTGTCCGAATCACAGCCTTTTCGCAGTCCTTGTTGCCTTCAGGCACAACCCCTGAGATAATCTTCCCACGGTGCAGTGCCACCGGGTGGAGTCAAAGCAATCTTGATAGGAGGGCTCAATGGTTTATCGTGGAAGAGTTCGCAACGGCGTCATCTTGCTTGGCGCCAACGTGAAGTTACCGGAAGGAACCCGGGTCATGGTACAACCCGTCGTTCCCGCCGCGAAATCGTCCCGAGTGCGCAAAACGGACCTGTCGCTGGCGGAACGGCTTGCCTCAGTCATCGGCATGGCGGAGGGTTTGCCCGCGGATGGAGCAACGAACATTGATCATTACCTCTTCGGACTCCCGACTCGTCGATGAAAGCGATTTTTGCCGACACGTCTTATTATGCCGCCCTTCTCAATCCGGCTGACGCATTGCACGGCATGACCAAGGCGTGGAGCCTGAAGTACCGGGGGCGCGTCGTTGTTACAGAATACGTGTTACTTGAACTCGGCAGTTATTTGTCGCGCTGCCCGCATCGTGCGTTGTTTCTTCAGCTTGTCGCTGAAATGCAGCGTGACGCGCAAACGGAGATTATTTCGGCCTCGCCGAGCCTCTTGCGACGGGGCATGAGTCTCTTTGCAGGTCGCCCCGACAAAGAGTGGTCGTTGACCGATTGCTTGTCTTTTGTCGTGATGAAGCAGCGTAGAATCGCAGAGGCGCTGACCGCCGACCATCATTTTCAGCAAGCCGGGTTTCGAGCGCTCCTGCTGGACGGTGGGAGTTGACTGTGGCGGCCAACATCTCCACGTCTGGCCGGTCGTCACGCAAGTCCTCGATCGCCAGCGGATTCGTGAATTGCTTGACGAGAACGGTCGTAGCTGCAATCGCGGCGCCTCAGACACGTCGGGCAGGCACACTTGAATACGAATCTGTGAATACACCGCATTCCGACGACCTAAACCGCCAGTACCTTGGCGACTGGATGGATGATTTCTGCCGGGGCTGCTAACCTGTGCGGTGCGCTGGGGTGGCGGGAGGAATTGGACGGGGATGGTCTGCCCGGCAGGGGCGCCCCGGACGACCTCACTGTGGAAGCCATTTTGCGTGCGTGACGTTGTTTTTCGGGGAATTTGATTCAGGATGCCGTCGTTCAGAAAGTTGCTGGTCGCGAATCGGGGCGAAATCGCGATTCGAGTGTTTCGCACTTCCCATGAACTGGGAATTCGAACTGTCGCCATTTACTCACACGAAGACCGTTACGCGCTGCATCGCTTCAAGGCCGACGAGGCTTACCCGGTGGGACGACCGGGGGAGCCGTTGCGGGCCTACCTCGACATCGAGGGGATCATCGCCGTCTGCAAACGGTATGAGATCGACGCTATCCATCCCGGCTATGGCTTTTTGTCTGAAAATCCCGATCTGGCGCAGGGGTGTCTCGACGCGGGAATCACGTTTGTCGGCCCTTCGGTTAAGGTGCTGAAGCAACTGGGAGACAAGACTGCCGCCCGAGACATCGCCAAGATCGCCAACGTTCCGATCCTGGCCGGCACCGCCAAGGCGGTCCGACACCTGGACGACGCACGCCGCGCCGTCGCGAAGCTGCAATACCCCGTGATTCTCAAGGCGGCCAAAGGGGGGGGTGGCCGCGGCATGCGCGTCGTGCAGGACGCCGCCGGACTGGCCGGCGCCCTCGAACAGGCCCAGCGTGAATCGCTGACGGCGTTCGGCAGCAACGAAGTCTTCGTGGAGAAGTACATCCCGCGGGCGCGGCATATTGAGGTGCAGCTCCTGGGAGACAAACACGGCAACCTGGTGCATCTGTTCGAGCGCGACTGCTCGCTGCAAAGGCGGCATCAGAAAGTGGTGGAAATCGCCCCCTCTCCCAATCTCGATGGAGAGCTCCGCGACCAGATTTGTGAAGCGGCTCTGAAGATCGGCCGCGCCGTGTCGTATGAGAACGCGGGGACGGTCGAATTCCTCGTCGACGCCGACACCGGGGAGTTTTACTTCATCGAAGTCAATCCCCGCATCCAGGTCGAGCACACCGTCACCGAGGAAGTCACCGGCGTCGACATCGTGAAATGCCAGATCCTGGTGGCCCAGGGGGCGCCCCTCTCGGACTCCGAGATCGGGCTCGGCGACCAGACGGCGATCGAGACGCGCGGCTACGCCATCCAGTGCCGCGTGACGACCGAGGATCCTTCCAACAGTTTCCTTCCCGATTACGGCCGCATGACGCATTACCGGTCGGCTAGCGGGATGGGGATTCGACTCGACGCCGGGACCGCCTTTTCCGGCGCCGTCGTCACCCCCTACTACGATTCGCTCCTGGTCAAGGTGATCGCCAAGGGGATGCGGTTCCTGGACGCCTCGCGGCGGATGGAGCGCTGCCTGCAGGAGTTTCGTGTCCGGGGGGTCAAAACCAACATTCCCTTTCTGATCAATCTCGTCCGGCACCCCACCTTCGTCAACGGGACGTGTACCACGCGGTTTCTCGACGAAACCCCCTCGCTGTTTCAGTTCGAGCGGCGCAAAGACCGCGCCACGAAGCTGCTGACGTTCCTGGCGGAGGTGATCGTCAACGGCAATCCGTTGGTCAAAGTGAAGCCCGCGGCGATTCGGCACGAACCGGCCCCCGTGCCGCAGGTCGACGCCACCCGGCCGATTCCCGACGGCATGCGGCAAAAGCTGCACGCGCTGGGGGCCGATCAATTCTGTCGCTGGATCCGCGATCAGAAACCGCTGCTGGTGACCGACACCACGTTTCGCGACGCACATCAGTCGCTGTTGGCGACGCGCCTCAGGACGTACGACATGTTGCGCGTGGCCGACGCCTATGCGCGGCACTGCCCGCAGTTGTTCTCCCTGGAGATGTGGGGGGGGGCGACGTTTGATACGTCGATGCGGTTCCTCAAGGAATGTCCCTGGCAGCGGCTGGCCCAGATGCGCGAACGGATTCCAAACATCCTGTTCCAGATGCTTCTCCGGGCGTCGAACGCCGTGGGCTATACGAACTATCCCGACAATGTCGTCCGCGCCTTCGTGAAGGAAGCGGCCGGCGCGGGGATCGACGTGTTTCGCATCTTCGACGCGCTCAACTGGGTTCCCAACATGCGCGTGGCGATGGACGCCGTGCTGGAAGCGGGAGCGATCTGCGAAGCGGCGATCTGCTACACCGGCGACATTCTCAATCCCGAACGTCCCAAATACAACCTCCAATATTACGTCGAGCTGGCCAAAGAACTGGAGGGGATGGGGGCTCAGATTCTGGCCATCAAGGACATGGCCGGGTTGTGCAAGCCGTTTGCCGCCGAACTGTTGATCAAGACCCTCAAGCAGGAAATCGGCATCCCGATCCACTTCCACACGCACGACATGAGTGGAATCCAGGGGGCGTCCATCCTGAAGGGGGCCGAAGTGGGGCTGGACATCGCCGACGGTGCGCTGGCCCCCATGTCGGGACTGACGTCGCAGCCCAATCTGAACTCGCTGGTCGAGTCGCTGCGATTCACTCCCCGCGACACGCAGGTCAACACCGACCACCTCAAGTCTCTGGCCTATTACTGGGAGGCGGTGCGCAAGTTTTATACTCCGTTTGAGACCGGCATGGTCGCCGGCGATGTCGAAATCTACCTGCACGAAATGCCCGGCGGGCAGGCGACCAATCTGTTCCAGCAGGCCGCGGCGCTGGGCCTGGCGAATCGCTGGGCCGACGTGTGCCGCACCTACGCGGCGGTCAACCAGCTCTTTGGCGACATCGTCAAGGTGACTCCCACGTCAAAGTCGGTGGGAGACATGGCGCTCTTTCTGCTGGCCAACAACCTTACCACCGACGACGTGCTGGACCCCGGCCGCGAATTGGCCTTTCCCGATTCGGTCGTCGACCTCCTGGCGGGGCGCATGGGGCAGCCTCCGGGAGGCTTTCCTCCCAAAGTCCGCAAGCGGATTCTGCGGGACGTCAAGCCGGTCAAAGGACGCCCCGGCGCCAGTCTCCCCGCCGCCGATTTTGAAGCCACGGCCCGCACGCTGGCCCCCAAGCTGCAACGCCCCCCCAGCGGCCAGGAAGTGGTCTCGCACCTGCTCTACCCGCGCGTCTTCGAGGAGTTCATCGCCCACCAGACAACCTATTCCGATGTCAGCGTCCTCCCCACCGCCACGTTTCTTTACGGGCACGAACCGGGAGATGAGGTCGCCGTCGACATTGAGCCGGGCAAGACGCTGATCATCAAGTTTTTAACGATCAGCGATCCCCATCCCGACGGGCAGCGGACGGTGTTTTACGAACTCAACGGCCAGCCGCGCGAGGTCAACGTCATCGATCGCTCGATCGAACCGCAGGAAGCCGCCCGCCCCAAGGCCGATCCGGACGACCCCCAACAGGTCGCCGCTCCCATGCCGGGGCTGATCGTGACCGTCGTTGTCCGCGAGGGGGACAAAGTCGCCCGCGGCCAAAAGCTGGCGACGATGGAGGCAATGAAGATGGAGACCACGCTCTACGCCGAACTCGACGGGCGCGTGGCGGAACTGTTCATCAAGCCCGGCACGCAGGTGGAAACGGGAGAATTGCTCCTGCGGCTGGATCGGGCCGAGGCCGCGACCTGAATGGTCCGAATCCCGGCGATTGGAAGGCGGAGTTTCCCAGGCATGCGACGGTTCGTTGACGGAAAGGGGCGACGTGCCCTTTGATCTTGACCGGTTGCGACGCGCCGGGTTTCTCGCGCAAGTCGATTGGCACGAAACGCTGGGCTCGACCAACGACCGCGCCCTGAAACTCGCGGAGGAAGAATCGCTGGCCACCCCCCTGCTGGTGCTGGCGGAAGAGCAAACCGCCGGCCGCGGGCGCGGGAGCAACCGCTGGTGGTCGGGGGCGGGGGCGCTCACGTTTTCGCTCGTCATCGAGCCCGATCAGGTGGGAACCCCGCTCCTGCGGTCTGAGCATTGGCCGCGGGTCGCGCTGTGCGCCGGCGTCGCCCTGTGCGAATCGCTGGGAAGTCTGGCCCCGCACCTCAACCTGGGTCTCAAATGGCCCAATGACGTCCAACTTGCCGGCAAGAAAATCGCGGGGATCCTCGTCGAGATCCCCCCCGCGCGCCCTCCGGTTCCGCGGCGGCTGGTGGTCGGAATGGGGGTCAACCTGAACAATTCGCTGCTGGACTCGCCGGACGAAGTCCGCCAGGTCGGCACGGCGCTGTGCGATGTCACCGGCCTGGAATTCGACCCGACACAGCTTTTACTCGCCTGGATGTCCCGCTTTGCGGATTTGCTCGAAGCACTGTCGCAAGACGACCCGACCTTGCCGGGGCGCTGGCAGTCCCGCTGCGTCCTCACGGGGCGAACCCTGGAACTGCAATCCGGCGACCGCCTCGTCCGCGGCAACTGCCTGGGGATCGCCACCGACGGCGCCCTGCTGCTGGAAACCCCATCCGGCCGAGAATCAATCTACGGCGGAGTCCTGGTCCGCGGCTGAATGCAAAGTGGCCACCCCGCCGCTCACGTCCCCGTCGCCGCTTTCCAGCAGGCCAGCAACCACAACAATTCGGCTTTCCCGAAGATGATACCTTCGACGGTGCCGTTCACGACGCTCAGCACCGTGTCCCACCCCACGTCGCCGCCTCGCAATTCCGCCTTGCGCGTCTCGTGGTTGTACGTGAAGATCCACTGTTCTCCAAACGGGTTCTCGAAGTATCCGATGTAAACCGAAGGATCGTCTCCAGAAATCACCGGCGGATCGCCGCACTGGGGCGTGTGGTTATTATGAATCCGAAGAATCGGTTCAGACATGGCGAAACTCCTGATCAGCGACACGGATTAAATGGGGGCCAGCCAAGTTCGAAATCCTGATCGAGGCTGCAAGCCGGGAACAGGAAAACCAGGCGCAGCTTGCAGCCGCAACCAAAGGAAGACCGGAACAAAAGTATGCATATGTTGTCGAGTGAATTGGTCTTCGTCGAATCTGGATTTTCGGTCCGGCGGCGTTAGGATAGACTCCGCTGGAGAGACATTCCATGCCCAACAGCACCCGCTGACACCACAAAAACGAGTTCTTCAGGAAATGAGTGAGCCGTCGCAGAGTTGCAACGCGGCAAACGACAGTGGCCAGCGAACCGGAAGCATGATACGATCAAAGGCATGGACTGACGGTCGAGTCCAGCTTGCTATCGGGCCACTGTCGCTGATGACCCTGAGTCATTGGATGAATGAATTTGGCCATGCTGCCACGCGTATACATCGAGACAACCGTCGTGAGCTACCTGACAGCATGGCCCAACCGCGACGTGGTGATTGCCGGCCATCAGCAAGTCACCCAGGAATGGTGGGACACTCGACGGGCGAGCTATGAACTTTGCGTATCGCAACTCGTTCTCGATGAGGCAGGGGCTGGTGATGCGCAGGCCGCCCGAGAGCGACTCTTGGTGCTGCGGCCCATGCTGGTGCTCGAAACGACGGCAGATGCTCTGGAGTTGGCGAAAGAATTGCTGAAAGCAGGCGCGCTGCCTGTAAAGGCGGCCGACGACGCGCTACACATCGCGATTGCGGCCACGAAGACGATACCTTATCTGTTGACATGGAATTGCCGCCACCTGGCGAACGCCGTGATGCGACCTGTGATTGAGACAGTTTGCAGAGCCAAGGGATTTTTGGCTCCCATCATTTGTACGCCCGAAGAATTGCTGGAGTCCAAACCATGATTGATCCAATTGTCGACGAGGTTCGCCGCGTACGAGACGCTCATGCCGCCAGGTTCAACTACGATTTGGACGCCATTTTCCAGGACATCAAGGAACGCGAGAAGAAGAGCGGCCTCAAGTTCGTTGAAGGCGCAGCTCGTCAACTCGTGCCGAGCCCGGCGCCACAGCCGACCGAGGCCGTGATTCCTGTTTCTGTGGAATCAAACCCGCTCTCACTCTGAGATTTCTCACACAAGGAACAGCAAGACATGCAACTCGGCGCATTTTCAGTCAGCCTGGCTGTCAAAGACCTTGCCGCGTCGAGGACGTTTTATGAGAAGTTCGGATTCCAGGCGTTCGCTGGGGATGCGGCGCACCACTGGCTGATCATGAAGAACGGCGATCACGTCATTGGCCTGTTTCAAGGGATGTTTGACAAGAACATCCTCACCTTCCACCCTGGCTGGGACCAGAACGCCCAGAACCTTGCCGCGTTCACCGACATCCGCGAACTCCAGCGGCAGCTCAAAGCGCAAGGCGTGCCACTTGTGAGCGAGGCCGATGAGAACACGACAGGCCCAGCCAGTTTCGTCGCGGTGGACCCTGACGGAAACCAGATTCTCGTCGATCAGCATGTTTGAGGAGGTGGCCAACCCAACATGGATAGTATCATCTACCCGGACATGAGCCTCGCCGCCATCGACGCCATCCGTCTGCGACCTGCCATGTACATCGGTAGCACCGATCAACGGGGCATGCTCCATTTGATCTGGGAGCTCGTCGCGAATTCGCTGGACCAGCACCTGGCGGGCCGGTGTACTCGGATTGAGGTCGTTCTAGAGCAGGATGGCGCTGTCGTCGTCGATGACGACGGTCCGGGGATTCCTCTCGACGACGTAGACGGCCGCTGCTTTGCGGAGGTCGCGCTGACGCAATTCCATGCGACACCCACGTTCGATGGCCACACACCCCACGAGCACGTTGACCTGCACGGAGTCGGGCTGTTTCCGGTGAACGCCCTTTCGTCTCGGCTGACGCTCGATGTGTTTCGGGACGGCGTTCATCACCAGCAGAGATTCGAGAGGGGAAAGGCGGTTAGCGGCCTGGAAAGTCTTGGGCCCACATTCCGCACTGGCACCCGTGTCATGTTTCAACCGGACCCTCTCATCTTCACCGATCCCTGGTATAACGCGGGAATTATTGCAGCTCGATTGCGAGAGCTTGCCTGTCTTCTCCCGGGACTGACGTTTACGTTTGATGACCGCAGGGAGCATGTCTTCCACGAGCCTCGCGGATTGCGGGCCCTGCTGGAGCGGACGCGCAGCGGATTTGTGCCCGTCGCAGGGACGCTCCTCGTCGACCAAACCATCGGAAAAATCCGGGTTGAGGCTGCTATCGAGTGGCTCCCCTGCCGCTGGTCGACCGTGGAGAGTTATGCAAACATCGAGCGAACCACCGAGGGGGGCACACACGTCGAAGGGCTCGTCGATGGCCTGGCCCGAGCTCTGCGAGACGTGGTTGCTGGGTGGAAGGAAAAGACGAGGAAGAGCACGACTGAGGCCGTGAGGCGGGGATTGCACGCCATCGTTTGCGTCCGACTCAATGATCCCCACTATGGAGGACCGTCAAGGAACTGCCTGGGAACGCCCGAAGCAAAAACCGCCGTGTCCACTGCGGTTCGAACCGCGTTTGCCAGGTTCCTGTGCGACGCGGACGCGCTGATCAAGCACTTCAGTAAGAGCGAGTGACCGCGGCCGATGAGAGCACGACTGGCCCGGCCAGTTTCGTGGCGGTGGACCCTGATGGCAACCAGATTCTCGTCGATCAGCACGTTTGAGCAGGTGTCCTTGGAAAATCTCGCGGCGGCCGGGGGCACAAGTGCTCAACGAACGTCAGAAAGCCTACAAGCCGCTGCCGTTTGCTGGTGCGCCTGGTTCCGCCAGCTTGTTGACCACCTTGAGGACAACTTGCGAGCCGTCCGGCAGAGCCTGGAGCTGCTCGTGGATGGAGCCATATGCACCCAGGTAATCCCACACTGGCAGTGGCCCGGCGTTCTCGACGGTATAGTCGCCGCCCAACGTCGGCGGCGTCTTGAACCCGTAGCACTCTCCCGGCCCGAGAACCGCGCCGCTGGCGACCATCTTGTCGACAAGCGGGATCATGAGCCACTGGTTGGCGTTATCGTCCTCGTCGATCTTGACACTGAAGTCGTCCTGGCTGTCGGCGAGCTTTGTCAGCGTGCCCGCTCCAACATCCAGCCTGTGGACCGTGCCGTCCGGCAAGACCAGGAACATGTCGGCGAACCGATTGACCAGCCAGAGGGTGAACTTCGGCGGCAACAGCCACGACCACGAAGCCAACACCTGGGGCCACTCGATACCCGTCTGGTCGATCAGATAGTCAGCGATCGAGATCGCCATCGCGACCTCGCACGGTCAAAATTGTCATCATGCCGCAAAATCACGTTTGAAAAATTCCTGTCCGGTGTAGTGGTTCATGGAATCTTATGTGAACGCGTGCCGGATCAGCGCTCAATAGGGGGCGGTGGCGTGCGACAGTGCGGCGGTCACGCCCGCCTTCATCGCTTCGACCGTCTCTGCCCGGTCCGCGATGCCGTGCTGCCGGGCCAGTTCCGCCATGTCGTGATAGCCTACCCACACGGTGCCATCGGCCTCCTGCCAGACGACAACGCGCATGGGCAGATCAAGCGCCACGCTCGGCCGGCTAAGCATCAACTGCGTTCCGACCGCGGGGTTGCCGAAGACGAGCACCACCGTCGGCCGCAGTTCCAGCCCCTTCTTCTTCGCTGCGGCGGCGTGGTCGATACGCGCCACGACCTCGACGTCTTTAGACTTGAGGAACGCGGCGAGCCGGTCGGCCGTCGTTCCGACCGGATAGCAGCTCTCCACGCAATTCATCCCCTTCGGCCTGGAGGGGGGCCCCAGCTTGCGGTCGAACGCCCCGGCAATCCGCCGCGCCAGTTCAGCGAGGTCCACCCCCCCCTTGTTTGCGCATAGGGTCACGCAGACGAGTTCCGACTTGTCCGTGAAGCGACTCAGGTAGCAAGAGAACCCGGGCACGTTGCCCCGAATATCCATGAGCCCCTTGTGCGCTGGAAAGCGCCAGCCGCAATGTGCCGGCACGTCGGCCCCGTCGTTCAGCTTGATGGCATGGTAAAGGAAGTCGCGGTTCTCCTTCTGGCTCACCAGCAAGTTGCCCGCCAGGCCGATGTCCCACAAGCTGATGTCTTCCGCCGAGGCCAGGACCGCGCCGTTGGCGGACCAGGCACTCTGGCTGTTGCGCGGCACCGGCGTCAATTTGCCGTCCTTCTGGGTGTAGCCCGTGGCTAATTCGGTGGGGTCGATGTAGGGTCGTTCGCGCAGAAACTTTTCGTGCTTATTATTGTTCGTCTCGACTGCTTCCTGTTTTACGTTGGCCAGTCCGGAGGCGAACATCGTGTTCTTCAGCCCCAGCCGCTCGATCTGGTTTTTGGTGACGAAGGCTTCATAACTCATGCCGCTGGCGCGCTCGACCACCAGGCCGAGCAGGAAAAAGTCGGTGGCGCTGTTGGCCACGTTCGTGCCGGGTTTGAACTCCGGGGCCACGTCTTTCACCAGGGCGATCACCTCGTCGGGTTTGTATTCGCGGGAGGGCTGAAAGGCCGGCTGTTTCGTGTAGTCCGGCAACCCGGAGGCGTGGGCCAGGAGTTGCCGCACGGTGACGCCCCGCCACTCGGCCGGCAGGTTCGGGACGTGCTGGCCCACAGAATCATCGAGAGTGAGCTTCTCGGCCTCGACCAACTGCATGATGGCCACGGCCGTATACGCCTGCGTGAGCTGGCCGACGTTCCACAGCGTTTTCGGCGACGCCAGCAAGCGTTTCTCGACGTCCGAGGTTCCATAACCGACGACACGCGGGATGTACGGGGCCTGCACGATGGCCAGGGTCATTCCTGGGACATCGTGTTCCTTCATGAAGGCGCCGATCATCTCGTCGATGGTCTGGCCCTCGAACTGCACCACGGCGTTGCCGCGTTGCGCAGAGGCCGGCTGCACGACACCGAGCATGAATCCTCCGATTAGGCAATGGCCCAGTAGTTTTGTGAACATAATGTGGTCTCCTGTCCGGCGACAGCAGGCCGAACGACGCCGGTCACCTGCCAAGGCTGCTGGTTGTACGGGATCCCCTATAGACGCCGTAATGGGGCCCGTTTTTTGTCATTTCAGTTCTCTACCGTTTAGCGAGAGGTGATTGTATCGGCCCCCCGGCGATTCGGCGAGGACACACCAGCCGTTCGACTCACTGCTTGACCTTCAGCACCTGATTCGCCGCGACACCGGTGTGCGTCAGCTTCCCTTTGCCGTGCGGCAGCAGCACTTCGACGTCAACCTTCTGCGCCGGGCCCAGACCGAAGTGCGCGCTGGCGGGTTGGCCTGAGGCGTAGCCGTAGCCGGTGGCGATCTCGTGGCAGCCGATCAGCGCGGTGGGCTGGCTGAGATTCCCCTCGGCGTAGAGGTTGACGCGCGAGCCGATGCCCATGCGGTTGACCCCCGCGGATCCCTCGACCTGCACTCGCAGCCAGTGCCCCCCTGGGTCTGGTTGTGCAGCAGCAACGAGCGCCTCTCGGGCCACCAACTGGGAAGGAACAGGTCGAGGCGGCCATCGTTGGCGAAGTCCCCCGAGGGGCCGGGGGCCATGTAGATGATCTTCTTTTCGGCGTTGATCTTGTCAAACATCTTGTCGGAATCTACACGGCATAGTCACCCAATTCAACATTCATCCAGCGACGGAACGCGGACGCGATGATCGCCAAAGCAACCAGACCCCACGCCACACCGATCCCCAGCAGCAGCCCATGCGACAAGTTCGGCAGATCGGGGGGGAGCATTCCGATTCCCAGCGCTTGCAGAAACATCATGCTGCTTCCAGCTCCTGCGAATAGAAATAGATACCCGATCAGGATGCCGGCAATTGCTGCGGCCCAGCCCCGCCGGATCGTATTCAGCCAGGAAATCGCTCCGCACGCCGCCGCCGTATGGGCAACCAGATACGTCGCGAGTGCGACGCTCCAGATGGGTGACCACTCCTCTGGAACGGCCAGATACGTAAGTGCCAACACGACCGCGCCATAGAGACATGCCGGCGGCGTACAATCCCAGGCGAACGCCGTCATCATCTCGCGCACCAGTTGCCGGCGGGAAACCGGACGCAACGACTCGACAGCCAGCAGGCGGCGGCGCCCGCGCCAGATTATTCCCAGATGCACGAAACAGAAGTCGGGGAACATCATCAGCAGCATCACCGAGGGCGTACTGAGGATATTCGTGAACACCTCGGATAACTCGAAATCCATCCCTTTCCAGATTTCCGGCACCAGCGATGCGATGCCAAACCCGATGCACATATTCAGACAGATCAGCATTGAAAGCTTCCCATTCATCGCATTCCCGGCAATCCAAAGGTTGCTGCGTCGTCGCCATCCGGGCTGCCCGGCCCGATCGATCACACGGGCCAATCGGCGATCGAGCCGGCTCCACCACGACGCTCTTGCCACGCCGCTTTGTTGTTGTCGCCAGAAAGACTGTGTCATCCAGGCCCCCCTCTGACCGGAATTGAGCCCCAGGGGAGGCGTTCCCATTCCCGCATCTTCAAGTTCGACGTGCATGCGACAGAGTTTCCGGGCAAAGAGCACATAACCGATGCCCCCACCCATGATCATTACGATTGCCAGACCGGGTTCATGGCCGCGCAGGAACCAGTCGAAAGACGACTGGTTGTGCTGCATGGCACGCATCACCAGCGGAACCCAGACAGCGACTATGAAAACACCGAAAGCCCCCATCATCTGAACCAGAATCGCGATCCAACGACGCCGCTCGGGGATTACCCGTTGTGTGCGGCTGAGCAGATCCACCACCAGAATCAAGCTGCCAACCCCCAGCCAAATCGCCATGCTCATTCCCATGAGCGGCAGGATGGGGATTGCCGCAGACGCCATCAGGCACACAGGAACCAGCACGCTGCACAGCCACAGGACCGTTGCCGGTATGAGATGCGGCACGGCATATCCGGGAGTCAACCGCGCAGCCGGATGCGCGAATTGGCTGCACAGTTGAAGCAGCAGCTGGTAGATCAAAATGCCGGTAAGCAAGTTCACCGGAATACTTTTCACCTGCCGCACAAGATCGACCTGAACCGGACGAATCGCAATGCCCGGCAATTCCCTGGCAAGCGCGTCAAATCCCGGAAACCCGGTCGAGTGTTCATCGACGAACCACAGTTCCAGCCCCGTCACTGCTTTGATGTCACCAAGATCCGATTTCCAAGCTGCTCGCGACATGTTCGAGCCAGCCTCACGATAATGGGTTGCCACCAAGATGCGCAAGTGGGCCAAGCGGCGGAGTTGCCCCAGCACGTGGACCCGATTTTCGACAAAGTTGTCCAGCACGAGCGTTTGCAGATGCTCCAGCGACTCCAGTCCTTCCAACCCCTCTTCGAATGTGCAGCCACTCAGGTCAAGGAAATGGAGTTTGTGCAATCGGGCGATCTGCATCATTCCGAATGGTGAAACTGCCCCGTCGTATTTGAGGGCCGTGATCTGGTCGAGTTCTCCCAGCGCCTGCCATTCGTCATCAGTCAGGGAACCGCGATATTGCAAAGTGAGCGTCCGCAATCGCCGACATTCTTTCAATTGACGCAGGTGTCTTGATGAAAACGGCGGGTACGTGATTTCTTCGCGCCGGCCGTCGGGCCAAACGCGAACGGGTTTGCTTCCCTCGGCGATCTCGTTGTGCCAGAAGATCGTCACGGCTCGCATGTTTCGATCAAACGTTCCGGCGTCAAATTTCTGAATCGATTCGACGTCGGTCAGGTTCAGCGTACGCATTGACTGCGGCGGCCCCGGAGCGACCGACTGCTTCGGAGCGCCATGGCTGAAATCCCAGTTGGCCACGACAATCACCCCAACGACGTACAAGGCCCCCAGAACCCAGAACGCGGGACGCGTGACATACGTCAAAAGCACTTGAGCGATGCGGTTCAGCATGATGACTGATTCAGTTCCAAGAAAATGTCTTCGAGGTTCAAGTCTTCGACGCTCACGTCGGCTTGCCAGCGGGTCCGCAGTTCGTCGAGCATCTCGGCACTGGCCTCTGTCGTGGAGACGAGGGCCATGGAACCGGTAACCTCGGCGCGCAAAGCTCCTGGCACATGAAACGTACCCGGCAGGTCATGCGCTGCGCGAATTCGCAACCGTTTAATGCGGTCTTTCACGGAATCGAGTTCTTCGAACAGCGAAATCCGCCCCTCGCGCAGCAGGGCCACATGCGAAGCCACCCGTTCGAGGTCCGAGGTGATGTGCGTCGAAAACAGCACCGTATGCTGCAAGTCCTGCGTCACTTCCAGCAGTGACTTGAGAAAATCACGCCGTGCGGAGGGATCGAGCGAAGCGACCGGTTCGTCCAGTACGAGCAGTTCCGGCCGATGCCCCAGCGCGAGGATCAGCCCCAGCTTTTGCAACTCTCCTGGCGAAAATGGCCCAATCCGCTGATGTGCAGGCAGATGCCAGCGCCGGACCAGGTCGTTTGTCAGGGCATGGTCCCATTGCGGATAGAACGCCGCCGTATAATCGATCACCTGCGGCGCTGTCATCCAGGGATAAAGCCGTACGTCCTGCGGCACGTAGCCCAGCCGGCCCTTGGTCGCGGCGCTGAGCGACCACGAGTCGTCGCCGAACACGCGCGACGATCCCGCCGAGCGCCGCAACAGGCCGAGCAGGCACTTAATGAGCGTTGATTTTCCTGATCCGTTGGTCCCTAGCAGCCCCACGACCGTGCCGCGGGAAATTGCCAGGTCGACATGGAGGAGGACGCTGTTGTGGCCAAAGGATTTCTCCAGGCCTTCCAATTGAATGACGGGTTCGTTCATGAGCGGCGGTCCTGGAGGATCATCTTGACGACGGCAAGGATTTGTTCATCGGAAAGGCCCAATTGCAGACCGCGGGTAACGACGTGCTCTGCCAGGCTGCGTAATTCCTTCTGGCGGTCGGCGACGCGGGCCGTAGTCGCCTGCTCGCGAACGCGCATGCCGGTTCCGCGGTCGCGCTCGAGTACGCCTTCGACCTCTAACCGGGCGTACGCCTTCGAGACCGTCATCATGTTGACTTCGAGATCGACAGCCATCTGTCGGACGCTGGGGAGCAGATCGCCTGGTTTCAGCCGACCGCTCGTGACGAGGGCGAGAACCTGATCGATGATCTGGCGATAAATGGGAACGCCGGATGACGGATGAATCTCAAAATTGACCGGCGGCCTTGTCATGGTGTATCACTATACTAATGCACTCAACTGAAGTCAATGGGCATTTGCAAGCCATGACATAAAGAACTTGGAGAGGCTCGATTCAGCGACGGCCCTCAGACAAAGTCAGGGGACGGGTGCGTCGTGCCGCAATCAAAATGCCAGCAACTTGTCGGAACATGGGTTTCTGACACGCCACCAAACCGCACCCCCTCCCCGACATTTATGGCCGCCATTTATGCTTCTCTCGACCAATGCATCGCAGCGGCGCAGGCGGGCGATGCCCAACATCGCTCGATTGACCGGGAGCAGCGGCCGGTCGCTCACTGTCTGACCTTCAGCACCTGATTTGCCGGGACGCCTGTCTGCGTCAGCTTCCCCTTGCCGTGCGGCAGGACGACTTCGACGTCCACTTTCTGGGCCGGGCCCAGACCGAAATGCGCGCTGGCGGGTTGGCCTGAGGCGTAGCCGTAGCCGGTGGCGATCTCGCGGCAGCCGATCAGCGCGGAGGGCTGGCCAAGTTTTCCCTCGGCGTAGAGGTTGACTCGCGAGCCGACGCCCATGCGGTTGACGCCAGAGGTTCCTTCGACTTGCACCCGCAGCCGGTGTCCCCCAGGGGTCTCGTTGTGCAGCAGCAGCGAGCATCCGGCTTGATTGTTGGCCGGATCGGGCATGTTGCCGAGGTAGAGGTCCAGGTCGCCGTCGTTGTCGAGGTCGGCGAATAACACGCCAGTGCCGCGCGTGGAGACGGCAAGCGGCTGTTGGGGGTCCAGTTCAAACTTGCCCGGCTTGTTGCGGAAGAACAGATTGGGTTTGCTGCCGAGGATGTGGAAGGTGGCGACGTACAACTCGATCCGGCCGTCTCCGTCCACGTCACCCCAGGCAGCCCCGTGCCCCCAGATGCTGCCGACGTGCGGAAAAAGCCCGGCCGAATCGCCAGCGTCGGTGAAGGCGAAAGGATACGTTCCAGGGGGAAGCTGCGCGGCGGCCGGCTCAACCGCAACGAGCAGCAACGCAACGAGCGCGACAACGCCAGTCCCAGTGGTGAGAACGCGGCGGTTCATGATCGGACCCTTCGGCTCGCCTCAGTTTGACGCGGGGAGATCCTTCGCGGAGACCTTCAGCACACTGTACGGGTGCAGCGCCAGGATATAGACATCGCCCGCCCGCGTTTCACAGACTCCCATGATCACGTACTTGGTGGTCGTCACATCGCCAAACTTCTCGAACCCGGCGTGGAACGGAAGCGGTTTGCCGCTGGCGTCGACGAACTCGGTGAAATTGGGATTGCTGACCGACACCGGACCGAGGTCGCGCGGGGCTTTGTCCCCCGGTCGATAGCTCACCAGGTGCAACAACTGGCCGACCTTCGAGTGCGCTTCGGTGATCGCCGCCCACATGGTCCCCTTGGGGCCGACGCACATGGCGCGGCAATCGGTGGCCGTAGCCCCCGGCACCAGTGTCCCGAGGCTTTTTCCCGCCAGCGTCTCGCCGGTCTGCGTCAGGTCGTAGACATAGACGTTGTTGGTGCTCATCGGGAGGGAGTAGAGCGTCTTGCCGTCGGGAGTGATGTCCCAATTGATGGGATGCCCACTGCCGGGGTTGGCCAGGTTCGATTCCTTTGTCGGCGGCTGGCCGTCGATCGTCTGCTTCAGCCGCTCGAGCTTGTCGGTCTTGGGATCGTAGCGGACGATGTCCCCCCCCAGCATCGGGTGGTACGCGCGGCCCAGGTAGTCGATCACGATGAAGCCGTAGATATGCTGCGTGTCGATCAGATTGCGGTAGGTGCCGGTCTTCAGGTCGAGGATCAGAAAGTGCGCGTTCTCGCCCGGCCCCGGTCGATGATCGGAGCAGGTGGAGATGTAGGCGACGCCGCGCGACTCGTCGGGGGTGATGCTGTTGATCCCCTCATGCGGGACGGGAATGGGATAAACCTTCGTCTCGCCGGTCTGCGGGTCGTAGACCATCGGGTAGCCCCCCGGATAGTCCTCGCGCTTCTCCCCTTTGGTGGTGTCCGGGTATCCCTGCTTGGTGCCGAAATAGACTTTGCCGGACGCCCCGACATTGTTTCGCGTGTGGATCTTGGCCTGGCTGCCAAAACCCTTCAAATCCTTGCCGATCGCCTGGTGCGCGTCGGTGACGATCTTCATCTTTTCAGCCGCTGGATCGAACTCGACGAGCCAGGAGTTGACTGCATTGGCATGCGTCCCGATATAGAGTCGCGAGTTCAATCCCTCGATGATGGCGAAATATCCTTCCCCCTCGGTGGCCGTCTCCTTGGGAACAACGTAGGCCAGGGACTTGAGCCACTTCGCCTGCGCCAGGTCTTGTTCGGCGCTGGAGTCGAAAGCGAGGAACAGGAGCGCCAGACCAAACGCGACCGGTCCGCAGGCTATGACGACAAGACGACGCATGCTGGATTCTCCTCGGGGCAAGGTGGCTCTGGACGCAAGTGGCTGGACCGCTCGAACGGGAAACTTGGACCACCAAGTGGCGCAGGAGATTTGTATCACGCGGAGCGAACGGGGGACAAGCGTCGCCCGCACAACGGACTTCACGATGCGATCGCGACAGCGGAGGATGGCGAATGGCGTGAACGATGACGCATCTGGAACAGAAGCACCCGGCGCGACCCGGGCCAGGAACCAAAGGAAGAATTGAACAGGAGGACACAACGCGGCCGATGGCTGCAACCAAAAGGGAATTGAACAGAAGTCCGCAAAGTGTACAGCGCGGCCCAGGTCCGCAACCAAAGGAGAAATTGAACAGGAGGGCGCAGAGGAAGCAGAGAAGTAAGGGTGATGGTCGGCACAGCGATCGATTGTCAACTGCAAATGAAAGAAGCCAATTCCATGCGGCCAAAGGCCGCTTCGCTCTCCGCGCTCTCCGCGCTCTCCGCGGCTCCGCGTGAGCAATCGAAGTCTCACTCCGTGGCGAATGGAGAAGACGTTTTGTGGTTCGATGAGGCGTTGGAACAAAAAGGACTCACGCGGAGCCGCGGAG
>JBJXGA010000216.1:0-3625 GCA_046152955.1 Planctomycetales bacterium | reverse complement strand
CGTACAGTCGATCCTGGCTGGTGTGCCAGGAAACAACCGCATCGGCCAGCGCCAATCCGCGCAATTTTCGGTCAAACCCAAACAGCCGGCACCCCTGCAACTCGGCGATGTCGAACTCCTCGATCGCATTCATCATGATCGGGTTGGTGCTTTTGACGTCGCGGCGGATGTGCCGGTTGATCGTGGCGTCATAATCGATGACGCCGGTGTCATCAGGAAGCCGCCCTAGAACCCGGGAAATCGTCTCGTTTTCCTTTTTGCTGGTGTTCCGCAGCGCGAGCGCTTCGGCCACGCTGGCCGGCGCGGACTCTTGCGCCTGCTCGTCGCGCAGCATTTTCACCGGATCG
The DNA here is from genome assembly GCA_046152955.1 of Planctomycetales bacterium. Classification (GTDB taxonomy): domain Bacteria; phylum Planctomycetota; class Planctomycetia; order Planctomycetales; family Planctomycetaceae; genus SIAF01. The sequence goes on along the minus strand of JBJXGA010000216.1, from coordinate 3,278 downwards.
ACCACCGGCTGCGCTTCCCATTCCACGCGCGATTCCAGGTCTGCCAGCGGCGGAGGGTCGAACGGCGTTCGGGCCGGCTTTGCCGCGGGCTGCTCCGCGGTCGCGGCCGTCCCGCCATTCGCGCCGGCGGGATCACCGGACGTTTCTGCGGCGCCCCCCTCGGCTCCCTCATCGGTGGTCGCGGAGGACGAACCCGATCCCGTCGGCGGTGGATTGGGAGTGATGCTCCCCGAACACCCCGTGAATACCGCTGTGGTCAGCAGCAGAGCGACCAGTGCCATCGACCCGGCACGGGGAATACAGATCATGGCGACTTCCTTGCAGTGCAGGGGGACTTCGGGGAACTCCTTCGGAGCGCTGATTCTGGCAAACGACTCCGCGCCGGGCAAGAGTCGGGCTGGAGTCGCTTGCGGCAACGGGAATGGTCCGGGCACAATAGGCTTTCTCCCACCTCGAATTGTCGGGGTACGAACGATCAATTGTTTCTTCAATTTCTCTCGCACAGACCCACCATGCCCAAACCCTATCGCGTCGCCATCATTGGCAGCACCGGCCGCGGTGATTATGGCCACGGCATCGACACTGTTTGGAAGGAAGTTCCCCAGACGCAGGTGATCGCCCTGGCGGACGAGCAGGAGGCCGGACGCGCCAAAGGGATCGAGCGAACCGGCGCGGCACGCGGTTACGCCGACTACCGCGAAATGATCGACAAGGAACAGCCGGACATTGTCGCCGTCTGCCCGCGGTGGATCGACCGTCATTTTGAGTTCGTCATGGCCTGCGCCGAACGGGGCATCCACATGTACATGGAAAAGCCCTTTTGCCGCACGCTGGAAGAGGCGGACAAGATCGTCCGGACCTGCGAGATGACACATGCCAAACTGGCACTGGCGCACCAGACGCGGTATTGCCCGATCATCTCCGTGGTGCGGCAACTCATCTCCGACGGCAAACTGGGAACCATTCTGGAGCTGCGCGCCCGAGGCAAAGAGGACCAGCGCGGAGGAGGGGAAGACTTGTGGGTGTTGGGGAGCCACATGCTGAATCTGATGACGGTGTTCGGCGGTGAGGCGCGTTCCTGTTTTGCCTCCGTCACACAGAAGGGGCGCCCCGTGACGCGGATGGATGTGGTGGAAGGGCCGGAGGGTTTAGGCCCCCTGGCGGGGGATGCGGTCGATGCCCAGTATCAATTCCCGGGAGGAGTGACCGGATTCATCAGCTCGCACCGTGGAGCCGCGGGGAGTCCATCCCGATTCGCGCTGCAGATTCTCGGTTCGAAGGGGATCGTCGATTACCCGTCGGGATACCTGCCCGCGGTGCATTTCCTGGCCGATCCGAGCTGGTCTCCCGGTCGGAGCGGGGCGAAATGGCAACGGATCACCTCGACGGGGATCGACCAGCCGGAGACGCTGCCGACCGGAAATGACAAGGGAAACGTTGTCGCGGTGCGGGATTTGCTCGACGCGATCGAGCACGACCGGCCCCCGCTGTGCAGCATGTACGAAGGACGACAGACGGTGGAGATGATTCTCGGAGCGTTGGACTCCCAGCGCCAGGGAAAGCCGGTTTCGCTTCCCCTGGAAAATCGGAAACACCCCCTGACTCTGCTGGGATAAATTGCCGGATCGGCCCCTTGTACATTGGGGGCGGGGGGACTAACATCGACGATGTCGCGGCCCGACGGAGAGATCTCCGTCGGCGGCGACTCCGGGCGGCTAACTCAGCGGTTCGAGTGCGCTCCTCACACGGTCGAAGTCACAGGTTCGAATCCTGTGCCGCCCACTTTCCCCAAAATCGAGATGCTCCTAAAAATCGCTCGCGATGTCCCCTTTGGCCCGCGTCGCCAGACTCTGATACGTCCGCAGGTCGATATTGTCGCTGATGAATCGGGCGCTTCCGTCACCCAGTAGAAACTGCGCCCCGCCGGTGTGGTAACTGCCGAAATCGTCAATGTGGTTTGAGGGGTGATTGGGAGTGTGATCGGCGGTTCCAACGATGCGAACCAGCGCGTCCTCTCCCCCCGGAATCACCCCGGCCCAGGTCGAATACCATCGGGGATTGGGGCGCTCGTCGGTGAGGTGCTCTCCCACGAGAAATGTGTTGCTGGCGCCATCGATCATGTCGGCGAAGCGGGTGATGCTGTTGTGGTAAAAGACCCCTTCTCCGCCGCATTGCGGGTAGGGGGTCGGAAAGGGCCAGTCAGCCGCGGTCCCTGTCACGCAGTCGTCGATTTCAGAAACACCGAACACGCCCGCGTAGTTGGCGTTGGCGAGCTTCGCCAGGGGGACTCCGCTTTCACTGTTGATCGTCCACTCGCCTGACCCCACGTCCGAGGGGCAGCGGTAGCTGGGAATCTTCGTCGTCCGGAGTCCGGAATGGAGCGGATCGGCGACCGACAGACTGAAGTTGATGGCGTTGTAGACCGGCCCCTGTTCGATTTGGGGCAGGATCTTTGCCCCCCAGCCCCAGCCGTTGGATCCGAAGATGTCCGGCACGCCATTCGTCATCCCGATCCATCCGGGAGGGAGGGTGCTGTATTGATCGTGGTAACTGTGCAGCGCGATGCCGATCTGCCGGAGGTTGTTTTTGCATTGCGTGCGGCGAGCCGCTTCGCGGGCCTGCTGAACGGCGGGCAACAGCAAGGCAATCAGCACGGAGATGATGGCGATGACGACGAGCAATTCGATGAGGGTGAAACCCCCTCGGCGAATCGGGTGAAAAGTACGCATGGTGGAGAAACTCCCTGAAGAAAACGCGAGGATCATTCACTGGAGCCCGCAACGACCGCAATCGAATGGTCCGCCCGAAAGGAACAGGGGGGAGCGTACGGCCGGACCAGCGAAACGGGTGTCAGACCTCCCAGGGGAGGCCGACGATTTCCGCCGGACCAGTTGGTCAATCACGCAACGTCCCGAATTCCACATGCGCAGCGAACCATCAGCCGCGGCAGGGAGGACCGCGCGCCGGATGGCACTTGGCCACGGAAATTGGCGGATGGGCCGGCCAGCCAGGCGTTGCCAGTGGAACGATGGCCTCCACAGCGTCCAGCGTGACCGGCGCCACGGGAATTGAGTGCTGCGCCAGAAACTGGCAGGCGGCACAATCCGTGTGGGTCAGCGGCACGCGCTGCGCCGGAGGGGAATCCTGTTCGTGCGCTCGATCCGGTGAATTCGGCTCGACGCTCCTCTTAGCACAATTCGCCGCTTGATGCCGGTGTTTGTGCCCCCCGCGGTGATGATGATGCGCACAGGTCTTCGAGTGGCTCGCCGCGCAATTGG
>JBJXGA010000214.1:0-13066 GCA_046152955.1 Planctomycetales bacterium | reverse complement strand
CTGGTCCGTCATCTGGTCCGTCATCTGGTCCGTCATCTGGTCCGTCATCTGGTCCGTCATCTGGTCCGTCATCTGGTCCGTCATCTGGTCCGTCATCTGGTCCGTCACCCCCGGAGGGGGTGACCACATCGAACATAACGTATATTGCCCATTGGTGTTATGGCAATTATCCATTCCCATCACGTCCTGCTCCGTCATGGTACGATATCACAAGTCGGGGGCCGGATGGACTACGCCGAATACCGCCGCTAGCGAATCCACCTTATCGTCGGCATAGGGCCACGGCGCCCGCTGTCAGTCCAGCCGCCAGAAATCGCGGCCGCGACGAACTACCCAACGTAGAGCTCGCGTTCATGGAATAGCAGCCTTCGAGGTCGCCAGGATCTTCGGGTCGGTCGGCGCGTTATCGCAAATTGCTGACGTAAATTGATGCGGCTGTGTGGCGGCAGGCAGGAAAGCCTGCCCCACGAGACGCTGCAGGTCGGCCTGGCCCAGCGCGCGGTCGTAGATCCCGTGTCGAGATCAACGCCGGGATTGTTCGGCTACTGGTTCATACCCTAAAAAACGCCACGTCGAGGTGATACTCGCCGTCAGTGCAACCGATCACACGGACAAAGTACGCGTCAATCCACTCTGCAACAGCTTTCAGGTCAATCTGCGCGAACTCGAAGGTCGCGAACTTATGCGCTTCCCAACTGACGAGCATTGCCGAAACCGGTGGTAGTTCCAATCGACTGATCCTCTCCTCTGGGTGGTCAGCATGTGGATAGGCTGCGTTGACCGTCCGGTCCACAACCTGGATCCACCTGTTCGGATCGCCAGCGACTTCGAAGGTCACGCACGTATCTGGCGCGCCTTCGACGACCTCGCGGAGCGCCGGACGAATCTCAGCAAGCTGGTCGGCGTTCATGGATTCTGAGGCCCTTCGGCGAGAATCACGCGTTGAATACGGTGACGTAGCTCATGGCTGCAGTCGCAGGCGGAGCTGGTGGCCAGCGATCGCTCCTCTGAACGACATTTCTGTTCGTCGCTCGAAGATACCATTCGGAAATTCCCTCGCAAAGTCCGGACATTGATTCGAGCTGAAAGATTACCGCGGAATGGCTTTCCGGCGATTTACCTTCCAACCTCGCAGGCCGATCTGCCACTCAGAACTTCGCTCAGAACCTCGCCGGTGCGAAGTCGCCCTGGAAATGGTTATCATGGAATTCACGGTATCGGCAGGATTCAGGAAACCGGCATGTCTACCCCGAAACATCCGATGATTCCCGAAGGTCGACAACGCACACCCCGGCCCCGGAGATCCCTGCGGCTCGGATTGGCCATTGTGCTCCTGACCGTCGCAGCGGCCTGCCTGCGCTTGGAATTATTCGGAGCGCCCAATGCGCCCCCTTCACCTGATTGGCGCGATTTGTTCTTTACGGATATGGTCGCCTTGGAAAATGTTCCGGTCGTCGTTTCCGCAGAAAGAGATCCTCAAGGTTTGGCGATTGCCGTGGCGAACGAAGGAATCGAAATCTGGCCGATGTCCGCGACGCCGCGGGGTACGCCAACGTTTCGATTACGTGGGCATACCTGCACGTGGCAATCGAGGATGAGGGGGTGGGGGAGTTGTTTGGGGGGTGAACCACGGCCTTCGGCGACGGACTCACTCCCCGTTGTCGACGTGATTGCTCCGTCTATCGCGCCGCACGATCAGGATGTTGGTCAGAACTGCGACGATCAGTCCGCCGACAGCACCGATCAGATGTCCACCTCCGATCCAGACCCCCTTAACCGTCATCGACATGGCGATCTCCGGCGCACCCATCAGGTACTTGGCATCGGGTGTGGTTGCTGGGGGACCGTCCCATTGATCGGACGACGATTAGGCCAAAGCGGCACCGACTACACCGTCGGCGACCGTACCCAGGCAGCCGACGAACGCGTGGGCCATGATTTGCTGCATTATCTTCATGCCCCTACTCCATCTCCCGTGGAGCCCCGTTCTGTATGCGAATTGCAGACCCTGAATCGGACCGGCTGGACCAGACGATCCTGAGCATCCCGTCGGGGAGACGCCGTGACGAGGTGTGGCGTCGGCTTCTTACACGATTTACACGGGTGCATCATCGGCATGGATTCTGCCGGCGAGCATTTGTCAACGATCGAACCACTTCGGTCATTTGCAGACGCCCTACTGGCGGGGATACGATGACAACACCGAACCTTTGGAATGACAGGCAATTTGCCCCCAACAAAGATTGAGAAATCATGGCAAAAGCAAAACCCGAACGAGGCGCGAAGAGTGCGGCCGTCCGCGACTACCTGAGGGATCCCGCTGACTCGAAACTCAAGGAGATCGTCACTGCCTTGAAGGAACAGGGGATCACCGTCAAAGAACGTGAACCTGATGACGATGAAGCGAACGAGCTGCTGAAATGAGCGCATCGACGCCTGCAACAACGCATCTTATGACACATGTGGCGTGCGGGCGTGTTGCTTATCGAGCAACTCCATGAGTACACTTTCTGGCCCGATACCCAAAACTCCTGCAGGTTGATCGTCGTGGGAGAATCCGCACTCGACGAGACCTGCAAGACATATCTCCAACGCCCGAGAGAACACTTCTCGCTGCCACTCGCCTACGATCAGATCGTCGACTGTGCGATGCTGTGTGGCGGTATATTCATCCTTTACATCAAGAGAATAGTGTATGCCGCGAAAGCTCGTGCGAATGCTGCTTGGACTGCGTGCCCTTCAGAAGCTGGGCAAGAAACTATTTTTCTCCTGGTCCGAAGTAGCACAAGAGGTATTCGGTGTCGGCACCAACGAGTACGCGCTGGAGCTAGAGTACCTCGCGACTCAGAATCCGGAGTACTTTCAAGTCACATCAAAGATTCCTTCTGCCGTAAAGCTTTCTGCTATGGGATTGCACGTAGCGCAACAGCTTTCGAACCAGCCCCTCGGAGAGATGACAGTCATCGCGACGGCAGTCCGGCAGTACGCGAAATCACTTCGGGACACGTATTTGCGAGTAGACCGTGGTGAACGCATCGCCACAGTTCGCGAACGTACCGTGATGGCGCTGCATCTGGAACAGTTGGAAGACGAGGCGCTCCCATCTGACGTACCTGTCAAGTTTCGTTCTAATGGAGGTAGTTGGACGAATGGACTGCTTGTCGGACAGAAGTCAACGGGTGAAGAAATCTACGTTGCGCTCGATACGGATCTGCTACCCATCGATTTCCCCGGGACCATTTTTGTCGACAATTCATTCCTCACGGCGGAGCTTGCCGAGCGCCTTGAGATTGTTCCCGAGTTTCCCGATCGGATGTATCGCGTGTTGCAACGCGATTGCAACAGTACGGATGCTGCGATTGCGAGCGATGACTCTCGTGAGTTGGCAGAGTCGCTTGCGCGTCTTGCAGTTCCGTGGAGCCGCCTTTTGTGGGGCCCCCCGGGCGCCGGCAAGTCGTTCGCAATCGGCCGCCTCGTAGTAGAATTGATTGGCTCATCCGCTAATCCACGAGTATTGGTCGTTGCACCGTCAAACCGAGCGGTGGATACAGTTACTCTTGAAATCGTTCGCCAGGTGGAAGCTGCCGGACTCACCCAACTGATTGACTCGCGTCGAATTCTTCGCTTTGGATACCCCAGATTCCCCGCAATTCTGGAACGCCCCGAACTACTCGGTCCGGTTGATGAAGCTGAACTGAGCCAACAAATCCGGCACTTGGGCAAAGAGCTTTCGAAAGCCCAGCGAGATGACAAGCCGGCATCGGAGATTGCGGTCATTCGCGCTGAATTGTCCTCGGCGCAGCAGAGGCTCAAGTCCGTCTTGCAGCGACACGCGGATCAGGCCCTAGTGGTGACGACAACGACGGCTCAGGCCTACCTTGGAAGCAGTCCCTTGGCGACTGCGAACTGGCAGACTGTCATCGTTGACGAGGTCACGATGGTCCCACCAGCCGTGTGCGTCTTCCTCGCGACTCAAGCGAAGGATCGACTCCTGCTGGCTGGAGATCCGCAACAGCTGGGACCGGTATTCAAAGCCTCACCAGGACTCGATCCCTCAGTTGCGGAATGGATGGGGAAGGATGTCTACGAAAAATCTGAGCTGTCCATAAGAGCCGAAGGTATGTACCGCCGGCACGTCAAAACAGATGATCCGCGTCTATGTCGAATTACTGCTCAGCGACGCTGTGCCGATGATATTTGGCGGCAGGTGCAGGCACTATACCCGGAAGTTCGACAGCTCGCCGACTCGGCACGACTTGCTCAGCTCCTGGCCTTGCCTCCGGTTCCTGGCGAAGGCGTGGTAATTCTGGAAACCGACGCCATCGAGAATGACTGTCAGCAAATCGGTAAGAGCTGGCAGAATGAGGCGTCTGCTGAACTTGCTCTTGAGGTTGCAACGACCATCGCTGCGGAATCCTCGACACCAATCTCGATTGCGATCATCACACCGTATCGCGCTCAGGTACGACTATTGCGAAAGTGGATTAGTCAAGAACTGTCGGCCGAGCGCACTCCGCTCCGACCACATGCACAATCGATTGAGGCTGGTACCGTCCATCAATTTCAGGGCGGCGAGGCCGACGTCGTAATCTTCGACATGGTCGATGCGCCAAAACGCAATAACCTGGGGCTATTACTTCGCGAGGACACCGGTACGCGACTCGTAAACGTTGCAATTACACGGGCTCGCGGAAAAGTTGTCGTCCTCGCGGATAGATCGTGGTGCTGTCGAAATCAATTGCCGCGCCTCAATCCGCTGCTGAGTCAAATCGTCCTTGGGACAGCGCCGATCAAGTCGCGCACGATTCCGGTGTGCGGCGTTCCGCGCGACGCAGATTTAAGGCCCCCGGTACGATCAATGGTGCCGACGGAGTCACCGATCGAAGCGCGTCTCTTGATCGCGCTGAATGAGATTGGTGAATTACGAGACGTACTCCAGACGCAGTTTCGCATCCTTGACGAACGAGGCGTGCCTGTCTCGCGAGCCGACTTTGCGTTTCCAGAGATCAAGTACGCTGTCTATTGTGACGGCCGCCAATGGCATCTCGTCGAGGATCGATGGCAGCGCGACCTGCGGCAGCGCAACAAACTCGCGCAGCTTGGTTGGGCGTTCTCCGTCTTTTCCGGATGGGAGATCAATCGCGATGCCGCATCGTGCGCCCGAGTCGTCTGCGATACCTATCAGGCGCGAAAAGGCGAGCGACAAAATCAGTCGCCAGTTTCTGTGGATGACCATGAATGGATGCTTGGTCCCCCGATGAGGGAAAAGGCACACCGCACCCATTCAACACCAGCAGAACCAATGGAAGTTGATCACTCGACTCTCGCTTCTGACTCGAAGGAGAGTGTGCAGGCAAATTCTCAATGCCGGAATCAAATGAAGCCAAGTACGGACGCCGCGAATGAGCCATCGCCTTCGGTGTCACCGCTCTCGCATAGCCCGTCGGTGATTCCGCCGTTCGCGACGATTGATAGCCTGATCCTGACCTACCTCGCGACCAATCCACAAAGGACCGAGATTTCCGCTCCTGTCATCGCGTCTGCCTTGAGACACTCATTGCCACTCAAGGAATCGAAGAAGCAAGAGCAGGAACTTGAACGGACCTTGCAAAGGATGGTAAGTCAGGGGCTAATCAGAGCCACCAGGATTGCGACCACAAAAGGCGGCTTTACAATCTGGTCGCGCAATTCATAACGAGCACATTCGAATGGACGGAAACGCTCCGTGACCCGCTCCAAAGCCGGCGAACTCGATGTCCCCCGTCCTCCCTCTCTCGCCCGACGACCGGGTCCGCGAGGTCGCGGCCATTCTCGCGCGTGGCGTTCTGTGAGTCAGGAATTCCCATCTTGAAAGTCGCCCCGCAGGAATTGTCGCGATGGCGATTGACCACCATCGGGGCAGGCAACCTGCCGCTCGCAACCATGCGGGTTGCGACCGATTGAGCGCTCGCAACTCCCGATAACCCAAACACGGAGAGACACCGATACAACCGAGAGTTTCGGACGTGTCTGGCCCGGAAAGCCGACGCGGTTGGTCAACCTGAAAGTCTCGCGACGTCGCGAGAGAGGGACTTTGAGACGCGGGGAAACGTTCGAAGTGGTTGCAGATCTGGCGAAAAAACGCGAAAAGGCCGACACCCGAAGATGCCGGCCTTTCGTATAACCTGACGGTACGCGAGATTCGATACCGTCAAAACCAGTGGCAGCGATCGAAAGGGACGCGCGGTTCAGTTGATCGACCAGGAAGCCGTAGCCTCTGGGGAAATCCTCGGTGGCTTGGCAAATGCGGTCTGCGAAGTCGACTGATTTCTGGTAGACGAGAAGTTTCTCGAAGGCGATGGCGCGGCCTGAAAAAAAAGAAAGGAGAGAGGAGAAAGTAGACCGCAGGAGAGCGGGCGGGGCTTCCGCTGCTCTACTTTCTACTTTCTCCGCTCTCCTGCTCTATTTGCCTTTGGCAAATGGCGGGGACAGGATTTGAACCTGCGACCTCGAGGTTATGAGCCTCGCGAGCTACCAGACTGCTCCACCCCGCGTCAGCACTGGTTCACCATCCGGTTCAGGGACGGAGCCAATGCGGTAGAACTGCATTATAGCATGTTCGATTGAAACGTCGAGCGACCTGACAAAGTATTTTGGCGATTCAGCGATTCGACACCCGGCGTTTGGCCAATTCGAAGGATTCCGAAGGCGTTTGACGTGCCGCCGGACTCGATCCGCACTAAGAGACACTCGCTGGGCCGGAAGGTTCGCCCGTTTGTTTTCCTCCTCCGGGAATCAGCCGGTCGAGGATCCCATTCACAAACTGCGACGATTGTGCCGTGCCGTACCGGCGGGCCAGATCCAGCGCTTCGTCGATGACGACGCGAGGCGGAGTATCCGTGAACAGCAGTTCAAACGCCGCCAATCGCAAAACGTTGCGGTCGGTGGGAGCCATCCGTTTGAGGGACCAATTGGCGGCGAACGCTTCAATCTTCGCGTCCAATTGCCCGCGGCATTCCATCACCCCGCCGAACAGGCTCCAGGCGAAACGGGACGACGCCTCGTCGCGAAGACGCTCGACGATCAACTCCCGCACCGTGTCCGCCGGGACGTCCGGATTGAGATCCTGCTGAAATAACATTTGCAGGGCCATTTCCCTGGCCTTGGTTCGACGCGACGACATGTAACAACTGCTGGGAGGGCGCCGCGCAGGGCGCGGCAGGGAGGGACATTTGCAGGTAATTCCGTTTCGGTATCATCCCATATCGCAGGCGTCCAACGCAATGCCGGAGCGCCGCGCCCGGCTCACCGCTGGCACCGGCGGCAGAAAAATGTCGAACGCTGCGCCTGGACGATGCGGCGAATTTCGTCCCGGCCGCACGTCGGACAGGTCTCTCCCGCCCGATCGTACACGCGGTGCGCATTCTGGTAATTCCCCGCCTGATTGAGCGCATTGCGATACGTCCCGTCTCCCAGAGTGGAGCCTTCGTACCGGATCGCCTCGTGCAGGATGTCCGCGGTCGCCGCCGCCAGACGCTCCAGTTGCGAACCGGTCAGGCGGTTGGCAGGACGAGTGGGCCGGATCGCCGCCCGATGCAGGATCTCGCTGGCGTACAGATTGCCGATCCCCGCGACCAGCGTCTGATCGAGCAAGGCGACCTTAATGGGCCGCGCCGTACCGCCACACCGCTGGCCCCATTCTTCAAGCGTGATCTCCAGCGCGTCGGGCCCCAGGCGCGTCCCGTGCAACAAGTTGTCCAGCGCAATAGGTTTCAGCAGCCGCACCGTCCCCAGGCCGCGGCAATCCCAGAACCAGAGGGAGGACGCGCTGCGAGGTTTTTCCGCAAACGACCATTCGATCCGGAGGTGCTCCCGATCGGGGGGATCGGCCAGCAGCATCAGTCCGGTCATCCGCGGTTCGATGACAAACGCATCCCCCGATTCCAGGTGCAGGAGAACTCGCTTCGCACGGCGCGCCACCATCGTCACCGTCTGCCCCACCACGCGGCGCGCGATGGCCGCCCCCCCCGGTTCCAGCGTGATCGGGCGGTATCGCGACGGACACTTCCGGAACGCACAGATCCGCCGACCTTCCACCGCCGGGCGGATGCCGCGGACCATCGTCTCGACCTCGGGCAATTCCGGCATGTCATCCCGCCAGCAATTGTTGTTCGAGCGCGTCCACAACGTCCTGCAACAGCCAGGAGCGCGACGCGACCGTCACTTCGGCCCCCCGTTCCAACTCCTGAGCGACTTTGCGTTCGGCGGCGATCACCGTCGCATGATTGCGTCCGCCGAAATAGCTGCCGATTTCGCTGTAGGCGGAACGTGTGTGACGCCGCGCCAGGAACATCGCCAGCATCCGCGGTTCGCTGATGGCGCGGGTGCGGCGGTCGGAACGCAGTTCCTCGGGGGCCAGCCCGTACAGCGAGCAGACGACGCGCTCCACGTCCGCCAGCCGCACCGTCCGCAGACAGTCCCGTTCCAAATCCGAAAGCACCTGCCGCGCCGCGGTGACCCCCACTCGCTTGCCGGTCATCGTGTGGCAGATTTTCAGACAGTGCAGCGCCCCTTCCAATTCGCGGACACTCCCGGAAAAGCGCTGGGCCACGTAGCGGAGCGCCTCGGGACTCACCTCTGCTTCCAGGCGCTGCGCCTTGGCAAACACGATCCGCTCGCGGGTCTCCAGATCGGGAGGCTCCAGGCGGCACACCATGCCCGACAAAAACCGAGTCTTCAACTCGTCACACAATCGCGTGATCAACCGCGGATGCCTGTCTCCGGAGGCCACGACCAGTTTTCCGTGGCTTTCCAATTGCTTGACAGTGTGGAGGAATTCCTCCTGAATCGCCCGTTTCCCTTCAAAGAACTCGACGTCATCGACCAGCAACACGTCCACCGTCCGAAACCGCTGCCGAAACGCCGGCAGCGAATGGTCGCGATACGCCTGCGTGAAGTAGTTGGCAAACTGCTCCGAAGCGAGAAACACCACGTGCAGGTGCGGATGCCCGCGGCGCAGGGCGCGATGCATCCCCTCCAGGAGGTGCGACTTGCCCATTCCGACCGGACCATAAACGAACAACGGCCCGCCCCCCCCGTCCGGCCGACCGCAAACTTGTCGCACGGCAGTCACCGCCAACTCGTTCCCAGGGCCGACGACGAAGTCCGCCAGGTCGGCAAACCGTCTCCCGGCCGAGCGTGTCGCCAAAACGGCGTCGGAAGCGACGATCGGGATCGACGCGATCGACGGAGTGACTTCGGGATCCTCCGGCTGGTCGGCCGAACGGACAGAGGCCGGAGTCTGCGCCCGCTCCGGGGTCTGATGACCGGCGGCCGCCATTCCCCCCACGCCGACAACGCTCCCGGTTTCGAAGCGGAGCGTGCCGGCCGGACCGCAAAGCTGGAGTGCCGCCTGTCCCAACGGCGTGCGGAATTGCTTTTGCAGCCATTTGAGCAAAAAGGGGCTGGCCGCTCGAACAGTCAGTTCGTCACCGGCCACCAGCACTTGGGTTTTCCCCTGGAACCAGTGCTCGAATGCCGAGCGGCCCACCAGTTCGGTGACGACTCGACAGACCTCCACGTCGCGGCTCTCGGCGCCACGCGCCGCATCCCCGCAGACTTCCGCATCGCGTACCGGCTGGTATGCGATGGCTTGCGCCGACTTCTGCGGCAACCTCTCGGGCTGCATCGTGCCACCCCCTCCCTGCGCGCGCCGACGCAGTCGTCCTGCGGCGACGAAACAACAGCGCGGCCTCCACTGCCTCATCTGTCACATCGCCGGCCCACGCCCGCGACGGTCCATCCGATGACTGCGCAAGACCACCGCTGTCGCGACGGGCAAACAGCTTGCCGGCGCGCGCGGTATGTCATTGGAAAAAGTTCCCGGCAACGACTGACAGGGCCCCCTGAACCCTGGTTTGCACCCCAGAATTCACCGCCATCGTTGCCGCAACTTACAACTCACTCGTGGAGCAGATGGTATCGTCCGCCGCCAGCGTGTCAAACAAAAAACCAAGATTCCGGTCAGGTTGATGGAGCGTGGCGAGCGCCGCATGCGGCAGTTTCCGAGTCAGACGAATCTCAATTTTTTTTTTCCAGCGATACTCCCCCCGCCCCGGCGTGTGCAGAACCTGTCGATGGCCTCAGGGGAGGCCGTTCGCAGCGCGGACTGGCGTGTGCCTCAATCGCAGATGGACCGCCATTTTCCGGTCTTCGCGAAACCCCAATTCACGATAGACTTTGCGGGCCGGATGGTTGGCGGCATCGACCGCCACCTGCATTTCCTGCCGCGCATCCCGGCGGGCGCCGCGCAGCGCCGATTGCAAGATTCCCTTCCCAATCCCCCGGCCCCGCGCTTCGGGAACGACTCCCAGGTACAGGATTTCCCGCACGCCGCTGTCGGCATGATCGACCGCCAGCAGGACTCCCACCTCGGCAGCGCCGATGCGGAACAGACGCCACAGTGCCGGATCGAAGGGACCTGCCGCCCGATGCCCTGTGAGCGACCGTTCCGCATCCCGCACTTCCGTCAGCCGCGAACAATCCAGCGTTTCGACGAACGTGGCCTCCACCACCCGGACGTAGGCTGCATGCTCGGAGGGGGAGTAAGGAGTGGACTCCAATCCGGTCCGCGGCGCGTCCAACGGCAGTCGATCTACCTGCCGCGACAACAACAACACGTCGGTGACGTAGGGAAATCCGCCCCGCTCCAGCAGTTCCCGGCCCTCGGCATCCTGGGGCTCCAGCAGGCACTGGGCATAAAGCGATTCGGACGACTCCAATCGGCTGGCGGCACTGGCGAGCAGTTGATCCGCCAGGAGTGGGTTTTCCCCCGGAGCGATGACCGGAGGCCAGAGAAAGGCCATCCCCCCTGGGCGGTGGACCGTGAGACTCGTAGCGGCGACCTTTTCCTGGACGATGGCCACCAGCAATTCATCCAGGGAGATTTCCCCGTTTCGAGCCGCCGCTTGCATCTGGGCCATCTGACTGGCGCGCTCCTGAGCGGGGAGCGTGCCATACAGCAACCCCAGCGCCGGCTCTCGCCAGCGCGTCCCGGCCGCAACGATGGGCGCCATGTCAGCGATCCGGCTTACGGAAGTCGGCAGCAGGCCGGGCCGCAGGGAGCGTTCCCTGGAGGACAGGCCGCAGCCAGCGGGAGTGACGACTGCGAACCATTCACGGCCACCGCAGTTTCGCTGAACAGTTTTTTGACCTTTCCATTGCCGCACTGCGGGCAATGCGCCTGGTCCTGCGAGCGGATCAGGACTTCGAAATCGCTCTGACACTCTTCGCAACGGAATTCGAACAGCGGCATCGAGGAGACTCCCGGAACTGCGAACAAACGGAGGGGGGAACCCGCCAGCAACCGTTCAGAATCCGCTGACGTCGGTCCCATCCACCAGTGTACGCACTCGCAATCCGTCCGGGAATGCCAACTGCAAAGGGGCCCACTCATCGGAACCAGCCAGAGACTCTGCCTGGCCCCAGGCAGCGGAATTCACCCGCAACATTGGCATTCCGCCCGAATGGAACTCGGTCATCTCAGTAGGGGTGGCTTGTGGCCAACTGGCCATAACCATCGCCAAACAGGCGGCAGCCAGCGCCCCGACCGGCAGCCAGTCGCGCCAGCCCGGTGCGACGGAGAGCGGCTCGGACCAGCGCAACTGTCGTGCGACCCCCGGCCAGACCGATCGCTCTTCCGACGATCTTGCGTCCGACGCATCTCCAGCCGGTGAGAGCCGCACCTGTTCCAGCGCTTGCTGTCCCACCTGCAAACCGTGCCAATGCGCGCGGCACTGCGGGCAGGTCGCCAGATGCCGCTGCGCGCCGATCTGCGCCGCGGCGTCCAGATCGTTCCCTGCCCAGAGGGCCAGCAACCGCCGCGTCCTACGACAAGTCAGGTTCCAGTTCATCAGAGTCACTCGCATGCCTGTCGGATGGTGAATCCAGAGGGGAGAGGGGACGCCCGGCGAGTTGTTCGCCGTCCGTTCCAGTCCCCTGCCGGCTCGTCCAAATGTGTTGAAATCGCGATCGCGCTTCGGCCAGACGCCACCGGATCGTGGCTTCTTTGCGATGCATAATCGCGGCAATTTCCGAAGTGGAAAAATTCTCCAGATCCCTGAGAATCAATACCGTTCGATATTTTTCCGGAATCCCTTCCAAGACTTTACGCACTTCCTGTTCGAGATCCAATTGAGTTCGCGGATCGGAGACCGGTGGATCAGGGGACTTCTCCATTCGGCTTTCGCTGAACAGGGAAGGCCAGATCCTCCGCTTTCTGCGGCGCAGGAAATCGAGCGCCAGGTTGACCCCGATCCGAAACAGCCATGGCCCAAATCGCCGCGATGGATCAAACTGGTCAATCCGCTCGAAGACTCGCAAAAACGTCTCTTGCGAGAGATCGCGGGCCAATTCCCGATCTCGCACGAACCGCAGCAAGACGCTGAGCAATCGTCCCTCATACCGCCGAACGAGCTGCTCGAACGCCTCCTGACTCCCATGCCGGACTTCCTCGACCAGGCGCGCATCCCCCACCCCGCCACCAGGTGGCCAGACAAGTTCGGCGTCAGTGGTGGGATCCGGCATGCGCGGCGTGCGTCTTGCGATGGGTGCCATAACCTTATTACGGCGCGGCAGTAACGACCGTTGGGATAATTCGGCCGGAAACCGTCGCCGTCAGGGGGGAACGTTCGAAGTAGCGTCGCCCCGCCAGCGTAAGTTTATACGCTGCCGTGGGTTGTGCATTGAACTCGAAATTGACGGACAAACTCCTCATCTTCGCGGAGTTCGTCCATGATCTTTTTCCGGTGATCGAAGTAATACGACATTGCCGAATGCACCTGTGCCAGCGTGAGACTCGGAATCGACAACACGATCTCGGCAGGAGTCTTTCCCTGGACCTCCGCCAGCGCATAAATGTCCTGGACGCGGATCCGTGTCCCAGCGATGTACGCTCGGTCCTGGCCGTCGCGGTTCGGACGAATCTCGATGGGCGTGGCGACTGGATGCGACATATCTTGATTTTACCCGAACTGAGTGGTTCCGGGCAATCATTCCCACAATTCTCGCTCTGACTCCCGCTTCAGGA
>JBJXGA010000213.1:0-26151 GCA_046152955.1 Planctomycetales bacterium | reverse complement strand
TCGACTCTGACATCTATGTCACCGGGCGGAAAATAAGCGACGAAGAAATGCGCAGCGTTCGCCTAAAACGGAACGAGTTTCATGGCGACTGGAACTATGAGATCCAACCGCACATATGACACCATTTCAGGTAATTTATTAACGAACGACTCCTAACGTATGTGCGCGACGAGCAGGGCAGGCTCATTCAGAGCGGCATGTTCAAGGACGGCAAACCGCACGGCGTTCTCCGCAAGTTTGATCAGGAAGGCTCTCCCATCTCGGAGAAGACGAAGTACTTGATCGACAATGAAGAGGTGACCGAAGAACAGTTCCGCGGCGCGGCGATGGGAGACAAGGTTTTGAAGGAGAGTCTGGAGAACATTCCGCCCCGGCAGACCGAACCCCGCAAGAAAATTGCGCCCTTGCCCAAACCTGCCTCCAAGCCCCTCAGCGCACCCAGTGAAAGTCGGGACGAGAAGCAGTGAGGGGACGGAGTGTGTCGGCCTCAGTCGGCTTTCAATTCAGCGGCTTCAGCCATTCGCACCACCAGCAGTCTTCTACATCGGCCCGCTCAAGTCGGTCGACTGTGCTTGCCTTGGCATGATGCTCCTTCTGAAGAGCGACTTACTCCAGCACTCATGGCAGATTTCTTTTGCCGACCACTGCGATTGGCTGAAGCCGAAATCGCTGCGAGGAGGTGGTCTAAGAAAGCGAGAATTTTGAAAATAAAAAAAATATCCACGCGATTCTCTGCGGCGTGTTGGGGTAAGGACCATTTTGCTCGGCACCTAACCCGTGAATCGGATGGACGTACCTTCCAGCGCAACCGGCTCCGCCGCCCAACGCGACAATTGACGATCGACAGACCGACAGCTTAGGATTTGCGGTGTACAGCCCGGCTCTTGAGTCGGTCGTCGGTCTCTCCATTGGTCCTTTGGAATTCACGGAATCCCCATTCATGCAGGACTTGAAATCGGCTGGTTGTCCGGCAGGAACCAGAACGGGGCGCTCGTTCTTTCTGGCCCTGTCGTGTCTGGCGGGTATGCTGGCGGCTTGGAGCGCGGCCGCGGCGCCAAGTGCCGCCGATGAACAGCCCGACGCCGACGGGTTTGTCTCCTTGTTCGACGGCCGGACCCTGGAGGGGTGGGAAGGGGACAAGCAGCTTTGGAAAGTGGAAGAAGGGGCCATTGTCGGGGACTCGCCGGGAATTAAGCACAATGAGTTTCTGGCCACCACCCGGCGCTATGGGGATTTCGAGCTGCGACTGGAATTCCGCCTGCGACGTGGCGAGGGAAACACGGGGGTCCAATTCCGGTCGGAACGCGTTCCAGACAGCTCTGAGGTGTCGGGTTACCAGGCGGATATTGGCGAAAAATACTGGGGCTGCCTGTACGACGAGAGTCGTCGCAACAAGATCCTGGCTCAGGCGCCGGCCGAATTGCAAAAGGCACTCAAACCGGACGACTGGAACAGCTACGTGATCCGCGCCGTGGGGGATCGGATCACGCTGACGCTCAATGGAATCAAGACGGTCGAATACCGCGAGACGGACGAGAACATCCCCCGGACCGGGATCATCGCCCTGCAAGTCCATTCGGGGCCTCCCCTCCGCGTCGAGTTTCGGAAGTTGCGACTGCGGGAAGTGAAATCGGCAAGCTGACTGCATGACCTCGTACTCCGCCAGCTACGAACAGGCGATTGAGTTTCTGTTCAGCCGCATCAACTTTGAGCGGCTTTCAGGGACGCAGTATTCCGCCGACGACTTCAAACTCGACCGTATGCGCGAGTTCTTGAGGCGGTTGGGGGATCCGCAGTGGTCGATTCCGGTCATTCACGTGGCCGGAACCAAGGGGAAGGGCTCGACCGCCGCTTATCTGGCGTCGATTTTGACGGCGGCCGGCTACCGGACGGGGCTGTTCACCTCTCCCCACGTTTCGGCGTTTGAAGAGCGGATGGCGGTGGATGGCGTGCCTCCCACGCGCGAGGAACTGGCGGCGCTCGTGGCCGGCGTTTCGGACGTGGTGGCAGCGCTCGACAAGACCCCCGGACGGATGAGTCCCACGTATTTCGAGATCACCACCGCGCTGGCCTGGCTCTACTTTCGGCAACGGGAGGCGACGATCGCCGTCCTGGAAGTGGGGATGGGAGGGAGGCTCGACGCCACGAACATCTGCCGCCCGCTGGTGTCGGTAATCACCACCATCAGCCGCGATCACACTCGGCAATTGGGAAGCCGCATCGACCAAATCGCGCGGGAGAAGGCGGGGATCATCAAGCCGGGTGTGCCGCTGGTGAGCGGCGTGAGCCATCCCGACGCCCAGGCCGTGATCGCCGAGGTGTGCCGCCAACAGCGCGCACCGCTCTTACAGGCCGGCCGCGAGTTTGACTTCAAGTATCAGCCACCGGTGGACCGCGCCGGGCCGTCGGTCACGGTCCGTGTCGGCGGCATCACCTGGCGGGATGTGCCGCTGTCCCTGGTGGGAGAACACCAGGGGGCCAACGCGGCGGTGGCGCTGGCAGCCCTCGACCAGCTCGGTCTCCAGGGCTGGCACGTTGCTCCCGAGGCCATCCTCGAAGGGATGCGGACGCTGCGTTGGCCGGGCCGGATCGAACTGCTGGGGCGCGATCCGACGGTGATTGTCGACGCGGCGCACAACTGGGCGGCGGTGGGAGCTCTGCTCAAGACCCTCGACCAGAGTTACGTGGCGCGGCGCCGCGTGTTGATCTTCGCCGCCACGCGTGACAAAGACTTTGTCGGCATGCTGCGGCAGCTTTTGCCGCGGTTTGATTCGATCATCCTGACCAGTTTTCAAAACAATCCGCGCAACGTTCCGGTGGCGGAACTGCGCGGGGTTGCGGAAAGCCTGTCAGATCGGCTGCTGCATTTCGCCAGCGACCCGGCGGCGGCCTGGAAGCTGGCGCGGCGACTGGTCGGCCCCCCCGACCTGATCTGTGCGACTGGTTCGTTCTTCCTGGCCGCAGAACTTCGCGAATTGATTCTCGACGAGCGTCCCCAGCCTGTGCCGGAAAAGGTCGCCGATCGGGTTCCCGGTTAGCAGCGGCGACCCGGAATGGAGAGTCGGTTTGTTCCGGCCGGAGAGCGGGGTCCGGCGACCGGTTTCGAACCGCCTGATAATCCAAGAATTTCGGAAAAATTTTCTGGCGTCAGGGTATTTCGTCTGTTAGGGTAGACCGGCGGTTGAAAATCGTGGGAAAAACCGGGTGGGCGCTCGCCTGAACCGGTGGCACTCATTCTGTCGATTTGACTCATTTTAGCGGTTTGATTCGTGCATTTCTTTGAGGGAGTCCGGTTATGATTTGGCAGACAATGTGGCGCCGGTGGACAAAAAGCGTCCAGAGGTCTCGCGGTCGTCGTTGTGATCGCTTGCGCGGGACGCGGGGGTGGATGGCGGAAGTACTCGAAGCGCGGGCGCTCCTCTCCACCACCACCCCTTCCAACGTGGTCTATCCGACCATTCGCTACATGATCCCCCCTGGAGAAGTTGCCCCGCTTGCCACCGCCAGTCCGCAGGGCTTCACCCCAGCCCAGATGCGGCGCGCCTACGGTTTTGACCAGATCAGTTTCAACAACGGGACGATACCCGGCGACGGTTCGGGCATGACGGTCGCCATCGTCAATGCTTACCACAACCCCAACATCGCCAGTGACTTGCGGGCGTTCAACCAGCAATTCGGACTTCCGGATATCGTGTTCACCCAGGTGGATCAAACCGGGGGTACGAATTTTCCCGCAACAAATGGCGGATGGGCTGGAGAAATTGCGCTGGACGTGCAATGGGTTCACGCGATGGCCCCCAGGGCCAACATCCTGCTGGTGGAGGCCAACGATGCGACCGACACCAATATGATGATCGCGGTGAATTACGCGCGAAACCAGCCCGGGGTCTCGGTGGTCTCGATGAGCTTTGGACGAGGTGAATCGTTCCGGGATCGCTCGTTCGACTCCCGATTTACCACTCCCGCCGGGCATGTCGGGATTACGTTTGTCGCCTCCTCGGGGGACGACGGATCACCGGTGAATTGGCCCTCATCCTCCGCCAATGTTGTGGCGATCGGAGGGACCGCCCTCTCTGCTGATGCTTCGGGAAACTGGACCGGCGAGGTGGGTTGGTCCGGGAGCGGCGGGGGGATCAGCGCGTTCGTGAATCAGCCCAACTACCAAAAAGGGGTCGTGACGCAGTCGACGACCCGCCGCACCACGCCTGACGTTTCGATGAACGCCTCGCCGGCGACCGGGGTTCCGGTCTATGACACGTTCAACAACAGCGTGTCACAACCGTGGAGCATTGTTGGCGGGACGAGCGCTTCGGCGCCGGAATGGGCCGGACTATTGGCCATCGTCAATCAGGGCCGGGCGATCAACGGACTCAATTCGCTCGAGGGGAACACACAAACTCTGCCCCTGTTGTACTCGATGGCGGCCTCGAATTTTCGCGACATCGTCACGGGAACGAGCATTGGCGCTCCCAATTATTCCGCCGGACCAGGCTATGATCTGGTCACCGGTCGGGGAACTCCGATCGCCAACCTGGTGGTGAATGAACTGGTCGGTTCTCCTCCGCGACTGAGCTTCAACCGGGCCAATCTCAACGAGAGTGGTGGAACGATCACGCTGACGGCAACCCTCGCCGGCACTCCCGCTACGGGGGTCAGCACGACCGTCGCGCTGGCGTTTTCCGGGACGGCGCAGCTTGGAACCGACTACACCGCGTCCGCCTCGCAAATCGTCATTCCCGCGGGACAAACGTCCGCGTCGATCACCCTCACCGGTCTGACTGACAGTCTTTTCGAAGGGCCCGAGACGATCCTGGTCCGCGTCGCGTCCGGGGCCGGAACCGCTCCGGCGCCGATTTCGACGACGATTCTCGACTCCGACGCCCCCCCAACCGTCAGCTTGAGTTTGAACAACGACACGCTCGATGAAGACGGCGGAACGACCACCGTCACCGCCACGCTCTCCAAAGTGACGGCGATCAATACGACCGTCAATCTGGCCTTCTCCGGAACTTCCGTTCAAGGAACAGGGTACGCCGTCTCGTCGTCGCAGATTTTCATTCCCGCCGGACAGACCTCCGGCACCATGACGCTCACGGGCGTCCTCGACGACGTGTACGCCGTGGACAATACGATCGTTGTTGACATTGACACGGTGATCAACGGAACCGAAAGCGGAACACAGCAAGTCACCGCGACCATTGACGACGGTGACGCTCCACCAGAAGTTCTGCTCCTCGCCAGCCCTCTCAGCATTCCGGAATACCTGGGCAAATCGGCGATCACCGCCAAGTTGTCCCGGCTGTCGGGACTGAGCACGACCGTGGCGTTCAATTTTTCCGGAACCGCCGTGCAGGGGACCGACTACACCCTGTCCGGAAGTCAGATCGTCGTCCCCCCCATGCAGAAGACCGGTTCAATCTTCCTCTTGGGAGAACCGGACGGACTGTTTGGCCTCAATCGCACGGCCATCATTGACGTGGCGACCGTCACCAACGGCGTAGAATCCGAGCCGCAGCAGGTAACGGTGACGATCCAGGACGGCGAACCTCCTCCTCCCGTGACCCTCAGCATCGCTCCCGACACGCTGTCGGAGAATGGCGGAACGGCGGTTGTTACCGCCACGCTCGCCAAGGTCTGGAATGAGGCGGCGACGATCAACCTGACCTTCTCCGGAACGGCCACATTCGGATCCGACTACACCGCTCCGTCGCAGATTGTGATTCCCGCCGGGCAGCTCAGCGCTTCGATCACGCTCACCGGGGTGGATGACAACGCTGATGAACTGGTCGAGACGGCGGTGGTCGACATTCTCTCGACCGTCAATGCCAGGGAAACAACTCCCCAACAGGTCGCCGTGGCGATCACCGACACCGATCCGCCGACCAGTCAGGTCAATCCGCTCCCGGCCATCACTCCCCCCAGCAATTTCTCGGTGAGCTGGTCCGCCAGCATCGCCGCGGTGCGCTACGACGTGTTCATGTCAGACAACGGCGGCCCGTTTGTCCCGCTGGTGACCAATACCACGCAGACCTCGGCGTTTGTCGCCGGACAACTTGACCACACCTATGCCTTCTACAGCGTGGCCACCGACCTGGATGGCCAGCAGCAGACGTTCCCCACCGCGGCACAGGCCACAACGTACATCGACAAACTGAAGGCCTTTCCGCGCACGACGCTGCTGGAAGGTCTCTATCTGGTCGGAGACCAGCCCGCGCAGGTGTTGCGCAACGGCAACCAGCTCACGCTGGTCCGCCCCGACGCCTCTCGTTCAACCGGAACTGTGGCCAATGACACGGCGGTCAATGCGGTCGATTGGAATTTGACAGCCACGTTTGACGCGACCCGCGGAACGCTCACTTTCAGCGACAACTCCGTCTGGCAGAAGGTCCGCGAATTGGCAGGCCGCTGGTTGACTTCCGCCCTGAAGGAAACGGGGATCAAACAACTGGGAACCACCCTGACGTTCATCAACGCTTCGGGCGGAACCTCCGCCGGGCGGTTCCTCAACGGGAGCGAAGTGATCGCCAGCGATTGGGGCAATCTCGTCGGCAAGTTGAGCGCCGGCGGAATGCGCATTAGCTGGTCGAACGGGGCCGTCTGGGATCTGATTCCCAGCATCGGCGGCGCGTGGGCCAATTCCACCGCAGCGCCAACGCAGGTGCAGCAACTGGGGAATTCGTTGCTGTTCGTCGATCGCGTAGGTGGAAAATCACCGGGGAGCTTCCTCGGCCCCGATACTGTGATCGCCACCGGATGGAACGTCACCGGAACTTTCTCTGGAAAATCGATCAAGTGGTCCAACGGCACGACTTGGACATTCCAGACCCTGGGGGGCAGTGTCCCGAATC
Source organism: Planctomycetales bacterium (assembly GCA_046152955.1). GTDB lineage: Bacteria > Planctomycetota > Planctomycetia > Planctomycetales > Planctomycetaceae > SIAF01. The sequence continues at coordinate 19,303 of JBJXGA010000213.1, read as the reverse complement.
TGGGCGGACTGTGGGACGTGTCCGGACAGGATTCGCGGATCCTGCAGACCGATACTCAGATGACGCTCGTCAATCGGAATGGAGGAACATCCGCCGCGCGATTTCTGTCCAGCACGGTCCTGGTGGCCGACGGCTGGGGCATGCAGGGGATCATCTCCGGAAACACGATCACCTGGTCGAACAGCATTTATGGTGCGGTGTGGACCCGGCTCCCCTCGGTCGGAGGTCCGCACGTCGATCAGGCCGCACGGGAGACGGGGGTCAATCAACTGGAACGGGCGTTGACCCTGACCGACGACCAGGGGCGCGTGTCACGGGGGACGATCGTCAATCCGACCCGCATGGTGGAAACCGACGGCCTCCTCCGTGGAGCGACGATCACCGGAGCCAATCTGCTCTTTGACAACGGCGGTCCGGTTTGGGCGGCGGTGGGAGACCTGCGCGGGGACTGGCAACTGACGGTCGGCGGCGCGCCCACCTATGTGGCGCAGTCGGGCGCCTCGGTGTTGCTGATGAACGAGCTCGGCGGAAGTCTGCGGGGTACGTTCCTCAATCCGTCGCAGCTCCAGGTGACGCCGTTGGGGGTGGCCAACCCCCAGCCGGTCATTGTCACGGTGGGAACTAATCAGACGCTCGATTTTGGCAATGGTGTGGTTTGGAAGAAAACGCCGATGAACGCCCTGGATGCGGTGTTTGCGGATCAGAACCTGTGGCCGTCGCTGTGAGGAAACGGGACTGTAAGGACAATCGGCAACGATTCGATTAGAATCCCAGGGGGGGGATTGCCTCCCCTGGAGTCCAGTCCTGACTGTCCCGCTGATCCGTAACCCTTCGAGACCACGATGCCGGCCGACCTTCCTGCCCCCCTGGACGTCATCGCCGTCGGCGCACATCCCGACGACGTCGAAATCGCTTGTGGCGGGACATTGGCGCTCCTGGTGCGCCAGGGTTACCGCGTGGGAATCGTCGATTTGACCGATGGGGAACCGACTCCCGGCAGCCCCGGTCCGGAAGTGCGGTTGAAGGAGGCCGAGGAGGCCGCACGCATCCTGGGAGTTCAGGTGCGGCACACCCTGGAATTGCCCAATCGAAGGCTGTTTGACTCGCACGAAGCGCGGGTGGCCCTGGCCACGGTTTTCCGGCGCTATCGCCCGTCGATCGTCCTGGGATTGGCCGGAAAAACTCCCCTGGCGTCTCCCGATCACTACCAGGCGGTCCAAATTACTGACGCCGCCGTGTTTTATTCGCGGTTGAGCAAGTGGGACGCTCAATTTGCCGATTTACCCGTACACACGATCAAAAAGCAGGTTTGGTATCCGCTGGGATTCTCCAGTTTGACGCTTCCCCCGTCGGGGGGACATTTTGTAGTGGATATTGGAGAGACATTCGGGGTAAAATTACAAGCGATTCGCGCGTATCAGACGCAGTTTCCCCCCGCCAAGGATCGGCTGTTCCAGACCCTGGAAGGTCAGAATCGATTTTATGGGGGAAGCGCCGGTTTCGAAGCCGGAGAACTGTTCTTGACGGCAAGCACATTGGGTACGAAAAATCTGGTCGAATTGGTTTGCCCTTAGGAATCCGGAAAGGAAAGTTTCAGCCGTGCCCTTCGAGGTTCGCTGGGGTTCTGTCACGATCACCGGCAATTTTCGCGAAAACAACGAAGACCGCTGCCTGACGGATTCCGCCGGGCGGTTCTTCCTGGTCGCGGATGGCATGGGGGGACAGTGCGCCGGCGAAAAAGCGAGCGCCATGGCGGTGGAGTTGATCCCCAGTCGCCTGGAGCAACTCCTCGATTTTTCCCGCGACGAGGGGACCAAAGTCGCGCGCTGCATCGACGAGGCGGTCGCCTACGCCAACGGCGAAATCATGGCTTCCAGCGAGCTCAATCCCGAGTTTCACAACATGGGAACGACGCTGGCACTGGTGGTCCGGGTCGGTGACCGGTTTTACGTCGCCGGGGTCGGGGACAGCCGTGTCTACCTGTTCCGGGCGGGAAAGCTCAAGCGTCTGACTCTCGACCATTCCCTCACGCAGGCGCTGCTCGATGCGGGGACCATCAGCGCGGAAGAGGCAGCCCGCCACCGCTACCGCAACGTCCTGTACCGCTTCCTGGGAACCAAGGAAGGGGGGACCGGCGCCAAAGCCGAGGCAGTGGACATGCGCGCCGGAGACCGACTGATTCTGTGTTCGGATGGCGCCACCGACGGCCTCTCCGACGAGATGCTGCAGGCCATCATTGCCCGACATTCTGACCCACAATCCGCCGCGCAGGAAATCGTGCATGCCGCCGAACAGGCCGGCTCGCGCGACAATATCACCTGTGTGTCGATTTTTGTGGATTGAACGCCCTTTGGCTGGCGTCTGTTCTTCCGGGCCTTCTGTTTCCCCCGCGCGAACTGTCTGGGAATGCACGATCTCCCAATCCTTCCGGGAGAACCGCGATTGCCTTCCGGGTTGGGCCATCGCCCCGCCCGATTCCGGAAAACTTCGGCAAATCCTTCGCAGTTTCTCGAAAATGCCCAAACCCTATCGTAGAATGGTTGATCTGAGGTGATAATCGAGGCTCGCGAAACGCCCCGTAACCGAGCAATCCGCGATTGAGTGGCATCCGTTTCTCTGGAGATCTTGCGATGATGAAACAGACATGGTTGATGGCGACGATCGGGCTGGTGGCCTGGTCTTCAAGCATTGGAGACGCCGTCGCGCAGCCGCCGGCGACCACCCCGCCGACCGCCCCGGCCGGCCAGGCGGCGCCGCAAAACCCGGCCGCACCTCCTAAATCCCCGTTCGAAGCGATGACCAGCACGATGAAGCGGGTCGAAGGGGGGATGTGGACCATGTACCACAAAGACCAGCAATTGCTGGTCGAGATCAGCCCCGGCAATCTGGGACAGAACTTCATGGTGACCACCTCGATCGCGCGCGGCATCAGCCGGGGTCAGGTGCTGGGAGGGATGAGCTGGGGCTTCGGCGACGAAGTCATCTGGAGCTTCGCCAAGCAGGGTGAAAAATTGCAAGTCTTGCGGCGGAACGTCCGCTTCAAGGCCAATCCCGGCAGTCCCGAAGCGAACGCAGTCAAGCTGGCCTACAGCGACAGCATCATCTATGCGCTGCCGATCATCACCACCACTCCCAGTGGCGGCATGCTGGTCGACATGACCCGCATCTTCATGAGTGACGACGAACAGATCGGCCGCTCGGTCGGCATGTCGTTCGCGCCCGATCGTTCCACCTGGGCCAAAGTCAAGTCGTTTGCCAACAACGTCGAGTTGCAGGTTGCGGCGGTGTACGCGGGCGGGGGGAACATGGACACCGTTCCCGACGCGCGCGGCGCGCAGATCAACGTCCATTACAGCATCAGCCGGTTGCAGCCCACCAACTATCGCCCGCGAATGGCGGACGATCGGATCGGTTACTTCCTGACGGTCGTCAAGGATTTTTCCGACAAGACCGACGACGAGCAGTTCGTGCGGTACATCAACCGCTGGAACCTGCAAAAAGAGACTCCCGGCGTAGCGGTTTCGCTCCCCAAAGATCCGATCATTTTCTACATGGAAAAGACCGTGCCGCTCAACCTCCGCCCCTACGTGCGGGCCGGCATCGAAGAGTGGAACAAGGCCTTCGCCAAGATCGGGTTTGCCAACGCCATTGAAGTCCGGCAGCAAAAGGAAGAAGACGACTGGGATCCGGAAGACATTCGTTACAACACGTTCCGCTGGATCACGGCCAACGCCGGGTTTGCGATGGGCCCCTCGCGGGTCAATCCGATGACCGGCCAGATTCTGGACGCCGACATCATTTTTGACGCCGACTTTCTCACCGGCTGGAAGCACCAGTACGAATCGTTTGGCCCTGGCGAGATGGCGGCTCTGTTCGGCGAACCGGCCGGTTCCAGCAATACGCCGATTGGAAGCGTTCTGGGTCATTCTCATGCGAATGGCCACTCCTGCTCCTATTGCCTGGGGATGCAGCAGCAGCTTGGATTTGCGACCGCCGCGATGACGCTGCGAGGGGACTACGACGCCAAAGGGTCCATCCCAGAGGAATTGCTGGCGCAGGGACTGAAAGAAGTCGTGATGCACGAAGTGGGGCACACGCTGGGACTGCGGCACAACTTCAAAGCCAGCTCCTGGAAGCCGCTGGCCGACATCGACGACCCGGTGAAAGGCCCCGCCGAAGGGACTGTGGCCAGCGTCATGGACTACACGCCGGCGAACATCGCCCCCAAGGGGGTCAAGCAGGGGCTGTACTATCCGCAGACCCTGGGGCCGTATGACATGTGGGCGATCGAGTACGGATACAAAGTGATCGCCGGAGACGAAGCGGCCGAATTGAAAAAGATTGCGTCGCGGAGCGCCGAGCCGGGGTTGGATTATGCCACCGACGAAGACACGCGCGGCGGGATCGATTCGGACCCGCTGGTGAACCGGTTCGACCTGGGGAAGGATCCGCTGGAGTTTGCCCGCCGCCAGACGAAGACCTCGTCGGAACTGTGGTCGCAGGTGGTCACCCGCGCCGTTTCGGACGGTGAAGGTTTCCAGAAGGCGCGGCAAGCCTTCGGGATGCTGTTTGGAGAGTACTGGCGGACGCTGGCGTTTGTCGCCCGGATACCCGGCGGCATCTACGTCCATCGCGACCACAAGGGAGATCCCAACGGCCGCGCGCCGTTCAAGCCGGTGGAAGCCGCCAAGCAGCGCGAGGCCATGAAGCTGCTCACGGAATCGGCCTTCAACGTCCCCGCGCTCCCGCCGGCCGACGTCATGAATTCGCTGGGGGTCACCCGCTGGAGTCACTGGGGCATTCGTGAACCCAATCGGCTCGATTACCCGGTGCATCAGACCGTCGCCCAAATGCAGCGGCGGATCTTGTCGTCACTGATGTCTTCGACGACGCTCACGCGGTTGCACGACACGGAAGTCAAACTCCCCGCCGATATCGATGCCTACACCCTGGCCGAGCACCTGCGGGCGATGGTCGATGGCGTGTTTACGGAATGGCGTGAAGCCCCCAAACCGGGGGAATATAACAACCGCAAGCCGTACATCAACAGCCTGCGACGAGGCCTGCAACGGATGCTGCTCAAAGACCTTGCCGGACAGATCAATGCTCCCGCCGGGGGGGGATTGATCGCGCTGTTGGGAGGTGGCGGAGGCGGAATTCCGGAAGATGCGCGGACGCTGATCCGGATGCATCTGGCGGAGCTGGACAAGCAGATTTCCAATCTGCTGGCCGCCCCCGACGTCAAACTGGACGATTACACCAAAGCCCACCTGCTCGATTCCCAGGAACGGATCAAGAAGGTATTGTCGGCGCAGGTGATGACCGATTCGATCGACTGATTGCGGCACTGAGGCCGCCCTTGGACGATGCGGGAGATTCGGCAGCCCACGGGGAGTTTTCCCCGTGGGCTGCGTCCTTTCCCGAGCCGGTGTTGCCGGCGGTGAGGCTGCGTTTTTTTCGCCGATGCCTCGCCCGCTACCGCATTCCATTCTGCCGTTTTCCGTCTGCCATGCGTTGTCCCCTCGCCGTATTGCTCGCCCTGGTATGGACCGGATGCGGTATCGGCATTGTGTGGGGGACCGAGTGGCCGCTGGGAGTTCCCGGAGAATGGGTGTGGACCAGGGTCAGCCATGCTTCGTCCCTGGGACTGACGTTCGCGCTCCTGGCGATCGTCGGGGGTTGTTACCTGGGCTGGGTCTGGCTTGGCGCGCGGCGGATCGACCGGGCCACCTCACCAGAACGAGCTGTTTGGCTGATGAGCCTGGCGTTGGCGGGCTTCGGCTGGTTGTGGTTTGCGCAAGAGGGCGCACCCGACGGATATCAACTGTCGAAGGCGGTCTGGGTGCTCTACTTTCCCGGATCTTCGGGCTACTTCACCGAAGCCCGCGGGGACAGCCGGCCGGTCGGGCAGTTCCTGGCAGAGTATGAAGAGCGGATGCGAGAAGGGGACGTGCTGCATGTTGGCACGCACCCGCCAGGGCTGATCTTGCTCTTCCGGGGCTTGCTGCCATGGTTTGGGGATTCCCCACGGTTCACCGCAACGGTCGAGCTCACAATACCCGAATCGGTCCGGTCCTCCTTCGAATCGCTTCCACAAGGAGATCTCAAGGCGAGCTTGCCGCTGACGCGAGTTGAACAGGCAGTTCTCTGGTCGGCGGCCGTTCTGGCACACGGATTGGCCGCGCTGACGGTAGTTCCGTTGTATGGCCTAATGCGCCGGCACACGGGACCGCGCGCCGCCTGGATGGCGGCAGCGCTTTGGCCGGCGGCGCCGGCGGTCGCAGTTTTTCTTCCCAAGTCCGACGCCGCTTTTCCTTGCCTGGCGATGACGATTGTCTGGTTGTGGTGTACGGGAGTGGATCGCCGATCGTGGTGGCGCTGCGGACTGGTGGGAGTCCTGATGTTTCTGGCTCTGGGATTGTCGCTGGCGTTTCTCCCTGTCGCCTGGCTGGCCCTGCTCTGTTCCTTTTGGTCGGTACGGTCGTCCCCCCCGATGTCTGCGGTAGAACTCTCTGCCGAACCGACTTCGACGATCCTGCGTCGGCTAGGATCTTGCGGGCTGCTGGCCGCGATTGGGCTAGCGCTTCCGTTGATATTCGTCTGGTGGAAGTGGGGCATCAACCTGCTGGCCGTGTGGCGACTCAATCTGATCAACCACGCCGGGTTTTATCGACTTTACCCCCGTACTTATTGGAAGTGGCTCCTGGTCAATCCACTGGAGTTCGCGTTTGCCGCCGGCTTTCCGCTGGTGGTGGTGGCGCTGGCGGCGATCGTGCGAAACCGCCGCGAGTGGAAATCCGGATTGTCTCCCGCCGCCTTCGGGTTTCTGGCAACCTGGGGACTGCTGTGGCTCTCGGGAAAGAACATGGGGGAAGCGGCGCGGCTCTGGATTTTTCTGATCCCCTGTCTGGTGTGGCTGGCAGCCGATTGGTTCGAAGCGCCGGGGCACTCTTCGTCTGAGTCAGTCGCCAAAGTCGCTCCAGTCGCCGCGTGGGGTTGGCTGGTGTTGGGAATGCAGCTTGCAGCGAGCGCAGCGCTGGTCACACGGGTGGCGGGGTTTCGTTACCAGTGATCCGGGTTTCCTCCTCCAGCGCGGGAAACTCCCGCAGCAGCGTTTGCAGCCGTTCCAGAGGCACCCCCACGACGTTGGCGGCGCTCCCCTCCAGGCCGGTCACAAACGGATCGACCGGTTGCTGCAATCCGTAGGCGCCCGATTTGCCAATCCAGTCGCCGCTTTCCAGATAGACGTGTAGCTCCTCGTCGGTCCAGCGGCGCATCTGGATCACGGTCCGCTCCACCCCTCCCAGCAGGAGTCGGTCCCGGGATCGGAGCAGGCACCATCCGGTCAGCACTTCATGGGTCGTTCCCGAGATCGCTTCCAACATGCGTCGCGCTTCGGCCCGATCCCGCGGTTTGCCGCAGACCTGCCCGGCGACCCGCCCCACGGTATCGGCGGCGAAGATCAAGCCGGTCCCGCCTTGCTCCAGGGCAGCGAGCGCCTTCCCCTGGGCGATGTGGATCAGGCCGGTCTCGAGCGGTTTGAGGGTCGCCGGATCAGGTTCGGCGAACCCAGTCGACATTGCCGCGACTGTGAATCCCGCGTCGCGCAACAGTTGCAACCGAAACAGGGAGCCACTGGCTAGAATCAAACGCCTCATGCCCAGGGAGCGTACAAGCCGCGGCGGCTGATCGCAACCTTGTCGCCGTTTTGTGTCGCCGTTTTGGAGTGGGTTCCGGCCTGTCGCCCACCTCCGTTCGCGACGCTACAATGTCGCCAGCATCATCCCTTGCCAACTCGTTTGGAGCGTTGACTCGTGCCTGTCCGGTTTGCATGTCTGTTCGCCGTCGGCCTGATTCTGGCAGGCTGCGACAATCGCGATTCCCAGTCGGAAAAAAAGCCGGTGGAATTGCCCTACGCCGGCCAGTCGCTTGGCATCGCGGTCCCCGCCGGTTTCGAATTTGCGCAACAGTGGGAAGGGGTGCTCAAAGAGTGGGGGGTTCAGACCGGTGCAGAGTTGAAACTGGAGGAATACCCTGCGGACCGTCCCGCGGCCAGTTTTCTGAGTCAGGAGGGAGGGGGGACGTTGTGCCTGTTCCCGCTGAATCAACTGGGGGAGTTGCTCGATCAGCGCCTGGTGGCATCGATTCCCGAGAGCGTTTTGCGAGACGACACCGGACCGGCCTGGCTGGATCTGTTTGCCGGTTTACGCGAAGGGCCCGCGTCGGTCGGAAAGCGGCCGGCGATTATCCCTTTGTCCTGTCCGGTCCTGGTCTGCTATTTCCGGCGCGACCTGTTGGACCAGGCGGGACTGAACCCTCCCGAGACGTGGGACGATTATCAGAAGCTGCTGGAGTCGCTCGACCAGTGGGCGCCCGGCTTGGAAGCGGTCGAACCGTGGAGTCCCGAGTTCCGAGCGACGCTCTTTCTCGCGCGGAGCGCAGCGTTGGCCCGACATCCCGGACACTTTTCGCTGTTCTTTGAGATCGAGTCGGGGCAGCCTCTCATCAACGGCCCTGGGTTTGTCCGTGGTTTGGAAGTGGCGCATCGTGCTCACCAGCGACTCTCCGCCGACTCACTCACGCTGGGACCGGCTGAATGCCGCCGCCGCGTTTTGGATGGTCAGGCCGCGCTGGCTCTGACGTATGAACCTCCGCTGGAATCCGGGCTGAGCGACTCCGGCGCCGATTCCGCACCGGAGAGTTCCCGCGCCCCGTCCATGCGGATTGGATGCATGCCGCTCCCGGGCACCCGCGAGGTGTACAATCCGACGACAAAGACCTGGGAGGGGACGCGGGATCGCAACGTGTATCGCGTGACGATGTGCGGATTTTCCGGCTGGGGAATTGCCGCCTCGCGCCTGCGGGAGACGACAGAGATCGAGGCCGCCTGGAACGCCGTGTCGCGGCTCAACCCTGGGGGACTGACGGAGGGCTTCCCGACCGAAACGCGCAGTCTGTGCCGCGAGTCGCAACTGGGCCAGATGGGCCGCCTGATTGGACCGGGGCTGGATGGTGGAGAAGCAGCGTCCTATGCGGACGCGGTCGCGACGAGCCTGCGCAGGGGGGTGGTCGTCGCGGAACTTCCCGTTCCATCGCGAGGGGAGTTTCTGGCAGCGCTGTCCGCCGGGATCGGTTCGGTCCTGGAAAAAGGTGCGCCCCCCCAAGAAGCACTTGAAGAGGTGCAGGCGACCTGGCGGCAGCTCGTCGAGAAAATCGGCGCCGAACGAATTCGCCAGGCCTATCGCGCGGCGCTCGGTTTGTCGAATTCGCCTGGTCGGTAGTGCCACGCGATCCGATTTCGATCACTCACTTCCTTCGACCCGCTGGTGACCGATCCATTCCCTGGGGTGTGGCGGCAACCTGTCGGTTCTGCGGCTTGCAAACCGCTTGCGACAGGTCGCCCCTGCGGTTACGATCTGCGCCAGGCTCGGCGTGCGATGTGTTTGTCACCACCTCCCCTGTGCCCGAGCAACCCAACCGCGAGAATCCGTTGATCGACTTTCGGCCGTTCCACAATACCGATCCCCCCCGGCTGACAAAGCTCTGGAATTTTGGACACCTGGGAACGGGAGCGGCGCTCGATTTTCCCAACGATGCGCTCGATATACACGTTCTCGCCGCCCCGTATTTTGAACGCCAGGGGTTGATTTTTGCGCATGACGGCAAGGAAGCGGTCGGATTCGTCCATGCCGGGTTTGGCGCCAACGCCGCCGGCACCGGAATTTGCCGTGAGACCGGCGTGATCAGCGCCGTCGTGGTCCGCATGGACCGTCGCCGCCAGGGAATTGGCCGGGAACTCGTGTCGCGCGCAGAGACCTACCTGCGCGGGGCCGGCGCCAAGACCATTTACGCCGGTGAGTCCGGAACACGCAATCCGTTTTATCTGGGACTGTATGGCGGCGCCGAATGCGCAGGATTCCTGGAGACCGACCCCAACGCCGCCCCCTTTTTCTCCTCCCTGGGATACGCTCCGGCGGAACGATATCTCGTCTTTCGCCGCAACCTGTCCACGAGCAAGGAGGCGTTTGATCCGCGCGTGATGGGAATCAAACGCTCCATGAAAGTCGGCATCAGCGATCGTCCGCTGGAGGCCAACTGGTGGTGGCTCACCCGGCATGGTCGCTTCGACTCGCTGACGTTCACGCTGCTTCCCAACAAAGGGGGCCCCGCCGCGGCGCAACTGACCTGCTGGGGAATGGACTTTCACGGGATGACGCGCGGCGAGCGGACAGTGGGGCTGACCGACGTCTTCGTGGCGGAAGGGGAGCGGCGCAAAGGCTATGCCCGCGCGCTGATCGGCGAAGCGCTCCGTCGGATGCGGGAAGAACTGTTCAGTCACGCCGAAGTGACCATCCGCGACGACAACCCCGCGGCGATCGCCCTGTTCGAAAGCCTGGCCTTCACCCAGGCCGATCGCGGCGTGGTGTACCTCAAAGCGGCTGGGTGAATGCGGGTCGGAAAATCAGTGTTCTCGCCACAATCTTCCTGGCAAAACACCTCACGATTCATCGACCAATGAGACAAGCCACAGTCCCCTGCCGGGGGCTGATCAGGCCGACTGTCCACGCGACGACCGACCGGAGCACCAGTGCCATGTCCAGCCGGTGGATACCCCGCATCTGTGCCGTTACAATCCAGGTTCCTCAGCTTTGCATGGATGGGAAAGACTCTCCGGAGTGAAGTCTGAGCCGCGATTCCGCGAACAGAGCAGGGCATGGCACGTCTCGAAGACATAACGCGCGGTGCGTCGATCCAGGGGATCCTCCCGGAGGCCCTCGTGACGGTCATTGACGTGAAATGGATCGGTTCGGTTGCTATCGAACTGACGTATAAAGACCCCGCCGGCCAGCTTGGGCACGAGTTGCTGTATCGCGAGCGGGAACCGACGCTGGAAGTCGCCACCGCCGGGCAGCCTTGGAGTTTCGACGGCGACGGGGCGCACTTCCGGCTTGTCTCGGAAGCCAACCGCATCCGGCTCGCTCACCTGTTTGATCCGCTCTTGGCGGTCCATACGTCGCTGGTCGACCCATTGCCGCACCAAATCACAGCGGTTTATGGCGAAATGCTACCGCGGCAACCGCTCCGGTTCCTCCTGGCCGACGATCCCGGCGCCGGCAAGACGATCATGACCGGGCTGTTCATCAAGGAGCTCGTCGCCCGCGGGGATCTGCAACGGTGCCTGATTGTCTGCCCTGGGAATCTGGCCGAGCAGTGGCAGGACGAACTCTATGGGCGTTTCCACCTGGATTTCGAGATTCTCACCAATGACGCGCTGGAGGCTGCCCGAACCGGCAACTGGTTCGCCGAAGTCGGGTTGGCGATCGCGCGGCTCGACAAACTCAGCCGCAATCCCGACGTGCAGGCCAAGTTGGAACAAACCGACTGGGACCTGATCGTGTGCGACGAATCGCATAAAATGAGTGCGACGTATTTCGGCAACGAAGTCAGCTACACCAAGCGCTATCGGCTGGGGCAGCTCCTGTCGACGCTGACGCGCCACTTCCTGCTGCTGACCGCCACACCCCATAACGGGAAAGAAGCCGATTTCCAGCTCTTTATGGCGCTGCTCGATGGCGACCGGTTCGAGGGAAAATTCCGGGACGGCGTGCACACGGCCGACACATCCGACCTGATGCGCCGGCTCGTCAAAGAGCAGTTGCTGACGTTCGAGGGAACACCGCTGTTCCCCGAGCGGAAGGCGTACACCGTCGATTACACGCTGTCTGACGCAGAGGCAGACCTGTATGCGCGCGTGACCGAGTACGTTCGCGAGCAGTTTAACCTCGCCGAGCGCAGCGAAGGGGATGGCCGCAAGGGAACGGTTGGTTTTGCCTTGACGATTCTGCAACGCCGGCTGGCTTCCTCTCCCGAAGCCATCTATCAGTCGCTCCGCCGCCGGCGCGAGCGTTTGGAAAAACGACTCCGCGAAGAGCAGCTCGTAAAACGGGGAGCCGCAGTTCCATTGCAGTCCCCAAACTCGCTGCCCCTCTTGACTCTCGACGACTTGGAAGATCTCGACGACGCCCCCGAGGCCGAAGTCGAAGAGACTGAGGAGCAGGTTGTCGATCAGGCGACAGCCGCACGCACGGTCGCCGAGTTACAGACTGAAATCGCCGAGCTCAAGGAACTGGAGGCCGCCGCGAATCGTGTCCGCCAGTCGGGGACTGATCGCAAATGGGATGAGCTGTCGAAACTGCTTCAGGATCGGAACAAAATGTTCGATGCCTACGGCCACCGCCGGAAGCTCGTCATTTTTACCGAGCACCGCGACACGCTGAATTACCTGGCGAGTCAGATTGCCGGCGTGATTGGCAAGCCCGAGGCTGTCGTGATGATCCACGGCGGCATCGGCCGCGAAGACCGCCGTAAGGCACAAGAGCGGTTCACGCAGGATAAAGACGTCGAAATTCTCCTGGCCACCGATGCCGCCGGCGAGGGGATCAACCTGCAACGTGCCCACTTGATGGTCAATTACGACCTGCCGTGGAATCCGAATCGGCTGGAACAGCGATTCGGCCGCATCCACCGCATCGGCCAGACCGAAGTCTGCCACCTGTGGATCCTGGTCGCCAAGGACACGCGCGAGGGTGAAGTCTATCTGCGGCTCCTCGAGAAACTGGCCGAAGAGCGCGAGGCGCTCGGCGGCCAGGTCTTTGATGTGCTCGGGCAAGTGAAATTCGAAGATCGTTCGCTGCGGGAATTGATGGTCGAGGCGATCCGCTACGGCGACCACCCGGAAACCAAGGCGAAGCTCTTTCAGGTGGTCGACAAGGCGCTCGATCGCGCGCATTTGACTGAGTTGGTCGAACAGCGGGCACTCGCGCACGATTCGATGGACGCCAGCCGAGTGCGGGCCATCCGCGAGGACTTGGAGCGGGCCGACGCCCGGCGTTTGCAACCGCACTTTATCGCCAGCTTCTTCCTCGAAGCGTTTCGACTTCTCGGCGGAACAATCCACGAACGGGAATCCAAGCGATTCGAAATCAAGCACGTCCCCACCGCGATTCGCAACCGCGATCGGGAAATCGGCCGTGGCGCGGCGGTGCTCACCCGCTACGAGCGGATCACGTTCGACAAGGGTTTGATCAACGTCCCCGGCAAACCGCCGGCCGCCTTTGTGTGCCCCGGTCATCCGCTGCTGGACGCCACGATCGACCTGGTCATCGAACGCAATCGCGACCTGCTCAAACGGGGCGCGATTCTGGTGGATGAGAATGATTCGAGTGAAAATGCGCGGGCCTTGGTTTACGTCGAGCACGCCATTCAGGATGCACGGATCGACCGCTCCGGCAAGCGGCGCGTTGTATCCAAGCGGATGCAGTTTGTCGAGCTGACGGCCGAAGGAGCTGCCCGCTCGGCAGGCCCCGCACCCTACCTCGACTACAGGCCGGCTGGTGAAAGCGAACTGGCAGCACTGAAAAGCCATTCGTTCCCGACCTGGTTGCGGTCTGGAATCGAAGCCCGAGTCCTGGAACATGCAATCGAGCATCTCGTTCCCGGACACCTCGACGAGGTTCACCGGCACAAGGAAGAATTGGTCGACAAGACACTTGTCGCCGTGAAAGACCGGCTCACCAAAGAAATCAATTATTGGGACCATCGGGCCGCCCAACTCAAGGACCAGGAACTGGCCGGAAAGGTGAACGCGAGGCTCAACTCCGGCCTCGCTCGGCAACGAGCCGACGATTTGACCGCCCGACTGCAAAAGCGGCTCGCCGAACTTGAACAGGAGCGCAAGCTCTCGCCGTTACCACCGAATGTGACCGGCGGTTGTCTCGTCGTTCCTCACGGTCTGCTCCGTCGGCTGGGCGCCCTCCCGACCAATGACATTCCACCAGCGACTGCGATTGAAACGGAACATTCCGAGCGGCTGGCGATGGACGCCGTGATGGATGCCGATCGGCGACTCGGGAACGTTCCACGTGACGTCAGTGCCGAAAAGCTCGGCTATGACATCGAATCGTCGGTTCCCGGAACGGGGCTCTTGCGGTTCATTGAGGTGAAAGGGCGTGCCGCCGGCGCGGCCACCGTGACGATCACGAAGAACGAGATCCTCACGGCTCTTAATAAGCCGGAGAACTTCGTTCTCGCAATTGGACTTATCAGAGGGGACTCAGTTGAACTGAAATATGTCCGGCAGCCGTTCCAGCGCGAGCCCGATTTTGGCGTCACGAGCGCGAACTATAACCTCAGCGACCTGCTGGCACGAGCGGAGGTATCGCAGTGAGCGCAAGCGTTGAAACACTTGACGCGTGGCTCGACGCGAAAGAAGGCGAGCGATTCGAATTCAAAGAGGCCAGAAACGACTTTGATTTTGAGAAACTCACGAAATATTCGGTAGCGTTGGCAAATGAGGGGGGTGGGAAAATCATCCTCGGTGTCACCGACAAGCGCCCGCGGCAGGTCGTCGGCAGTCGCGCTTTCGAGCAACCGGAACGAATGCGCCAGGGATTGATAGAACGTCTTCCACTGCGGATCGACTTTGACGCCATTCAACATCCCAATGGACGAGTTCTGGTGATTCACGTGCCTGCGAGACCTGTCGGCACACCGATCCAGTACGGCGGCAGATTTTGGATGCGCGACGGCGACAGTCTTGTGGAAATGTCGACCGATCGCCTACGGGAGATTTTTGCCGAGAGTGGTTACGATTTTTCGGCTGACATCTGTCCTGGGGCAACCCTGGCGGACCTTGATTATCCAGCGATCGAAGATTTCCGGCAGCGCTGGATTGAGAAGTCGAAAAATGCGTTGCTCGCGGCGCTTTCGCACGAACAGTTGTTGCGAGATGCCGAGGTTCTTTTTGACAACGGCATCACTTACGCGGCCCTGGTGCTGTTTGGAACCCGAACGGGCCTCGGACGTTTCCTCGCGCAGGCTGAGGTAGTTTTCGAGTACCGCTCGTCGGACGCTTCGGGGCCCGCCCAAGAACGCCGCGAATTTCGCCGGGGATTCTTTTCGTTCTACGACGAATTGTGGATCGCGGTAAACCTTCGGAATGACAAACAGCATTACCAGGAGGGGCTTTTCGTCCTTGATGTACCGACATTCACAGAGCGATCGGTTCGCGAAGCTCTGCTGAACGCAGTCAGCCACCGTGACTATCAACTTGGCGGGAGCATTTTTGTCCGGCAATATCCGAGGCGCCTCGAGATCGTCAGTCCAGGCGGCTTTCCGCCCGGAATCCAGGTATCGAATATTCTCGACCGGCAAAGTCCACGAAATCGGCGAGTCGCCGACGTCTTCATGAAGTGCGGCCTTGTGGAACGTTCCGGCCAAGGCATGAACTTAATCTTCGAGGAAGCAATCGCCCATAGCAAGCCGATTCCGAATTTCGATCAAACCGACCAATACCAAGTGGCGATCACGCTCGGCGGGGTGGTACAGGACGCGAATTTTGTCCGCTTTCTTGTGCAAGTTGGGAAAGAACGCCTAGCCACGTTCAGCACTTTGGATTTTCTCGTTCTCGACTTGATCAATCGGGATCAGCCGCTCGACGACAGAGCAAGATCCCGCGTGCCCTATCTCTTGGAGCAAGGCGTCGTCGAGCGGGTGACGCGAGGAAATTTTGTGCTTTCCCGGAGATTCTATCAGCTTGCGGGAAAGAAAGGCGTTTATACGCGCAAGCGTGGGCTTGATCGCGAACAAAATAAGGCCCTTTTGCTGCGGCACATACAGGACAACGACTCGGCTGGAAGCCCTCTTTCGGAACTGCAACAGGTCTTGCCTGGATTGACGACAACCCACGTACAATCACTGCTGCGGGCACTTAAGAAAGAGGGCTTGGCTCATCCCGTCGGCCGGACTCGACAGGGACGCTGGTTTCCCGGGCCGCCTTCCCAAGGATGATTCTGGCATCCGTCGTTTGACGCAATCGAGAAACGTAATCCATGCCGTAACATTTTACATTGTAATGACTTGCGTCGCCACGCCGTGACGCCATGACGCAATGTTGACGCAATCCTGACGCAATCTCGAAACGCCAGTTCAGTTAATGTCCGAATCGAACCAGAAACTGCGACAATCGGCGGCCCTGTCCCCACTTTGGCCCAGTAGATCTCACTAAATCCTCCGCCAACACGAGTCCAAAATCGAAACTTCAAAATGTCCACCGCTTACCGCAAAAAGCTGATCGAAGTCGCCCTGCCGCTGGCGGCCATCAATGCGGAGTCGGCGCGGGAGAAGTCGATTCGGCATGGGCATCCCAGCACACTGCATTTGTGGTGGGCGCGGCGGCCGCTGGCGGCGTGCCGGGCGTGACTGGTATCATTCAGTGCCGATGGTCAAGATTTCGAATTGCCCGTTTCCAGTAGGCGGGCGTGAAGCGAAGGCATCCTCCCCAATCTTCGGATCGATCAATCAGGCGCAACAATCTGACAGACACGAGGGACGAACCATGAATAAAGTGCTTCGCGGAGTGATTCGCGGCAAAACGGTAGAGCTCGATAACGATCCCGGCATCGAGGAGGGAATGAGCGTCGAAGTCACTCTGCGATTCAAGCAGTTGCCTGGCCCCCCGCCTGGCTGGCACCCCGGGAGTACGGAAACGGCCGCAGGAATGATGGCCGCGACCTGGACCGAAGACGACGACCGAATTCTCGATGAGATTTACCAGGATCGCAAACACGACTCTCGGCCGGACATTGCCGAATGAGCTTTCTTCTCGACACCAACACCCTCTCCGCCCACGTCCGCAGACCGTCGGGTTTGGCGCATCGCTTCTTCCAGCATTCGGGACGGCTGTATACCGCCAGCATCTGCCTCGGCGAGCTTTACGTTTGGGCATACGGGCGCCCAGATCCGACAGCGGCATTGCTGACGAAGGACTTCGCGAACATTTCCGGCCTGCGGCTGGAAGATTGGCTGACGCCGTGACGGGCTACCGCAAAAAACTGATCGAAGTCGCCCTGCCGCTGGCGGCCATCAATGCGGAGTCGGCGCGGGAGAAGTCGATTCGGCATGGGCATCCCAGCACGCTGCATTTGTGGTGGGCGCGGCGACCGCTGGCGGATTGCCGGGCGGTGCTGTTTTCGTCGCTGGTCGATGATCCGGACAGCGATCCGCAGTTTCCGATGCGACGCGTCGGATCGCCCGGCAGCGCACCGAATCGGAGCAGCACAACCTGGCGAATGTTCGACAATCCCCAAGCAAGCCGGATGCTGCCGATAGCGTCTGGCCGCGGAATGCACGTCGAACGGGTTGTCAGGAAACACCTCTGGAATACGATCGAAAGGAAGTATCGCCCGTGAAAGCCAAGAAGAATACGCCACAGAAGAAAAACCGGCGACTTTCGGATGCCGTGGTATCCCATGCGCTCAACGAAGCGGTGCAGGATGCCGTGGAAGTCCACCGCCGCGCCGGTCTGCCCCTGGCCGTCTGGAAAGATGGCAAGGTCGCCCTGGTTTCGGCGGATGAGGCGGCGGTCAAAAGGAACGGCGGAAAACCCCGCCGTGAAAAGCCCAAGAGTTGACTGGTACAGCACTGGAATTCGCGACGCTCTTGTATTGGTGAGACGGAACACTTGCAAGTTCCGCGATACGGGTTCCATTCGAGAATCCCCATCCGAAATCCCCAATGACCCTCCCCTACCGCAAAAAGCTGATTGAAGTCGCCCTGCCGCTGGCGGCCATCAATGCGGAGTCGGCGCGGGAAAAGTCGATTCGGCATGGGCATCCCAGCACGCTGCATTTGTGGTGGGCGCGGCGGCCGCTGGCGGCTTGCCGGGCGGTGCTGTTTTCGTCGCTGGTCGATGATCCGGACAGCGATCCGCAGTATCTGAAGGCCGACGGCACCGTGGATGAAGAGGCGGCGGGGATCAAGCGGGCCGATCTGTTCAACCTGATCGAAGAGCTGGTGATGTGGGAGAACTCGAATAACGCCGAAGTGATCCGCACCGCGCGGGCCGAGATTGCCCGCTGCGTGGCCTCGCGCCTGATCGAAACGGGCAAGTTACAAAAGGAGACCGCGATTGGGCCGGGTGTGACCGCCTACGACCTGGTGAGGCGCGGGCACTGCAATCCGCAGCCGCTGGGGCTGGATAAAAAGGTCGGGCGGGTGCTATTTTCGTTTGATGTTTCGCGGCTCCCTCCGGCGGAGGTCGTGAACACGTTTCTGGCCGAGCACGCTCCGCCGGTGCTCGATCCGTTTGCGGGGGGCGGGTCGATTCCGCTCGAAGCGCAACGGCTGGGCTTGCGGGCGTACGCCAGCGACCTCAACCCCGTCCCCGTGCTGATCAACAAGGCCCTGATCGAGATCCCGCCCAAGTTCGCTGGGCGACCGCCAGTCAATCCCGAGTCTCGCGACGGTGGCACTGGAAGAAAGAGCAAAGGGAAGCAGTCCGAAAAGCTAATGGACCACGCCTGGCCAGGCGCCACCGGACTGGCCGAGGACGTGCGGTACTACGGCCAATGGATGCGGGACGAGGCCGAGAAGCGGATCGGGCACCTGTATCCGAAGGTGGAAGTCACAGTTGAGATGGCAAAGGATCGCCCCGACTTGATCCCGTACGTCGGGCAGAAGCTCACCGTGATCGCTTGGCTCTGGGCGAGAACCGTCGCATCGCCAAACCCAGCGGCCAAAGGCGCTCACGTTCCGCTCGTCCGCTCGTTCTGGCTTTCGTCGAATAGAGGCAAGAAAGCCTATGTTGAACCGGTCGTTGATCGGGTCAACAACACCTTTCATTTTGAAGTACGGTTGGGGCCTCCATCCGCTGATCGCGATCCCAAGAAAGGAACAGTCAGTCGCACCGGCGGCGAATGCATTTTGACCGGTGACCCTATACCACTGCCTTTCATCAGAGCTGAGGGCAAGGCTGGACGTATGTCTCAGCGGCTGATGGCAATCGTTACCGACGGTGCGCGCGGCCGTGTTTACCTCCCGCCTAACGAGCAGCAAGAGCGGACTGCCTCGGTCGTAAGGCCGTCCGGCATCGCTGAGACCGACATCCCAGAGCAGGCACTCGGTTTCCGTGTCCAGTTATACGGAATGAACAAGCACTATCTACTTTTTACCCCTCGTCAATTAATTGCGCTCAGCACATTCTGCGATTTAATCGCGGATGTTCGGTCCTCGGCCGTAGCGAACGCCGCCAAGTCGTTGAAATTACCTGCAGACGACCGGACGTTAGAGGAAGGCGGGAGCGGGGCTAGCGCATACGGTGACGCAATCACCCTTTTCTGGGTGCAATCCCATTCTGCGGTCGCCTGCGGCGACGGATTTTCGACGTTTGCCGACACATTCGGCGTGGTGGAGACGACGGTGAATGAAGAAGTGGTTATCCTGCAACTTGGAAGTGTTTCAACGG
>JBJXGA010000212.1:0-25053 GCA_046152955.1 Planctomycetales bacterium | reverse complement strand
AAGCCGAGAGACCCCGGAGACATCCGCTTCTCCCATGGAAGCGGATCGGTCGGAGAAGGCGCGATGCCACAAGTCCGACATGCACGTCGCCGGGGAGTCACACAGCTCCATAGTACCGGGGAAGCCGACGAACAAAGGTGGCGTGCCGCCGCCCGCGGAGTCGGTGGAGTGAATGGGGCTGACCAAGGAGAACACTGGACAGGCGCTACTGGACCGGATTCAACGCCGGAAGACGGACGGCATGCCGTTCGTACCCAGGTCGCGCGGGTTGCTCGGTGTACGACAAGCGGCACAGAAAGATCGGAGGTTAAGGTTCACCTCGCTGCTTCACCACCTCACGCCGGAACTGCTGCGGTCGAGTTTCTTCGATTTGAAGAAGGACGCCGCCCCAGGCATCGACGACGAGACGTGGAGTGACTACGCAGTGGACTTCGAACGTCGGATCTGTGCGGGGGGTGGCCCGAAAGGGCCATCCCTACCGGGTCTCCAATTATTTGGACGGAGAACCCTGCGTTGGGTAGACGCCCTGGGCATCATGCCTCGCACGGCGCGCGTCACTCCTGGCGGGATGGTTTTCCACGTTCTCAACCGTGGGGTCGGTCGGCAGCAGCTTTTTGCCAAGGCCGAAGACTATGCGGCTTTCGAAGAGATCATTGCCGAGACGCTCCAGAAGTGCCCCATGCGGATTTGTGCGTATTGCCTGATGCCGAACCACTGCGGAGATTGGCCCCTGCCGCGGCCGAGGCAATGGTTGGATCATGTCAACCGTCAGCAAACCGAGGCTGAACTGAACGCGATCCGGAAGTGCGTGGCGCGCGGCCAGCCTCTGGGAACGGACCGGTGAATCGCGCAGGCGGCCCGGCAACTGGGCCTCGACTCGACGCTGAGATCCCGAGGTCGCCCCCGGAGCTCGGCGAACGACTGCAAAGCACAGTAAATGGACCTGTCTCCTGCACAGCGAATCTTTCCTCCATCCGCGCAAGGCAGATGGGGGCGGGCTGGAACAGAAATTAAATTCAAAACTTGGTAGGTCTGTGTTGGTGAAGCGACCCCCCCTGGCCCCCTCTTGCTAAGGGGGGGAAATTGGTACGTCGACATTTTTGAAACCAGAGTTTTGGCCGGTGACGATGCGTTCTTGTTTGAGCCAGTGACCTGGGAGGGGGTTTGTCCAGAACTGCTCAATCCAGACGGCATGATCCAGGCCGATTGGCCAACTCGCGATCAAGTTGAACAGGCGTTGCCCGGCTACGACTTCGCCTTCGACGGTGTTCGGCTGGATTGCACGCCGCGGTCAATCTGACCGACCACCACTGGCGAGCGTTTGAACTTGGGTTGAGGTTGTGGTCGACCAGTGTTGGTCCATTGTTGAGCGTGCCTCCCCTGACCCACCGTGGCCCACCAGTCCAGTCCTGACACCTAGTTTCTTGCGCTCATGAACCGCTCCCCCCTCGTAAGGCGTATCGGGGCGGGCTGGAACGGAAATTCAGATGTGCTAATCCCTTCCGGTTCAATTCGAGGGACTTTTGCGCAGGCCACACCCCACGCGCCGCAAATCGATCCCAGCGCCATACCCATTCCGTAATGGGTCCACCCGACACCTGACCCACCAGCCCAAGCCGGCGTCGTGACACATCCGCAAACCCAACCGATCAGACAGGTTACGGCAATCCCGCCGCGTCGAAAACGCATGAACCACCACGTGACCCATCACTTGACCCACCAGATGGTCACCCAGATGGCCCACCACCCCGGCGACCGGTGTGGGGTACGCCCACTGGACTCGGCCCCGGTTGCCGGGGTCAGAGCGAGCCGCCAAAGACAATGCATTGTCTGCGCCGCGACCATTGCCCCTCACCACCGGTTTGCCAGCGGACTTGCCAGCGATGGCCCCGTCGCACGTCAATGGGGCCATCGCTCGACCGTTGCTCCGAGAGAGTCTTCACCATGCCGAGGACAACTTGCCCATGAATGTTTCTTCAGGCGTCGCTCTGGCCCCGCCACCCCCGTGCGCAACGCAGCCAGTGTCGATGACCAAACACTCCCCCGAGTCCGAGTCACATAACCAGCCAGGAGGCACACCTTCAAATCTGATGGTGGACCGTGGCGGAGCAGGACATGGCAGGGATGGATTGTTGCCATAACGCCAAGGCGCCATTCGCGATCCGCTCCGCGTAGTCACCCCTTTCGGGGTGACGGACCAGATGACGGACCAGATGACGAACCAGATGACGAACCAGGTGAAGAACCCGTTGGCGAGCGGTGCGGCGTCAGTCCACCGGTCTGGTTGGCAGCCCTGGATCCCCCCCGTGGCCGACGCCCCTTGGGTCGGCGGCTGCTCTTCCTATTCATGCCCCACAAAGCCATCCCTACACCGCACGGGCCAGACCGGCCAGCTTACGCTGGACCGTTCGCCAATGCTGCTCGCGTCCAGCGTTTTCGGATTTCTGAGAAATCCGACTAGGGGACGCTCACCGACAGACGCTCACCGTTTGCTTGACATGGCTATGTATACTGATGTACAATATTGCACGGCATAGAAGTCCAGCGAGTTTTCGCGGCGGGAAATAGTGAGTACGGGAAGCATCGGGCAGGCAGTGGCTAGACTCAGGTTTTCCTGTTTTGAACCGAAGCTGGTAGTTCTTTGACAAATTGGAATCGTTGAGGCGAGAACGGCTCGGCATGCGAACTCCGGCGGAACATGCGGTTCGGATTAGACGATCGTGTCTTGCTACGCCGCGCGATGCCGATGGACGACCGGCAGGTACGTTTGTCCGACCAACGAACTCCTCGCTCCTACGGCTTAGCGGCGGCCAACTTGCGGATTTCGTCCGCCGACAAGGCCCCGGCGTAAATCCGGAGATCACGTAGCGTTCCCAGGAAATGGGCGTGCGGTCCGGAGCCGATCCGCAGGGGCGCGTCGTTTGTCAAGTTGTAGTCCTCCGGAGTCAATTCCAATGAAACGGCGACCGGCTCCCCATCGACCGACAGTTCCAATCGCGACCCGCGGCGAACTGCCGCCACGTGCTTCCAACCGGGTGGGAATTCTCTATCCCAGGTAGCGTTCTTGCCCACCTCGATCGAGCGGACGTGTCCCGACGGGAGCGTTCCGGAATACAGCCGCCCGCCGTAAACCGCCATCGACCAGGCCCGTCGATATTTCACCTCCGGGGTAAAATCGACCCGTCCCTGCGAAATCCATTGGTCATCGCCGTCGTACCGGAACACCTCGGCCAGCGGGAGCGTTCCGGCGTACAATTTGCCGTTGTAGACGTTGGGGCCCATGACCTCTTCAGCCGTCCCCAGGCGACCGGTGTTCGTCCAGCGATCCTCCCCCTCATAGCGATACACCGTTCCGTGGGGCCAGGTTCCCGCCCAGAGTTGGTTTTCGTGGATCACCAGGCCATACACTTGCGTAGCGTCTCCCAGAATCCCCGCCCGATGCCATGCCTCGCCGTCGAAACGGTACACGGCCCCTTCGTCGTAACCCGAGGCGAACAGCGATCCGTCGTGAACGCACAGCGCTTCAGGACGCATCCCTCCCGGAGAACCCAGGTGCGTCCAATTCGTCCCCCCTTCGTACCGGAACAGCGCCGGCTGATAAAACCCGGTCACGTACAACTTCCCGCGGAACACCGCCATGCCGTTGATGCCGTCCACTCCCAGCAACTGCCCCAGATCGACCCACTTCCCCTCCTCGTAGCGAAACACTTTGCCGCCGATGTGGTGGGCGATCGTCGGTTCCAGCCCCGAATAATGGAGCAACACGCGCGAGACACCGGCGTACAGATGCCCATCGTAGCTCGCCAGCGACGTGACCCCATTGCTTTTCCACGGGGCGCCCAGGTCTTCCCAATCGCCGTCCCCGCGCTTGCGGTACACGTGGCCGTGATCCTGATTTGTCCATCCCTCGACCGTCCCGGCATAGAGCGCGCCGTCATGCACGGCGAGCGAGTGGATGAACACCGCCTTTCCAAGGCGCCCCTCATCTCGCCAGGCCGACTCCTGACGGGCGTTGTCGATCCCGAATTGCAGATTGCGGTAATTGGCCTGGCTCCCCGTCACACCGGCGTGATGCTTGAGTGCCAGCGTCCAGCCGGTGCGCCGCTGGGGGTCGAATTTTCCGACCAGATCCCCCAGGGCGTCATCAATCTGCGCCGCCGTATGGACCCAGGCCGCCACACTGAAATCACGTGTTCCCTGATCCAACCCGTCTGCTGCGGGGACATCGATCCGGCTGGCGCGTCCGTCGAACACCGCCCCCTGGGGAGTGAATCGCACACCCTCCGCGCGCCCGTGGTGCCCCGCGCCCGAGGCATCACGCCCGTCGTGCGTCAACGGCCAATGCCCCATCAGCCGCGGAAGAGACTGTGCCTGTGCGGGGATTCCCAACCCCGCGCTGACAACCACCGCCCCCAACACCTGCATCACATATCGCATCCCGATGGGCCTCATTTCTTGCTCCGTCGCGATTCAGAATTTGTCCGACGAGTGAGTGGATCTGGATCGAGGCGCTGGCCCAGTGATCGTTCTCAACGGCTGAGACCAAGACCTGCCTCTCGGGGGATGATAGGCCCTCCAGTTTGAGAACACAAACTGCGGTTGCTTCCGAGACTTGACAGTGGCCAGGAACATCGTTCGATTTGTCGTAGGCCGCCCATTCCCTCGCATCCCATCCGCCTGAGTCGAGAGCGCTGTTCCATGGCAACTGCAAGTTTGCGCCGCTGTCTTCCTCTCCTGCTCGCGCTGCTGGCGCTGTTCCCCTCCGGCGCTCCGGCGCAGGGGGCCAAGCCACAGCGACTGGCGGTGTTGTTTCTGGGGGACCAGGGACACCACCGGCCGGCCGATCGGTTTCGGCAGTTGCAGCCGGTGTTGCGGCAGCGTGGAATCGATCTGACGTACACCGAAAACGTCGGCAGTCTGGAGCCCCGGACCTTGGCGCGCTACGACGCACTGATCGTCTACGCCAATATCGAGCGGATCGAGCCGCCTCAGGAACAGGCGCTCGTCGATTACGTCGCCGGTGGCAAGGGGTTTGTCCCCTTGCACTGCGCGTCGTATTGCTTCCTCAATTCTCCCAAGTACGTGGAACTGGTGGGAGCGCAGTTTCAGCGGCATGGAACGGGCATTTTCACGACCCGCATTGTCGAGCCGGAGCATCCGGTGTTCAAAGGGTATGAGACGTTTGAAAGCTGGGATGAGACCTACGTCCATCATCGGCATAACTCCCAGGATCGCCTCGTCCTGGAGTATCGGGAGGAGGGAGACACGCAGGAACCGTGGACCTGGGTGCGGCGGCATGGGAAGGGGCGAGTCTTCTATACCGCTTGGGGACACGACGATCGGACCTGGGGGCATCCCGGATTTCAGACGCTGGTCGAGCGGGGGATCCGCTGGGCGGCGGGGGGCGACCCCGGCATCGTTCCCAGGTTCGTCGATCGTCCGGAAATGACTTTGCTGGCGACCGAAGGAGTCCGGCCCTTCGAGTATGTCGAGGCCGACATTCCCTTTTATCCCCCCGGCAAACAATGGGGAACGATTGGGGAACCGATCCGCCAGATGCAGCGGCCGCTCGAACCTGCCGAATCCCAAAAACACTTTGTGACGCCGGTCGACTTCACCGTCGAGCTGTTCGCGTCCGAATCAGACATCGGCAAGCCGCTGGCGATGGCCTGGGACGAACGGGGCCGGTTGTGGCTGGCGGAAACCGTTGACTATCCCAACGAACTCCAGCCCCCCGGCCAGGGGCGCGACAGCATCCGCATCTGTGAAGACACCGATGGCGACGGCAAAGCGGACAAGTTCACCGTCTTTGCCGAACAACTCAGCATTCCCACCAGTCTCCTGCTGGCCCGAGGCGGCGTGATCGTCATGCAGGCCCCCGACACGCTGTTTCTGAAAGACACCGACGGCGACGATGTGGCCGACGAACGAACGGTCCTGTTCACCGGCTGGGGGACTGCTGACACCCATGCCGGACCCAGCAGTCTGCATTATGGGATCGACAACTGGATCTACGGCATGGTGGGTTACTCGGGGTTCGAGGGGACGGTGGGTGGCGAGCGGCACTCGTTCCGGCAGGGGTTCTTTCGCTTTCGAGCCGACGGTTCGAGCCTGGAGTTTCTGCGGAACACGAACAACAACTCCTGGGGAATCGGGATCAGCGAGGAAGGCATCCTGTTCGGGTCGACCGCCAATGGCAATCCGAGCGAGTACATGCCGATCGCCAATCGGTATTATGAATCGGTCCGCGGCTGGTCATCGACCGTGCTGCCGGGGATCGCCGACAGCAATGCGTTTGTGGCGATCACCCAGAACGTGCGCCAGGTGGATTGGCATGGAGGCTTCACCGCAGGGGCCGGTCACTCACTGTACACGGCCCGCACGTATCCGCGCGAATACTGGAATCGGACGGCGTTCGTCTGCGAGCCAACCGGACACCTCGTGGCGACGTTTTGCCTGCAGGAGAATGGCGCCGGTTACCGGTCGCGGAATCGCTGGAACCTGCTCGCCAGCAATGACGAGTGGAGCGCGCCGATCGCGGCCCAGGTCGGCCCCGACGGCCAGGTCTGGGTCATCGACTGGTACAACTACATTGTGCAGCACAATCCGACTCCTGCCGGGTTCAAAACCGGCAAAGGAAACGCCTACGAAACCGAATTGCGCGACAAGACGCATGGCAGGACTTACCGCGTCGTCTACCGTGGCGATCGGGGGAAATTCGCCAAAGCACTCTCGCCGGCGCGACTGGCGTTGACCGCCGCCCCCACCGCCAAATTGGTGGAAACGCTCCAGCACGACAATCTGTTCTGGAGGCTTCAAGCGCAACGGTTGCTGCTGGAGCGTGAGGATCACGCGGCGATTCCGGCGTTGATGAAGCTGGTTGCCGAACGCTCGACCGATGAGATCGGGAACACTCCCGGCGCCCTGCACGCCCTGTGGACGCTGCATGGCTTGGGCGCCCTCGATGGCCGGCAACAAACGCCGTTGAGAGTCGCGGTGGCGGCGCTCCAGCACCCGGCCCCCGGCGTCCGCCGCGCCGCGATCGAAGTGCTTCCACAGACCGAAGCGGTGCATCAGGAGATCGCCAAAAGCGGCGCGTTGCAGGACGAAAACGATCAGGTGCGGTTGGCCGCGCTGTTGCACGTAGCCCGGATGCCCTCTTGGGAAGTGGGCGCCCAGGTCTGTGCGCAAGCCTTGATTGACGCGGCGGCACTGGGAGATCGCTGGTTGCTGGATGCGGCGTCCGCCGCCGCCGCGCGGCATGACAGCGGGTTTCTGCGGAGCATGTGCGACTGGAAGTTCTCGGAGGAGATTTCCCCACCGATTCGGGAACGGACGGCGCTCGTTGCCGAGCATTTTGCCCGTGGCGCGCCGCGGGAGGAAGTCGGAACGCTGCTGGCGGCCCTGGAATCATCCCCTCCCGAAATTTCCGAAGCGGTCCTGGCCGGATTGGAACGGGGGTGGCCCAGGGACAAGCCCGCCGCGCTCCGTCCGGAGACGGAGTTGCAATTGGTGCGGATGCTCCCCAAGCTGCCGGTCGCCGCCAGGGGACGGTTGGTATCGCTGGGTCTGCGCTGGAACAGTCCGCGGCTCAAAGCGCATGCGGTCGAGATCGCCGACGGGCATCTGGCGCAGGTCCGGAACGATCAGCTTTCCGAGAAAGAGCGAATCGCCTCGGCGGCCGAGATGATCGAATTTCGGAAAAACGATAAGGAAGCAGTGGAGGCGCTGTTGGCGCTCGTCTCGCCGCGCACCCCTCCCGAATTGACCCGCGGATTCCTGGAATCGGCGGGGCGCAGCGACGCGGAGGAAGCGGGAGGAGTGTTGCTGGAACATCTGGACTCGATCACCCCGGCGGCGCGGCCGGCGGCGGTGCGGCTGTTGCTTGGTCGCAGGGAGTGGACCTTGGCGCTCCTGGCGGCATTGGACGAAGGACGAATTCAGCTTGCCGAGTTGTCGCTGGAACAAAAGCAGGGGCTGGCGGCGCATCCCGACAAGACGATTCGCGATCGGTCGAAAGTGTTGCTCGCCCGCGGAGGGAGCCTGCCCGATCCCGATCGACAGAAAGTGCTCGACGAACTGTTGGCGCTGACGAAGGAAAAGGGAGATGCCGCTCTGGGAAAAGAGGTCTATAAGAAGCACTGTTCCAAATGCCATATTCACGGAACGGAAGGGACGCGGATCGGTCCGGACCTGACCGGCATGGCGGTCCATCCCAAGGCGGAATTGCTGACCAACATCATCGACCCCAGCCGCAGCGTCGAGGGAAACTACCGCGTCTACACCGTGGTCACCAGCGAGGGGAAGGTATTGAGCGGCCTGTTGTCTTCGGAGAACAAGACCTCAATCGAATTGGTCGACTCCGAGGCGAAGAAGCACGCGCTGCAGCGTGCGGACATCGACGAACTTTCCGCGTCGTCCAAGTCGCTGATGCCGGAGGGCTTTGAAAAACAGGTGGTTCCCTCCGACCTGGTGAATCTGCTGGAGTTTCTGGCGCAGCGCGGCAAGTTTCTGCCGCTGGATCTGCGGAAAGGGGCGACGGTCGTCAGCACCAAGGGGATGTTCTTCGAGGATGCCGGCGAGGTGGAGCGGATGGTCTTTGCCGACTGGTCCCCCAAGACGTTTGACGGAATTCCCTTTCAACTCGTCGATCCGCAGGGGGATCGCGTGGCCAATGCAATCCTGTTGCATGGTCCCCACGGTGTGAAGGCCCCCCGGATGCCCAAATCGGTGACGTTGGCGTGCAACGCTCCGGCCCGCTCGATCCATTTCTTGAGCGGCGTGAGTGGTTGGGGATTTCCGATTGGGGAAAAGGGGAGCGTGTCGCTGATCGTGCGGCTGCATTATGCGGATGGAACGACGGAAGATCATCCGCTGAAGAATGGCGAACACTTTGCCGACTACATTCGCCGGGTGGACGTTCCCGGTTCCAAGTTTGCCTATGCGCTCCGCGGGCAGCAACTGCGGTATCTGGCGGTCCATCCCGAGCGGGGCGAACTGATTCGGGAGATCGAATTGGTGAAAGGCCCCGACCAGTCGGCGCCGATCGTGATGGCGGTGACGGTTGAAACACGCGACTGATTATTCCACACCTACGATTTGAATCCATGAAAATCACTGAAGTCATCTGTCAGATTCTGCGGATCGAAAACGTCGCGGCGAAGACCGCCAGTTGCCAGGACGCGGTCCTCGTGCGGGTGCGAACCGACACCGGGCTGGAGGGGATCGGCGAAGCCGATTCGTCACCGGAAGTGGTCAAGGCGATCGTGGATGCTCCCTTCAGCCACAACATCGCCTGCGGATTGCGGGAACTGTTGATCGCGGAAAACCCGCTCGACACCGAACGGCTGTGGCAGAAGATGTACCGGCGGACGATGTACTTCGGCCGCAAAGGGGTGGGGATCACCGCCATGGCCGCAGTCGATATGGCGCTGTGGGATCTCAAGGGGAAACACTTTGGCGAGCCGATCTATCGCCTGCTCGGGGGGCGGCATCATGAGCGAATCCGCGCCTATGCGTCGATCCTGTTTGGCCGCGACGGGGCCGAAACCCGGGAGATCGGCCGCCGCTGGATCGAGTCGGGCTATACGGCGGTCAAATTCGGCTGGGAACCGATGGGGGAGAGTGAGCGACTCGACCGGGAATTGGTCCAGGGAGCGCGGCAGGGACTGGGAGATGACGCCACGCTGCTGATCGACGCCGGTTGCGTGTGGGACGCCCGGACGGCGCTGCGCCGCGCCCAGGCGTTCGCCGAGCAGCGGATTGAATGGCTCGAAGAGCCGCTCCGCCAGGACGACGTCGCCGGTTACGCCTGGCTCCGCGATCGATCCCCGGTTCCAATCGCCTCCGGCGAAGGGGAGTGCGGTCGGGAGTCGTTCCGCCCCTTCATCGACGCCAACGCGCTGGACGTGTATCAGGTCGATCTGGCGCGGAATGGTTTTACGGATGCCGCTTATATCCGCCAGCGGGTGGAAGAGGCGGGCGCGCGGCTGTGCAATCACTGCTACACCAGCCCGGTCACCGCCGCCGCCAGCCTGCACTGGCTCAGTACCTGTCGGGATGCGTTTGTGTTTGAAGATTGCGTGGAAGATTCCCCGCTGCGGCACGAATTGACGCTGGAGAAGGTGCAGGCCGAGCGGGGCTGGATCGCGGTTCCGGAGGGGCCGGGGCTGGGAGTGACGCTGAATGAAGAGTTCGTCAAGCGGCACCTGATCGCCGAGTCCGGGAGACTTGTTTAGCGACTGCTGAGCCCATTTTGTCCCGATCGATTTCGAGCATGAGCATTCACGAGCGTTTTGGCGTCACTCCGATCATCAACGCCTCCGGGTCGGTGACGCGCCTGGGAGGCGCGCCGATGCCGCCGGAGGTGCTGCAGGCGTTTCAGGAAGCGGCCCAAGAGGCGGTACCGCTCGAGCAGTGGCAGGCAGCCGCCTCGCGGCGGATCGCGGAGCTGACCGGAACCGAGGGGGGGCTGGTCACTGCCGGTTCGGCCGCGGCCTTGACGCTGGGAACGGCGGCGATTCTCGCCCGTTACGACTTGGGAAAGATGGAACGGCTCCCGCACTGCGATGGATTCGCCAACCAGTTCGTCGTAGCGCGCGAGCAGCGGAGCGGTTACGACCACGCGGTCCGCGCCGCCGGGGCGCGACTGGTCGAAGTCGGGTTCAATGAGATCGTGGCCAACGCCGGAGTGCGCCGGACGGAGGTCTGGGAATACGAGGCGGCCTTTGGCCCGGAAACCGCCGGCGTCCTGTATGTCTACGCACCGCACTCGCAGCCCTCTCTGGCCGAGGTGGTGGAGCGGGCGCATCTTCACCAACTGCCGGTCCTGGTCGATGCCGCTGGCGAGCTGCCCCCGCGCAGCAATCTGACCGCCATTGCCGCCACCGGGGCCGACCTGGTCGCCTTTAGCGGTGGCAAGGCGATTCGCGGGCCGCAGTCCACCGGAATTCTGTGTGGAAATCGTGATCTGATTGCCTCGGCGGCCGTACAGATGCTCGACATGGACGATCATCTGGAGCTTTGGGAACCTCCGGTCGAGTTCATCAACAAGGGGTGGCTGGGAGGCATCCCCCGGCATGGGATTGGCCGCGCGCTCAAGGTGTCCAAGGAAGAGATTGCCGCGCTGCTGACGGCGCTCGACCTGTTCGCCTCCGGCGCCTACGACGCCCAATTGCCTGCGTATCGCCAATGGCTGGAGACGATTGTCGCCGCGCTCCGGGGATTGCCGGTCGCCTGCGAGATCGTTGACAAAGGGGATGGACAATCTCCCCCGGCGCTGGAAGTGGCGATCCAGGGGGAACAGCCCGGCGAACGGGCGTTCGAGGTCTGCCGTCGCTTGCGGCAGGGCACTCCCCCAGTCTACGTGAGCCACGGCAAGCTGGGACAGGGACGGCTCGTGATTTATCCGCTGTGCCTGAATCCGCAGCGCGCGGAGGATTTGGCGCGCCGGCTGCGCGAAGAACTTTGGCCCAAATAGCACACAGCACGCTCAGCGCTTTGGCCCGGCGCGCAATCTCTGGACCACGTCGGCGAAATAGTCCATGGCGAAATCGATCTGGGAGTCGGTCGTCATCCGTCCCAGACCGAATCGGACGCTGGCCTTGGAGAGCGCTTCGCTGATCCCCATCGCCCGCAGGACGTGGCTGGGTTCGGGATCGGCCGATGTGCAGGCGGACCCGGAGCTGACGGCGATCTCCTTCAAAGCGTGCATCAGCGCTTCGCCATCGACCCCTTCCACGCTCACATGCAGGTTGCCCGGCAAACGGTTTACCGGATGACCGTTGAGCGTGAGCCC
The DNA here is from genome assembly GCA_046152955.1 of Planctomycetales bacterium. GTDB lineage: Bacteria > Planctomycetota > Planctomycetia > Planctomycetales > Planctomycetaceae > SIAF01. The sequence goes on along the minus strand of JBJXGA010000212.1, from coordinate 13,256 downwards.
GGTCAGCCGCGACTGGAGTCCCTGCCAGAGCCGGTCACGGAGGGTTGCGATATGGATCGATTCGTCCGCCTGCAGCGTCCGCAGCAATTCCCCCGCGCACCCCAGCCCCACGATGAGCGCGACGGGAAGGGTTCCGCTGCGAAGCCGCTGCTCGTGTCCCCCTCCTTCCAGCAGCGGTTCCAGCCGCACAGGCGCGTCGTTCCGACGGATGTACAGCGCTCCGATTCCCTGGGGAGCATACAGTTTGTGCCCCGACAGACTCAAAAGATCGACCGGCAGTGACTCCAGATCGAGGGGCATTCGTCCGGCCCCCTGGGACGCGTCGCAATGCAGCAACACGCCGCGGCGGCGGCACACCTCGCCGATCTCACGGATCGGGTTGATTGTCCCGACTTCGTTGTTGGCCAGCATTACGGAAACCAGCGCGGCGCCCGGTTCGATCGCCTCAGTGACTTGCTGCGGATCGACCGCGCCATAGCGATCGACGGGGAGGACCGTCAGACGGTATCCCTCGCGCGCCAGTCGCCGCGCCGGATCGAGAACAGCGCGGTGTTCCGCCGCGGCAATCACCAGATGGCTTCCGGGGGCCGAGCGGCGCATGACCCCTTTCAGCGCCAGGTTGTTGGCCTCGGTGGCGCCGCTGGTGAAGATCAGTGATTGGGGAGTCGTCCCCAGCCAGCGGGCCAGCGTGGCTCGGGCCTGTTCCACCGCTTCGGCGGCCTGCCAGCCGTAAGCATGGTTGACGCTGGCGGCATTGCCGAACCGTTCCCGCCAGTAGGGGAGCATCGCTTCCAGCACGCGGGGATCGACGGGAGTCGTCGCGTGGCAGTCGAGATAGACCGGCGGTTGGGAGGGGAAAGAAATCGAAGAGGGGGCTGCGGTAGGACTGGTCATACGGCCCAGATTGTACCGCCTCCCCCCTCCAATCTAAAACTTCCAGTCCATTCCGAAGCTGAGGGTGCTCAGAGAGAACCAGGTGCGGCTGGTCTGGACCGACGGGGAGTTCAGATTCCAATCGATCATGTTGGCCGGTCGCGAGACCTCGCCCACCAGCAGGAAGTTGTACCCGAACCGGAAGTTCGCCGTGTTGAAGAACGTCATCTTGTTGACCACCGGAATGATCCGGAAGATTGGCGTTTCGATGTACACTGACTGATCGAAGATGGGGGAGATGTGGGTGACCGAGCGGGTGTTGTTGAACGGCAGGTCGCCGCCGTTGATCACCGGTCCCAGGTTGCCATAGGCGTTCTTGCCGTAAACCTTCAAGTTCTCAATGTTAGCGGCGACGGCCACTTTGGACTGACCCCAAATCTTGAAATACTCGCCGCCAAAGTCGTAACGCACGCCGATTTGGGGACCGACCAGATTGCTGGTGGCCTGCGAGGTGACCCAGGTCTGGATGATCGGCAGATTGAAGTCGACGGTGCCGGGTCCAAAGGGATTGCTGCCAGGTCCGAGGTTGCCTGACTGGCCGCTGTCTTCCGCGTGGATTCCCAGCGTTTCACTCAGGTAGAAGTATTTGACGCCATAGGTCAGGGCCATCTTGAAGCCGTCGCGCCGCAAAAACGGAGAGATGTAGATGTCGGCATCGGCGCCCCAGAACTGCTGGTCGTAGGTGCGGACAAACGTGGAGTCAAACAGCGCCAGGACTCCTCCATAACCGTTGTTGTAGGCGATCGACGCCAGCGGCACGAGCGGGTCGGGAATCCCGACGCCTGCTCCCCCGGCGGTTGTTCTGGAAGTGCTGGAGTTGATCAAACTGTTGGGGTGCAGCACTTTCGTGACCTGATTCGACGCCAGGTAGAACCCGCTCAGGACCATCCCCGACTCGTCGGGATTCTCCCAGCCATACCGGAGCCGCACGCCGTAATGCTGCAGATTGCTGAAGACGTTCGTCTTCTGCGTGGGATACGGATGGCCGGGGAAAATGATGTTGGTGAGGGTGTTGGTGTTTCCGGTTCCGCCACCGTTGTTGCCGCTACTGGTTCCGTTATCGAAAAACAGGGTGGACGCCGGCAGCTCGCCGCTGGAGAGCAACTGGTTCCCCGGGCGCAACCCCCAGGCGAGCAGGAAGTCGGCGCTGAGGATGTGCTTGCGCTGGTCGCTGTTGGCGGCGAACTGCCACAAACCACGATCGTTGTACAGCTCTTCCATGTTGTTCTGGCTGTAGGGCGAAACCGCCGGCCAGGGATTGGCGGGATAGTCCATTCCCTGGTCGAAGTAACCCCCGTACCCGGGAGCCCCTCCGCCGCTGCCGTCGGCATAGGCGCCGGGGGCATAGCCGGCGCCCTCCCCTTGGACGCCATTCGACATGTCGGGTGGCTGGAAAGCCACCGCAGTCTGCCCGAGAACGGCGGCAAGAATCCAGCCACAGACCAGCACAGGCCAGCGTGAAATCCGCATCACAGTGTCCTTTTTCCAGGGCATTGCCGAGGACGAGTCAAACTCCAGCCAATCTCCGCCGGGACTGTCCGGCGCAGAATGATGGACCTGCGGAAAGTATCGGATTGCCGAAAAGGTAAACTGTAGCGATTATTCGGAAGTTGCCAGATTTGCAGAAAGCGCCGGCGCGCCCGTCGCCGAGGACAGCCACAAGAATCTATTCGCAACATGTTTTCAAATAAAGAGTTGCGAACATTAACCTCATCGTCTGCCAGCGGCCATCCTCCGCACGCAGGCCGGGGTCGGCACGTCGATCCGGTGGCCGGTTTCCGTGAAAACCTCCGGTCGGGGATCGATCCGAACGGCAGCGATGGAGTCGCTCCCCTGGTCTTCCGCCGGGAGAAACACCCGATACCTGCCACTCAGAGGGATTCGCGAATGACATCCAGAGGGACGGGCTACTCGCCGCGCTTCAGGCAATACAACCGCGCCGCCGTCCGAATCAACAGGCGATCCCCCGTCAGGGCGGGGGTCGCCATCGCCATGTCGTCCTCGGCCAATTCGTTGGTGTGGAGGATTTTGAACTCGTCTCCCGCCTGGATGACGAAGGTTGTGCCATCTTCATTCAAGCAGAAGATTTTGCCGTCGTTCCCCCAGGGGGACGCGGTGAACGCCTTCCCGTTGGGAATCCGCATTCGTTTGTTTCCGCCGCCATAGATTTCCTTGCCGGTCCGCGCGTCGTAATTGGCGAACAATCCCATGTCGTAGAGCACGTACAGCCTGTCCCCATAGACCAGTGTCGTGGGGTTGTAGGGGGCTCCTTTTTTCTGCGCCCAGGCGATGAACTCTCCCTGATTCTTGTCGGCGGGGAGCGAGAGATCCCCCTGTCCCCCCGGACGGATCGCCAGGAGCGGCTGCTTCTGATCCAGCACATATCCGGAACTGACGTACAACAGGCCATGCGCGGCGTAAGGAGTCGCAATCGTGATCGACGACATTCCCGCCACGTCCCAGAGCGGCTTCCCTTCCAGGTCATAAGACCTCACCCTGTTGGTTCCGGGGGTGACCAGCTCGGTGCGCAGGTCGTTTTGCCAGACGAACGGCGTGGACCAGTTGCTTTTCTCGTCCCGTTCGACGCGCCACAGTTCCTTCCCGCTGTGCTTGTCGAGCGCCAGCAGATACGACTGCTCTTCGTTGTCGTGGACGATGAACAACCGGTCGCCATGCAGCACCGGCGAGGCGGCGGTCCCCCATCCCAGTCGCATTTTTCGCGCGGGGAGGGGATGGTTCCAGAGCAATTTGCCCGACAGGTCCAGACAATAGATCCCCAGGTTCCCGAAACAGACATAGATCCGTTCGCCGTCCGTGACCGGGGTTTCGGAAGCATACGTGTTCTTGATGTGCAGCGGCCAGGCCGGTTTTCCTTCGTGCAGAGTCTGCTCCCACAGGACGCTGCCATTGTCCCGATGCAGGCTGATGACTTTCCAATGATGGACGGCCTGGGGAGGCTGCGCTTGTTCGCCGCCGAAATACAACCCTTTCTTTGCCTCGGGGGTATCCCCCGGATTGACCGCCGTCGTCACGATCACCTGGTTTTCCCAGACGATGGGGGAAGACCAGCCTCGGCCGGGCAAGTCGATCTTCCAGGCGACGTTTTCGGTTGCCGACCAAGTGTCGGGAAGCCGCTCGTTTTCAGCGACCCCGGTCCCTGCGGGGCCGCGAAAACTTGGCCAGTTCTCCTCCCCCCGAACCAGGCCCGTCATGCCGACGGAGACGACGACCACCCACACCAATCGCTGTTTCATGACTTCCTCATCAGGCGAATTTCGGAAACAGCCCACCTACCAGGCGGACCGGAGAATCCCTTCCAGATCGGCGACCGTTACGGGCCGCGGATTGACGCGCAGGATGCGCTTGACGGCAAATGCCTTTTCCGCAAAGAGGGGCAACTGGTCCTGCGTCACTCCCAGGTCGCGCAACCGCTGTGGGATGCCGATGTCGGTTTTCAAGCGCTCGACCGCTCCGATCGCGCGCTCGGCCCCCTCCCCTGCATCCAGGCCGCCGACCGCTTCTCCCAGCAACTCCGCGATGCGTGCGAACCGCTCCACCCGCGCCGGCAGATTGAACCGCATCACAAAGGGAAGGAGCAAGCCATTTCCCGCTCCGTGAGAACAATGTGTCGCACCACCAATCGGGTACTCCAGGGCATGCACTGCCGCCACTCCCACGTTGGAAAATGCCAGCCCGGCCAGCGTGGCCCCCAGCGCCATGGCGTCGCGGGCTTCCAAATCCTGGCCGTTTTCCACGGCGCGGCGGAGATGCCCGCCGATCAATTGGATCGCCCGTTCCGCCAGGAGGTCTCCCATCGGATGCCGTCCCTGATAGATGGTCCGTTCCCCCGCGGGGAGCGGAAACTCTTCGTTGTCGACCGCCGTATAGGCCTCGATGGCATGTGTCAGGGCGTCGATGCCGCTGTCGGCGGTCACTTTTTTCGGACAACTGGCGGAGAGCAGCGGATCCACCAGGGCCACGCGCGGCCTCAAGAAGTTGCTCAGCACTCCGACTTTCATTTGCTTCTCCGAATCGGTCAACACCGACGCCCCGGAGACTTCCGACCCGGTTCCCGCCGTGGTGGGGATGCAGATCAGGGGGAGGATCGGCCCAGGGATCTGGTCGTCCCCCACAAAATCGCGCGGCGCCCGACCGTGCGCCAAAACGGCAGCCACGATCTTGGCCAGGTCCATGTTGCTTCCACCCCCCAGCCCGATCACCCCCTCCGCTCCCCAGCGTTGCGCCTCCTGCGCGCACCGTTCGGCCAGTGCGATGGGGGGCTCGGGAACTCCCCCGTCAAAGACTTCGACTGTCGCACCAGCCGCCAGCAGAGGCTGACGCACCGTGTCGACGATTCCCGCGCCAGCCAGAACCCTATCAGTGACGAGGTAGTAACGGGAGGCGGCCAGCCGCGGTACGACGTCTCCCAACCGAGGCGCCGCATGGCGTCCAAAAATGATCTGACCGGCGGAATGGAACGTCCAGGTGGTGCGCATGATGAAAGGATTGGGGGCTGTGGAAACCGATGATCAATGGAACGCTGTGCCGAGCGACCTTTGGGCGGCATTGGGCGAAAGACCTTGAACTTCCCAGAGAGAGACTCCAGTACCCCGCAACATACGCCGGGCGCGCTCGAAACACCAGCGTCGGGCGGGGCACTACGACTTTGACCAGCGATTCCTCATCCGGCAACGATTTTTCAGCCGGGCCAGCACTCCCCATCCGAGGTCGTGGCCCATACAATATCCAATCACTTTGACGTCGATCTCTTTCACGGGTTGCTGCCGATGTCTGACGACTGCGCGATCGATGACGAATGGGACGCCGGCGAGATGGGCTGCGGAGAACTGGTGCTGGAATTGCGACTGCGAATGGACCGACTTTCCGCCGGCGGCGTGCTGAAGCTGATCGGGCGCGATGCGGGATTGCCGGAAGACCTTCCCGCCTGGTGCCGCATGACGGGGCATCGATTGCGACGGGCCACCCCCCCTGAGTATTTCCTGGAAAAACGTTTCACTTGACCTATCGAGGAGCCCTCCATGGCCGGCCGTTTTTGCGTCACGCTCACATTTGCCCAGGACAATCCCGACAAGGCGACGGTGGCGTTTGTCATTGCCAACGCGGCGCTCGGATCGGAAAAAGACACCATGGTGTTTCTGATGGCCGAGGGAGTGCGGCTTTCCCAACAGGGCAACGCCGACACGATCCACGAAGAGGGCTTTGCGCCGCTGCGCGAGCTGATGACCAATTTCGCCGCGGCGGGGGGGAAGATCTACGTCTGTTCTCCCTGCTTCAAAAAGAGGAAACTGGATGAGACGCGGTTGGTTGCCGGCGCGACGATCGTCGGAGGGGCCAAACTGGTCGAGTTCCTCTCCGAAGGGGCGGCCTCCGTTTCGTTCTGATCGTCTGCCGCGGTTCAAGCAGTGATGAACTTTGTCACCCGCCATGCCTGGACTCCCTCGGTCACGTTTGACGGGGGAACGCTGGATTGCGGCAATGGGTTGCTGCTGCTCATCCGACGTCACATTGATCCGCTGGACGCCGGGGCGCTGCTGGAAATCCGGTCGCGTGAAGCGTCGGTCGAGGAGGATCTTCCGGCTTGGTGCCGGATGACCAGGAATGAACTGGTCTCCTGCGTGCGGCACGCTGGAGAATGGAGCTATCTGGTCAGCAAAGGGCCCTTTACCCCGGCCGCTCCGGCAGCAGACAGCACTGGTTCGTCTGCCACGTCGGCGGACATTCCGCCGACGGGCGCGACCGATAGAATTCGCCCCGCCATGCCGGCGCCGATGCCGATTCGTGCAGTGGAGACATCCGCAGCGCTCCCGGCAATTGCGCCGGCCCCCGCCATCGCTCCCCTCTCAGTCATGGGGATCGGAAGCTGGCCCCGACCGCGGTGGATGCTGCACGCCGCTCATGAGCGCCTGGCGGGGCGGCTGGACGAGGTGGAATTTCAGCAGACCGCCGACGACGCCGTGCGTCTGTGCGTCGCGGCCCAGTTGCGTGCAGGTGTGGACGTGCTCACTGATGGCGAGCAGCGGCGCGACAGCTACGCCAGCTTCGTGGGGGCGTTGCTCGACAATTGCCAGCTCATTCCGGTGACCGACCTGCTCCCTTATGTGGACGATCCGGAGGAGTTTGAGCGCGAATTGCGGTCACTGGACGTCCCCGCGGAAACGGTGCGGCATCCAGCCGTGTTCGGACCGCTCGGCCGCAGCCGCCCCCTGGCTGTCCATGAAGCACTATTCGTCAAGACGCTCGCTGCGCGCCCGATCAAAGTGGCGCTTCCCGGTCCGTACCTCCTGACCCGCACGATGTGGATGGAATGCGTATCGGATCGGGCCTATGCCTCGCGCGAAGCGCTGGCCCTCGACGTGGTCCGCGTTTTGCGCGAGGAGCTGTTTGCGCTGCTCGCCGAAGGGGTGGCGCTGGTGCAATTCGACGAACCGGTGCTGACGGAGGTCGTGTTCAGTCCGCCGCGCCGCAACCGCACGTTCATGTGCGGCGCGCTGGGAGCCCGGCGGAGCGCGCCGGAGGAACTGGAATTCGCGCGGGAGTTGCTCAATGGCGTCGTCGCCGGAACTCCGGCCGAACGGACCGCACTCCACATCTGTCGCGGCAATTGGTCGCCGGATGAGTCCCTGGCCCTCGCCGGAAGCTACGAGGCGCTGCTCCCCTATCTGAGCCACGCTGACGTCGGAACGTTGTTTCTGGAATTGTGTACGCCGCGCGCCGGCGAGCTGGAAGTGCTGGCAGCGCTCCCTGAGCGACTGCGGATTGGGGTGGGGGTGGTCAATCAAAAGCACGCGGCGATCGAATCGGCCGCTTGGATTCGCGCACAGGTTCGGCGCGCCATCGACCTGTTCGGCGCGCACCGGATCCTGCTGAATCCCGATTGCGGGTTCGCCACGTTTGCGGACAATCCGGTGAATACGGCGCTCGTTGCGGAACAGAAATTGGGGGCGATCGTTTCGGTCGCCGAGGAGTTTCGCCGCTCCAGTTCTGGCGATTGACGCGCACCGCGCCCAAAAGGCCCGGCCCGATTCCGCGAATCAATCGGTTTTATGGTTGTCGCTCGGGCCGGTTCTTTCTCAGTCCGACGAGCAGCTCCTGGAGTTGGCGGGCCGCGTCGCTTTCCAGATCACAATGCAGCGCCCCGTGGGGAGTATGGAGCTGCACCTCGCCGCATTCCAGGCAGATCAGCACCTGCGTGGCGCCGTCCGTCGAGCTCCATTGGAGGCCATAATCCACCTGAAATTCGCCACAGGCTTTGCCGCTTGTATAGGGAGTGTAGGCGGCCGGAGAGGTGAAGATCTCCGTGAACCGGGCGGTCTGGAATGTGGGGACCGTCAACGGTTCCGCATACACGGGGTGGCCGGCCAACTGGAACGTTGGCAGCCGCCGCAGTTCCTGTTCCCGCAGTTGTGGTTCCCAGAAGCTTCCGGGAAGCCCTTCAAACACGGTGACCTCGGCGGAGGGTTGAATTCCCGACAAGAGTCCGCGGAGGCGAGCAAAGTCCGTCTCCACCTCTGGCGGCGGGGGATGGTCTGTCGCGGATGGGGCAGTTTGAGAACAACCGATTCCGAAGATCGCCAGGGCGATCGGCAGCAACAAACGAATCTGGCCTTTCATGCCGGACACCTTTGGGAATGGCACGCAATGAGAACAGGAAACCAGGCACACGGCGTGTGCCTGGTTTCGAAAATAGGCACAGGACGGATTAGAATTCACCCACCGGCTGGCCGTCGTTCTTGACCGCCAGGCGATTGAGGACTCCCAGGTCGACGGAGGTGCTCAGCGCCCCGACGTGACCGTCCGAGAAGAGGAACTGACAGACCCCCGCGTGGTCGCTGCCAAACTTGCAATGCCAGGGACCGGAGAGATCATTCGGCCCCAGTCCCAGATTGAACTTCGGGAATCCGGCGATGCGATTGTAATTGCGGGGAAAGTCGCCATTGAAGATCGCCCCGTCCCCAAACGACGGTCCACTCTGCCCGTACTTAGTTCGTGGGACGTGCTTTTCCCCCACAAGAAACGTTTGGCTCGTCCCATCCAGAATGTCGGCCAGGCGGACGCGCGACTTGGAACCGGCGACTTGATTGTTGACCACGGTCGACTCCGCCTGGCAAAACGTTCCGTTGCACAGCGGGTTGTCAACGATCGACCCGGCGAACTGCCCTCCGTTGCCCGCGTAGTCCCCCAGAACGCCCGGATAGAGCTGCGTGTCCGGAACGCCGTTGCTGGAAATTTCGAACTGCGTGCTGAGCATCATCCCCCGTCGAGAGGGACAGGCAAACGGCGGGACAAACGGCGTCCGCGCCCCGTCCGACTGGCGGTAATAGGATTCTTGAATCGACCACAGGTTGTACAGGTTTGCCTGTTCCAGATAGGGGAGAATCTGGACGAACCAGGTGGCGTGTTGGGGCCCCATACGACTGGAAGGGAGCGTCTGACGCGCCCCTTCAAAATTGTGGATGGCCAGGCCGATTTGCTTGAGATTGTTGGCGCACTGCGAGCGGCGCGCCGCTTCGCGCGCCTGCTGGACGGCAGGCAGCAACAGCGCCATCAACACGGAGATGATCGCGATCACCACCAGCAGTTCGATCAATGTGAAACCGGTCCGTGGCGAATCCGAACGGGAGGGACGGGACTTTCGAGAGTTCTTCATGGTTTGCTCCGGGAAAAAATGGAATTCAAACGTGGGACCATGCCCCTCAGGGGAATCCCGGCGCGGCCTCCATGTCAGTGCATGGAGAGACCGGGGACTGGCCCGATCTTCAGGACCGCACCGACCACGAACCGCTAGGAATGCGGGGTGGCTGAAGGAGCAAATGAGTGCAACTGGCACGCAGTCAGAGGATGCGGCGCAGTCAGGTGAAACCCGGCCAGGCGGCGGCAGCCAGCGGCCGGGAAACGCTCGTCAGTCTGAGAAACGACACGCACATGGCCGCCAGCGAATCATGGAACATTCGAGCGCTTCCAACAGGCAGGAAGTCTATTCGACGCTCCGTTTGATTGTCAACCGCTCTCCCGGCTTGTGTCGGGAAACGCTCCGGGATACGCTCCGGGATACGCTCCGGGAAACGGCGCTTGGCTCGGGCGCGCGTCGGGCCAGGCATGGGGGAGAACGACCACCCGGCCGATTCATCCAACTGTCGATTCACCCAAGTGCTGCGCCTCACGCTCCACGTAGGGCTTCATTCGCTCGGGCTCTGCCGACGACGGCGCTTGACGACGATCGCCCAGCCAGCGCCCGCCAGCAACAACCCCAGAAGCGACACCACCCAAACCCAGGCTGGCCACGGGGCGGCAGTCGCAATTGTCGATGCGGCTGGCCCATTCGCTGGACCAGTGGCCGACTGCATTGCGGTCGGCGGTGACCGATGCGACGCATTTCTGGCTTTCGCTTCGTCCATCAGGCGTTCCTGCGCATCAACCAGCGCAACCCGCTCTTTGTACAAATCGGCGCGATCCCCCGTGTAGCCTCTCCTTCCGTCTCCCAGATCGTAGCTGATTCCCTCGGGAAGCGCGTTGGGATCGAATTGGAACTGCTCTGGCGAAGTCGGTTCGTTGATTTGCAGTTCGTCGATGTCGAGTTGGGTTTCCATGGGGCCACCGTTGGTAGCGACTGTGCGGGTCGGCAGCCAGATTGGTGTTTCCAGTCCGACGGCGGACTGGCGGGAAACCGCCGGAATCTCCAGCGTTTCGCTCAAACTTTCAAATTTCCCTTGGAGATCTCTATAGAAGTACTGCAACCGGCGCGGCACGAATCCGTGATCCTCATCCAGCCACACGATGATCATTCCAGTGTATCGAATGAGGACGATCCGCGAGCACCTGGCCCCATGAATCGTCTCCACTCCATCCAGCCGCGCGTTCGTGCGCAATAGATCAGCCAACCGCAAGCCCTTGAAATCCTGACGCAAACGCAGCCCTGCGAAATCGTGGAGAACGTACTTGAGATTTGATTCATCGTGTGTCGTGGTCCGCAGCCTATACGGAACGTCTGGAGGAGGCCCCCCTTCGTCGAACGGCGACTCTTTGAACGTCCAATGCAGGATGTGACTGTACATTCCGTCAAACCACATCCATTCCCGTCGGACGAAGCGGTGGGGAGAGATATGCAGGAGGTGAAACGTTGTCAGCCGGTTGAGTTTCCAGCAACCGCTGGGGATCTCCAGCAGAAACTCCAGTTCGGACTCTGAGCTGGAGATTTGAGTGGCTGCCTGCGACTTCTCCCAGGCGTGATTGATCTCTCGCATCCGCCCCTTTCCCGCCAGCGACTTGACCTGCCCGAGATGGCGCTCAAAGCCCGCTCGAATCCTCTCCAGATCAGCCGCGGGATCGGCAGCCATCAGGCCATCATGCTGCGTGAACAGACACAACAACACCGGGAGAATCGCCCTGCACCGGCCCAGCGCAGCCAGGCGTTTCCGCCAACCGGCCCTGACACGTGAATCATCCACATGGCGGATTGAATGGGTCAGCAGTCCCATGCGCCACCTTGCTCGAAATGGCGCTGCGGTCACTCCCGCGGCGTGTACGGCAGCGCCATAAGAACCTTGACCAACGATTCATAAGGAGGGGGTACGAATTCGTACCAATAAGGGTTCATGGCGAGAACATGAATGACATCGTTCGGTTTGAATTTGCTGTGAATCGGGTGCGACGCATCGAATTGGAGAACGAAACTGCAAATTACACTGGCTTTGGGTAGGCCATCCACCTTGAGCCAGACCTCACCTTCGTTGGCCATCTCGATTGTTCCGCTCATGCGAAATTGTCGCAGAAAAAACTTATCGCTGGCCTTCTTCCGATCGGCGACGAATTCCTTCATGAGATCGGTGGCAGTGATCTGGAGAGCCGAGTCGCCACTGGTCGCGACAATGACGGCATCCGTGAGGCTGATCCCATCCGGTCCCAATGTCCCCTTCACCGTGGTTGTGCTTCCTTTCGACATGATCGACCACGGTTCACGGTCAATCACGCTTGCTGAAAGCAGCCGGATGCTGGAATCTTGATCGACGCCCAGACTGATCACGGAGCGATTCCCTGTGGAAACAGGCAATACCCATGTCACGATCCCCGTAATCTCCACAAACTTACCCACGTATTCGACACTGGCTTTCTCGGCATTGGCTGCGAATGCTTCAAACAGTTCGTCGATTGTCATTGACAATTCCGGCATGCGATCGCGAATTGCCTGGTACTCAGGCGGATCGGGTTCAATGACAACGGTGGAGAGCGCCGTGCCTGGCGTGGGGTTTGTGGGTGGATCACCCGAGGAATTGCGTTGGTTGCCTGGACTCGGCACCGGGGGAGGAGTCTTTCCCGACTGGTCGCAACCTTCAAGTACCATTGCGAACAACAGCAGCCGAATGGGGAGCGCCGATCGATTGCTGCGTTTCCGGCAAGCATCCCACTGACACCACCTGAAGCATGTCATGGACGAATCCTCTCCTGGAGAATGTTGCAGCGGCGCATTGGTTTTTACCAAATTCGCATGTCGCGGTTAAGTCACCCGAATCCAATCGCTTTGTGGCATTGTAGCCGGACTACCGCTTCAACGACGGCGTTTCTTGAAGAACTGCATCGAATCATCGGCGGTCGCCAGTTCGGCCAGCGGGATCGCTTCCACGCGATCGCTCAGCGGGTAGCGCCGCTCGCCGGGATAGACCACGATCAGCCGATCCAGCTTCAGATCCTCCAGGGCGATCCGCATTGATGGAGTCAACCGGGGGGCGTCGATTCGCTTGCATTCCACCCCCAGACGCTGCCCCTGCTTGAACAGGAGGAGGTCGATTTCCGCCCCCTGATGCGTGGCCCAGAAATACGCTTCATCGGGATTCAAAGCCTTCAAGGTTTCTTCGACCGCGTAGCCTTCCCACGACGCGCCGACTTTGGGATGCAACTCCAGATCGCGCGGCGTGGTGATTCCCAACAAGGCATGCAACAGCCCGCTGTCGCGCACGTACACCTTGGGCGCCTTCACTTGCCGCTTGCCCAGATTCTCATGCCACGGCGGCAACTGCCGGATCATGAACACGCCGGTCAACAAATCCAGGTATCGGCGGACCGTTGATTCGCTCACCGCCAGAGCCCGCGCCAGTTCGGCCCCATTCCAGATTTGGGCGTGGTAGTGGGCCAGCATCCCCCAAAAACGACTCAGGGCTGCAGCGGGAATCTCCATTCCCAACGGGTGCAATCCCATTCTGCGGTCGCCTGCGGCGACGGATTTTCGACGTTTGCCGACACATTCGGCGTGGTGGAGACGACGGTGAATGAAGAAGTGGTTATCCTGCAACTTGGAAGTGTTTCAACGG
>JBJXGA010000209.1:0-4036 GCA_046152955.1 Planctomycetales bacterium | reverse complement strand
CGCGCGCCGAGGAGTATCGGCGGCTGCTGACGGCGCTGGGACTGAAGGGGTGCTTTCTGGAACGGGAGTTGGCGAGCGATCGCGCGTGACAGGAGCGCGACCGTTCAGCGCGGCTTGTCCTGGGAAGGACGCTCCGCTTCAGGAACCAGGTCGCCCCAGATGTACCAATGGGGAGCGACGTACACCCAATGTCCCTGCGGCAGGTTGGAGTGTCCGCGGTAGGAAGTTCCCTGCCACGGGCCAAACTCATGAAACGCGCCGTACAGTCCCAAGTCTTCTTCCGCGGGAAGCACGCGCAACAGGTTGCGGTACTTGCCGCCCACGGTGGCCCGGCGCTGAGCCTCTTCGGCAGAAGCCGGCGTCGCGGGCTGGTCCGCGGGGGACTCGCCGGCGGATGCGGCTGCAACGCCGGGAGTTGCCAGGTCGGGACGGAGCGCTTTGGTCATTTGGACCAGTTCGATGAACTCCTGCCGCAGGCCATTGGCGTCTTCCCCTTTGGCCCCTTGAGCCAATTCGAGAACCAGATCCAACCCGGCTTGACCGCGGAACTGTGAATCGCGGAGCACCATTCCGAAGGCCGCCACGGCGGCGGACCATTCGAAGTCGCGCGACGGCCGCGACGGGGGCTGCTCCGCAAGGCGGCGACGCACATCTTCGGCATCGTGCGGGCCGGGGAGCGTGTCTTTGACCGGGACTTCAACAAGCGCGCTTTGATCTCCTTCGGGCTGCTTGTAACGCAATTTGACCAGCAACAGTTCCTGTCCCAACTCACCCTCCAGCGGGAGATTGGGACGCCGATACCGCAGGGCTTCCGCGGCCGGGGGCTGCGGCCAGCGGTCGGCGGGAAGAATTTCGTACAGCGCCGTGACGCTGTGTCCGGCGCCGATCTCGCCCGCGTCCTTCTTGTCGTTGTGAAAGTCCTGAGGGACCAAGGCGCGGTTTTCGTAGCCCAAGAGCCGATAGGCGCCAACGCGGGCCGGGTTGAATTCCACCTGGATCTTGACATCCTTGGCGATCGTGACGAGCGTCCCTGACAACTCATCGACGAAGACCTTCTTCGCCTCGCGCTGGTCGCCGATGTAAGCGTAGTTCCCGTTCCCATTGTCGGCCAGTTTTTCGAGCTTGCCATCCTTCAGATTGCCCATGCCAAACCCGAAGACGCTGAAAAACACGTTTCCGCGAGCGCGCTCCTGGATGAGCTGCACCAGCGCATCGTCGCTGGTGACGCCAACGTTGAAGTCGCCGTCGGTGCAGAGGATCACGCGATTGGTCCCCCCCTCGATGAAATGCCGCGCGGCGGTGTCGTAGGCAAGTTGAATTCCTCCGGCGCCGTTCGTCGAACCGCCAGCTTGCAGAGCATTGATCGTGTCGAGGATCGGCTGCTTCTGGTCGCCAGGGGTCGACTTGAGTCGCTCCACCGCCGTGTCGGAATAGGTGACGATCGCCACCCGATCCCCTTCCCCCAAGTTGTTCGTGAGGAGCGACAGTCCCGCCTTGACCAGTGGCAATTTGTTCTCGGCGGCCATCGAACCGGAGACATCCACCAGAAAGACCAGGTTGGAGAGGGGACGCCGATCGCGATCGATCTCCCGTCCTTTGAGGCCGATCCGCACCAGGCGATGCTCAGGCTGCCACGGGGCGCGTCCCACTTCCACGCGGACCGAGAACGGCTGGTTGTCGGCGGGGCGGGGATCGTCGTACCGGAAGTAGTTGACAAACTCTTCAATCCGGACGGCGTCTCGGGGGGGCAAGCGCCGGTCGATCAGAAACTTCCGGACATTGGTATACGACGCGGTATCGACATCGACTCCAAACGTCGAGAGGGGTTGTGAGGCAGCCGTCACAAATGGGTTTTCGGTGATGGGGTCGTAAGCTTCGCCGTCGGGGATGGCGCGACTGAAGTCGAGCGCGGCTTCAGATTCGAAGAGACTCCGATCGGCCGGAAGACTCCAGAGCCTGACCGTGCCGTCGCCGCCCCGAGTCGCCACATAATGTCCGTCAGGGCTGACGGCCAATCCGTCGGTTGCCTCACGCTTCACCAGCCCGTTCCAGCCCTTCAATCTGGCGTCGGTTTGGCTCGCCGCTTCGTCAACTTCCTTCACAGCGTCGATGTCGCTGAGTTGGCTGGAGTACGCATCGACAACGGGGGGCTGAGCCTGCTGTAAGGAAAACTTGTGCTCCGAATTGGCCTTCAACTCCCTGGCTTCTGATTCGCCTCTCGCCGGAGAATTCAGATTGAATCGGCGCGCTGCCTGAGGAGCCGCATCGCCACTCTTCTCTCTCGCCGGAAGAAGTCCAGTGTCACGACCGAGGCGTTCAAATCCTTCCTGCCCACCCTGCCCCTGACGAGCGCGAACTCCATATGGCTTGCGTCCGCTGCCGGGACCATCCCCCGACAACCTTCCCCCGTCCTCTCCTGCCCCCGGGTTGCCCTTCGCGGCCACAACCCCTCCCGCGTTTTCGGAAACTGACTGCTTCAGCGATTCCGACAGTGCCTCGCGGCCAGACTTCCGGGCGAGCGGCGCCGTTGCGGGGAGAGGGCTCTGTTCGGCCATCAGACGCTTTCCAGATTGCAGTTTCGCCCTGGAATCGGGCGCAGACTTGTCCAGGGCGGCGTCGTCGGCCGCGGCAGGCGCCAAAAGCGATTCGTCGCGACTGCGCCGTTCAGCCGGTGACGACTGAACCGCGCCGTTGGAAGTGACCGAGTGTGCAGTCGCCGGGAGATCGAAACGCTCCGAATCCACGGATTCGGCCCCTTCCAAGGACAAGGCAGCCCCTTCCCCTTTGCGCCGCATGGCGCGCTCCTTGATTTCCGATCTCGTATCGGCCTCCAGCGAGTCGACCGGACCGGTCACCATCAGATCGTGAAATTGCGTCACGCTGGAATCGGCGGGCAACGTCGCGGCCAACTCGGCCGATTTGGATTCAGGCCGCGCGTTGCGATAGCCCGGGTGACTGGAACGGGCCGCGCCGGACTCGGAAACGAGAGTTGGCTGCCGGGCCGGGACGAGCAAAAAGGCGATCACGATCATCGACGCCATCGTCACCAGAGAGGCCAGGCGGGTGGATCGCTTTCGACGGGCCGCGATCCCATCGCCCGGAGCGGGTTGGGGTCGCTCGTCGGAATGCCGATTGACCAGGGGAGTCGCCTGGGAATTGCGGGGCGCGGCCGGCGCCCCATCGCGCGTCATCCCGCCACCCCAGGTTCCTTCACCCGCCTCGGCGAGGATGGCGGCGCGCTGCGATTCGGTCAGTTGGGGGGCCGGCTCGCTCTGCAAACCGGCCGACAGGAGTCCCGCCAGTTCGCGGATGTCATCGACCGTTGCCCGACTGGCAGGGGAGCGGGCCAGCCACTCCTCGATTTCCGCCTGCTCGGCGGAATCCAACTCACCCAGGGCGTAGGCAGTGAGCCGAGGGTCATCAATGGGGAGGCGATTTTCAGTCATGGCATGTTTCCTTGATCAAACGCGCGCGCAGCGTTTTGAGTCCGGTATGAATCAGGACTCCCACGTGCGACACGGTCAGCCCGGTGACTTCGCTGATCTCGCGATAGGAGAGGCCGCTTTGAAATTTCAGTCGGATCGTCTCCTGCTGTTTGGGAGGGAGTCGATCGAGCATTTCGAACACCTGACCGGCAGAGTCCCGCTGTTCGACCTGAAGCGCCGGGGTCGGCTCAGGACTTTCCGTCAGAGTGAAGGCTTCATCCGTCAATGTGGTCATCCGCTGCTCCTTGCGCCGGACGTCGAGGGCTTTGTTCCGACACACGGTGTAGAGCCACTCGACGAGATGCCCGTCCAGTTTGCTGCGATCTTCGCGGCACAGCCTGAGGAACGTCTCCTGCACGACGTCGCGGGCACGCTCTTCGTCGCCGGTGATCCGCTGCGCGTACCGGGTGAGGTCTCCCTCGTATTCCAGGAGAATTCCCCGCACCCAGTCGGCATTGCCGGCGTGCCCGTTATTCATTGATTCCTGTTCCGCGAGCTGTCACGCACCCTATCAGACGCCCCAGGGGGCCGATTCTTAATGGAATTCAGGA
>JBJXGA010000203.1:0-11544 GCA_046152955.1 Planctomycetales bacterium | reverse complement strand
CCGTCGCTTCTTCCGGACAGCTCGTAACGCCGAATTTAACGGCCCAACTGTCACCTCAAAGGTCGCATTCATCTGCCACGCGGCCCCCGGTGTGCCCAGAAATTGGCAAAATGTCGTGAACGGTTACTAGATCGCAGGCGTGTCAATTGGGGCATTATCATCAAACAATATCGTCGCCTTTGCATCTAATCTTGCGCCGTTCATGGCCGCTCGCTTCGGAAGAACCGAATAAGTTGCAGACCCCTTCCCCTCAGGTGGAACCAAATTTGGCGGCAAGAACCCAACCCCGCTGTCGGAAGGCACATTTCCAGTGTTTGGGTCGACAGATGAAAACTCCCAAAACACAATGCCAGCGGCTGTGTCAACACCAGCCGCCACATCGACGAAAATCCCGTAGGCCTCGCGAAGATCAAGACGCGTGGCAAAATAAGCCCCTTTGAAGGGAACGAAAAACTGAACACTACCAACCGAAACAAAGTCAAGCCGGAAGGTTCGTGCATCGCGGTTGGCGTCAAGCGTCTGCAAAAGACGGACAATCTGGGCAGGCGCGCTAGCCAAAACAGCATCATTCTCAAACTGAATTGTGTAAACAAGTCGTTCGCTGCCAGATATCCACCGCTCAACCCCGATGCCGTCCGGCCCAACTATCCCGTTAGGATCCCTCGACCGATTATCCTCACCCCTCGGTGCATGCGGGGCCACAATCCCTGAGGCAGCCTCAATCGCTTTGCCGCTCAACCCCTGAGCAAAATTGGCCTTTGGCAAAACGCCCTTTAAACTTCGCCCACTGGCTGTATTTCCGGTTAAATGCACTATTGCACTCTTGCTAAAAAACAAGCTCCCTGGTTTCGCAACAATTGGAAATACAATTGCACCGTTTAAAGCGTCCGCGCCGAGACTTCCACTCTCACGACCATCGATTGCGGCCCTTACATAGTAGCCCGCCGAGTTCGACAACCCTCCGATTACGCTATCCGCAGCAAAGCCGCCACGACCAAAACTCTCCCCGTACCACAAACCCTGCAGTGCTCCCGAAACAAAAGCTCCGGCAAGGCCTCCGGGAGTGATATCCGCAGGTGTAGCCGCGTTCAAATATGCGTATGACAGGGTGTTAGATACTCCCCCAATGACAAGCCCGACGAGGCCAAGGGGCGAGGTCCCGGTTGGGTCGAAAAGGTTTACTGGACTCGCCAAAACAAATCGATACAAATTCACATCGCCCCCACCAAGTCTTCTGGAGTCTTGGGAAATAAAGCTACCGGCATTCGTATCCAAGACTCGAGACCGCATCCGAACGGCTCCGTTGCCTAAACTTCTCGCTCCATATGCTGCGCCAAATAAATACGGGCCATCCGATACGCCATCGCTTCCGACCAGCACTGCTCCAAATGGAGAGTATGCATAACGCCGTTCCACTACTCCGGTCGCCGAAGTAACCTCAGCGGTTGAGCCATAACCGTCAAAGGCATAGAAAGTCTGAGTTGCGCCCTCGAACGATTCCGTCTCAATCAAACCCAAGCCATGAATCGCCCTAACTTGTCCCATCCCATCGGGGCCATACTCGGCCACCATATTTCCAAGACCAACCGGGTCATTCAAATAACTCACCAAGATGCCGTTGCGGAGCGTACTTCTTAAGTTTCCGAATACATCGTAGCCGAATCGCTGAGTGACCCCTGGCTCAGAGCTCTGGGCAAGATTTCCGAGTTGATCAAACTCAAATAACGATGTCGCCTCCGCTGTACGTCGTTCAACAACATTTCCATCTAAGTCGTATTTAATTGTCGTGCCGCCTATACTCACGTACTGATTAAGATTATTTACCATGTAGGACGTTGTAATACCATTTATAGTCGCCTGAATGCGATTACCAAGGGCATCATAGCTGTATTCCTCATGTCGAGCGCTAAGCTGAGAATTTGGCGCTGGCGCAAACAACGCATCAGTCAGCTCGTCGGCCGAATCGTAGGAGTATGTTCACCGTCCAGCGAGCGTTGTTTCGCTAGTGCGCCGGCCAATGATGTCATAGGTATAGCTAAAACTGGTACTCACGGTCGCGTCCGGCGCATAGTTTACTAACTCAGACAAACGGCCCCCCTGATCGTAACTCATGCGCGAATATGTCCCATTGCGCTTAACGATGCCAATTAGGCGCGCGCTGAGATCGTACGAGTAACTTACAGTCGGTTCCATCGCGGCGTCGCTTATGCGCGAGAGGCGGCCATCGTTGTTGTAAAAGTACAGCACATGAAAGCCAGTATGATCGCTCATGGATGTGCGACGCCCCGCCGAGTCATACGTGAAGTGCAGACGCCACCCTTCAGGGTATGCTACTTTAATTAGGCGGTCCCCAGTGTCGTACTCATAGGTGGTAACGCGAGTGTCCGGCTCAATTACTGTGAATAGATTGCCATGAGCATCGTAAGTGAAGGCAATGTACGAGCCGTCATCAAGAGTCTCACGCGTTACCTGTCCGGCTAGATTATATGTATATGAAAGCAGTTGGCCGCGACGATTTATTAGCGACAGGGGCTTGCCTGTTGAATCGTATGAAGTGATGCGCTCTACGGAGCCGTCAGCGTAAATCGTTGACGTGCGATTTCCCAGTCTATCATAAGTATAGTGCGTTACGTTCCCGTTGGCGTCGGTAAACGACACCAGACGCCGAAGGTTGTCGCCGACCGAGTCATATGCAAAGTCTGTGGTGTTGCCAAGCTGATTCGTGGTGCTTGTGAGTGAGCCGAAAATGTCCCAGGTGAACTCCTCCGCTTCGCCGAGCGAATCGGTCGTCTTGAGCGTCCGGTGGTCGTCGCTGTACTGCACGGTTGTGAAATGGCCGAACGGGTCTTCAGAACGGGTGAGGCCACCGCGCGCATCGTAGAACAGGCTCGTTGTTCCGAGATTGTTGGAAATGTTGATGCGGCCGGCATTGTCGTAGGAGTAACGAATCATGTCTGTTCCGCCATTGCGAGATGTCGCTTGCAGTCGTCCGCGATTGTCATAGGAGTAGAAGTAGGATAGTCCTGCGGCGGTTACTTCTAACAAGACGGCCTGTGGCCGCAAGGCGCTGGTGGTGTCGTATGTGTATGTCGTTGTTGTACCGTCGGGTGTGGTGACGGACAACAGTTGGTTGCCGCTGAAGTCATAGTCATAGACCGTTGACCGCCCGGCTGAATCGGTGACGCGGCTGGGAGATCTGTGGTAGCCGATGAGTTTCGCTGCTCCGATGAGGGCTGGACGGTATTCGATCTCTAGGAACTGCCCGCCGGTGTGAGTCAGGCGAGTCAAGAGTCCCGCCGTGTACGTGGCCGACACGCGGTTGTGGTTGACATCCTGGAAGTAGTCGAGCCGACCGTCGGAGCGAAACGCTGTGATCCCGCCGCTCGATTCGCGAATCTGCCAGGCGTCATTGATGAACTCAAGTGTCCCTGAATCGCCGGCCTGGGAGATGAATCCGGTCCCTTCGAGTTTCGGCACGAATTGGCGCGTAAGGCCCGCCGGGGTGTAGATCCCGATGGTTCCATCGCCGTCGACTTTAAGAGACGTGTCCCAGACGGTGGCCCAACCGCGTCCGAACAAGCCGACCGAGTAGCGGCTGACAAAGTCGATTGAAAACGAACGTGACAACTCCAGCGAGAGTCCCGCAGTCTGGACCGCGGCATCGACGGCAGTCGCCAAAGTCTGGACCGGGCCAATGCGGTTCATTGCCTGCTGAATCTCAAAACTCCAGAGCGTCTGAACATCGCTCACCCGCTGGCCAAGTTGGCTCAGGTAGGTGGCGTTCTCGTTGAGCATCACCACGTAGTCGCCCCAGGTGACCAGATGGGACGTGAGGTTGTCGAAGATGGGAGTCCAGGCGTCGTAAGAAAATAACTCGAAACCCAACGTTGCACCAGCGTTGTCCGAGTCTGCGTCCGCTGCCCTAGAACTGACGCGCTGAACCTGTCTGATACGGAGCGAGTCCTTCAGCGATGGCCAATCAATGATGGTGGTGTCTTCAGCCGTGATCACCTTCATGTCGATTCCGACTGTATTGGCATCGGCACGGAAATCGAGGTTGGTCCGATCGGTTTCGTGCGCAGCATAGATCCCGGCTGGACCACTGTTCCTGATTCCCAGGAACTGAATCGTCTGAACGCGCATATCGTCCGGGGAGATGCCAAACGGGGTGCCGACGCGTTCCGAACTGAGCGTGATTAGCGGAGCATAGCCGTCGACGTCTCCGGTATTGGAAACCTCGATGGCGACGGGGTGCGTGGCGCCGCGCTGCACCGTCGAAGCCCCTGAGAACTTGGCGCTGATTGCAGCCGCGTGGCCGGAATGGACCTCGAATGACGCGGGGACCGTGATGCTGCCGCCATTGGGGTCGCTCAGTCGCAGGTCGTACCGGCCCAGCGGAGCTCCAGCCAGATCGAACGTGGCAAACAATTTCGACGTGTCGGGCCTCCAATAACTGACCGCGTCGCGTGTGGCGCCAGCCAACAGCAGTTGCGCGGTGGTTTTTCCAGTGAGCTTGGCGCCGGTGATCTCGACGGTGGCCCGTCCCACGTTGGCCGCTCCGCCGAAGTCGGTGTCAAGCACGCTGAATGTGATGGTTCGGGCCGTAATCTGAAAAGGTGTCGATTCGCCCGGAATGTCGGCGCCATAGGCCAGGACGTAATAGACACCTTTCCGGGCGATGGGGACCAGGATTCGCTGGTCCTGACGGAACGGATCGATGGCGCTGAAGTCGGCATGGCTGCGACTGGGGAGCGTGCCGAAACTGGCATAGAACTCGGTGAATCCCTCCGAAGCGTCCGAAGCGTATTCGATGAGGAGCGTGTCGCCGGTCTTCACCGCCACCTGGTAGTAGGCCGCTCCGTTCTGTTCGAGAAATCCCGAGTTGGGCACGCCGAGCGTCAACTGGGCAACGTCAACGGCGAATCCATCGAGGCTGGCGGCCAGGTTGTTCGTCTCGTTGCTCTCGACGAGTTGGTTGCGGATATCGGAACGGACAATGACCTGGTAGTTGCCAGGCAAAACCCCCGGCATGGGAGCGGTCAGTGATTCCGAATAGCTGGAACCCATTGGAACTCCGCCAACATGCGACACGCGCCCAAAGAGGGGGTCGTCGAGATCCCAGCGTGAGTCGGCGGAAAGAAACAGCGCGTCGCTCCACGACCCATTGGCCGGTTTCGTTGAGTTGTTGTGGATCGTGTAGCTGATCGTAGCGCTCTGGCCGGGGGTGGCGGTGGCTGGAATCGAAATGCTCCCCACGACCAAATCGGCCTGCGGAACATGTTGCAGGTTCACGGCATGGGGCGCATAGTTCACATTGTTGTCTTCGGCGTTCCGCTCGCGAGTCCGGTCCGCCGTGTCGGTCTGGACGAAAACGTAATACAAGCCCCCCAAACCCTTGGGAACAGTCAGGGTGGCTGCACCTGAATAGAGCTGGCCGGGATTGAGCGCCGTCGGTCGCTCGGCGCCGCCAAGACGGATATCGGTGGCGAGATCAAAGAATTGGTCGAGCGAGAGGTAGACCGTATCGAACCACGTGCCGGTGGCCGAACCGGCGCCGGTGTTTCCGACGGTCCATTCGAACGTCGCGGGCTGGCCCGAATAGATCGTCGTCGGAGGGGTGACGCTGAGAACGGTGAGGTCGGGGGAAGGACTGAGCGCAATCGACGTGGCCGGCGCGCTGACCCGCGAGTTGTTGGATTCCCCCGCCCCTTCATCGACACGGTCTTCCGAATCGGTCTGCACAATGACGAAGTACGTCCCGGCCAGATCAACGGGGAGCGTCGCGTCAATGGCGCGCGAGTACGAAGCGCCGGGCGCCAGCCCGCTGGCTCTGGAGTAAGGCCCCAGCTTGATATCGCTGGAGTCGAGAGATTCGTCCTGCGACAACCAGACGGTGTCGGTCCAGGAGGTGGCATTGGTGGCACCCGTTCCGAGATTGGCGATCGTCCAAGCGACTGCCAACGTTCCTCCGGAGGCGCCGTTGACGGGGACCGTGAGGCTCGTCACCTGAAGATCGGAAACGGGAGTTCCTCCGGTCCCTGGAACGACGATCGACACCGGAATCGGACCAGACGCGTTGTTTGCTTCCTCGACTTCTGAGATTAAGTTAGTCACATCGGCGATCAGGAACAGGTGGTAGTTTCCGGCAGGTACGCCGCGCGGAATGGCCGCGTTGACGCTTTGCCGGGAGTAGCCTGTCCGTTCGGCGAGGGCCGAGGGACTTCGCCACTCGCCAACGGTCCGATCGTCCGCATTGCCCGCGATGTCGTCTTCGGAGAGAATCAGGCGGTCGATCCACGAGACGCCGCGCGTACTGCCGCCGACATTGTCGACAGCGAAGTCAATCGCCACCGACGATCCGGGGAGGATCGTGGAGTCGGCGAAGCGAGCATCGAACGATCGGACGAGCAAGTCGGGCCGGTCCTCGACGATCGTTAAGGGGGTCGAGGCGACATTGTTGGCCTCGGACAGTTCGTAAAGAGAGTGCGAGACATCGGCGACGATGAACAGGTAAAACGCGCCAATCTGGTCCGCAGGGAGCCGGACAACGACGGAGTGCGACTCCGCTGCATCGGGAGCGAGGACGCCATAGCGCGATACCTGCGTCAGACGGCGATCGTCCGAATCGAGGATCTCGTCAGCGGAAAGATAGATCGCGTCGGACCAGGCCCCCAGCGGGGTGGGGGCCGCCCCCACGTTGGCAACGGCATACTCCACGGTGAGATCGCGCCCGGATCGTGGGGCGGGACTCACGGAAAGGAGCGTCAGCGACAAGTCGGGTGGGTTCACCGTCACCCTGGTCGTGCTCGATGTGGCGACGACATTGTTCGCATTGTCGGCCTCGAACACCTGATTGAGACTGTCCGTGGAAACGATCACATGAAAATCGCCACTGAGCGTGTCGGATAGTTGAAAGGAATAGGAAAGGGTCTCCGATTGTCCGGCGTCGAGGGTGCCAGTTCGACGGCGGACACCCAGCAAGTGATCGGTCGCCGGGCTGAGGACTGCGTCACTGGAGAGATAGATCGAGTCGGACCAGGAATTGTTGGGAGTCGCCGTCACGTCCTGGTTGACGACGGTATAGCTGATCAACAGCGGTTGTCCCGCGAGCGCCTCGGCTGGCACGGAAATCGACGTCACTGTTAGATCGGGGGGGGGCGTCTGAAATACGGTGGTCGCATTCTTTTGTGCGGCGACATTGTTCCCTTCGCTCGAGTGTTCAAACACCTGGGAGGCACTGTCGGTCCGGACAATGAAATACGCTTCGCCCGATCCGATCAGCGGCAAAGTGACGTAGAACCCGGCGACTTCGTAGTCTTCGCCAGACTGCAATTCGCCGTCATGTGAGACCGTCGCGAGCAACTGATCCCCCGAATCCAGGATCTTGTCGCCGAAAGAGATGTACACCTGGTCCGACCATTGCGCTTGGCGTGTTCGTCCCGGTCCCTGATTTTCGACCTTCCATCCCAGCGGGGCAGGGAGTCCGGAAAAAGCGAGGCTGGGAGGAATGATGAGCGAAACGACGAGGTCGGGAGGGGGAGTCAGGCTGACGGAGACCTGTGGACTCACGCTGACATTGTCATCCTCGCCCCCCGCTTCGGACACTTTTCCAGTCGCGTCGGTCCGGACGAGCAACCGGTAGTTGCCGCTGATTCCCTGCGGGAGCGTGGCGGTCAGCGTGCTTTGATAGCTGTCGCCGGGGTTCAGGTAGCTGGCGTTCTCGACAGTGCCCAAGAGCGTGTCGCTCAGGTCGAGAGTGGAATCCAAAGACAGGTAAACGCGATCGACCCAACCGGCGGAATTCGTCGAGCCGGTCCCGACGTTTTTTATGACCCAATCGAGCGAGATCGACTGGCTTGAAAAGGCGTCGTTGGGAGAGGTGATCGATTCGACGACCAGGTTCGGCGAAGGAGCGGCGACGATGTTCAACGGCTGGTCGTCCGCCGTTGCGTTGTTGTCGTCGAATTTGTGCTCGAAGAGGTCATTGGTCGCATCGGTCGTCACGACCAACCAATGGTCCCCGGCCAAGCCTTCGGGGATGGTGACCAGTTGCGTGCGAGTGATCGACTCGCCGACGTGAATCGTGCCGCTGAAGGGGAACGATTTGAGGGTCTGATCGCTTCCGGCCGCCGCGTCGGTCGAGAGGGAGACGACGTCGGTCCAGTTGCCGGTGGCGTCAGCCGTTCCCTGATTGGTGATCGTCCAGCTCAACTGGATTTTCTGGCCGGCGATGGCTTCGACCGAGGCCGAAATGGCGCTCACGACGAGATCGGGAATGGGGGGAACGGCGATTGCCACCGGGATGCTCGCCAGGAAGTTGTTGGACTCGTCCGTTTCCTGTTGCTGGCTGAGAGCGTCGGTGGCCACCAGGATGTAGTAGTCTCCCGCGTCGAACGCGGCGCTCAGGGGCAGGGTGACCTGCGCTTCGCGTTCGTACTGAGCGCCGGCCGCCAGGGGATGGGCACTGGCGGATTGCGTGAGGAGGAGCGTGTCGTCGCCGGAGAGGTTGGCGTCGTGGGAGAGGTAGACCCGGTCGCTCCACGCTTGGCGCGCGGGATCGATCCCCTGGTTGCGAACCGTCCAATGCACTGTGAGCGAGTCTCCCAACGTCGCCGAGAGAGGGGTGGAGACGGAAAGGACTTGCAGGTCGGGGGAATGCAGCTCGACGGTGCCGGTGTAGGAAGCCGCCATCGGGTTGCCGGCCAGGTCTTCGATGGATGGGCCGACGACGATCGTATACGTCCCTTCGGCGGTTTGCTCGTCGAAGGTGACGGTGAGTGTGTCGCCGGTCGCGCTGACGGAGCGGATCTGACTGCGGAGGCTTCCCCCATCAGGACCGGTGAAACTGGAGACTTCGCTCAGCGACACGTTGCCGGTTCGCAGGCTCTCGTCGTAGGTGAATGTGATCTGGGTGAGAGGAGCGGAGGCGAGCGACGCGGGGCTTTGGGAGACGATTGCGGGGCTGGTCTTATCGATCGTGAAACCGAACTCGTACGACTGATCGAGCGGATTGCCGGCCAGATCGCGGATGTCCGGCCCCAACGCCGCGAAGTAGTCTCCGTCGGCCGATTGCGTGGGGATCGAGATTTCGAACTGGCGATGCGCGGCGTCGGTCGCGGTGACGAGGATGGAGGACACGTCGAGCGTTCCCGACGGACCGCTGATGATCACGTCGCTCCCGGTGAATGTCGCGGTGTCGATCGTTTCGCTGAATGTGACGCGCAGGAGTGAAAGGTTCGAATTTCGCAGGCCGACGGGACTGGCGGAAACCACTTCCGGGGGTGTGACATCGGCCAAAAGTGTGAAGTCGTCGTGGGCGGAAGGGGCGAACGGATTGCCGGCGAGGTCGTGGATGGTCTGATCGGCGGCGACGACGTAGTCGCCGGGAGCGACGAGTGGGGCAAACGTGGCGGTGAACGTGTCGCCCGCACCGGTGAGGCCGGTCAACGGGACGCTGGTGTTGCCCGGACCGGTGATTGTGATGTGGGATGCCAGGTCGATGGCGGCGGCGATCGGTTCGCTGAATTGTATCTGGCGATGATCTGCGGGGGCTTGTTCCGTGGCGGCGCCGGCCACAAACGTGGGGGATTGGGTGTCGATCCGCAGTGCCAGGGTAGCGTCGTCGGTGTCGCCGATCAGAGGGGCGAGCGTGGCCCGGACGAGTCTGGCTCCGTCGGTCAACGTCGGGGCTGTGAGCGAGTACGTTCCTGGGGAGTCGACCGCCAGCGAAAGGTCCGCCGCGCCGTCGTCGTCGAGATCGAGGGAGATCGTTCCGGGCTTGTTGACGGCGACGGAGAACGTGGGGGTATTGTCGTTCGTCAGATTGTCGCTGTCGGAAACGCCTGAATCGCTGGAGGCCAACAGATCGAGGCTGATCTGCGTCGGAATTGTCCCCAGCCCGCGGAGGATGGGGATCGGCGTGGCGAAGAGCGCCGTGCCGGTGGAGTTCTTGATGGAGGGGGACTGGAGCGTCAGTAAATAGTCGTCACTGGCCAGCGCGCTCGACAGGGCCAGGGAGGCGACGCGGGATGTGGTGTCCCAGGTGATTCCAGAGATGTTGGCAGTCAGGTCGGCGTCATTCCCGTTGCCGAAGACTCCATCGCCGCCGCTGGCCAGGAGCGAGTAATTTGCAGGATTTACGACGGTGCTCTGGTTCATCGCGTCACTGAAGGTGACTTGAATCAAAGCGGGATCGAACTTGACATCGATGACGCTGGGCCGGGTGAGATCGACCGTCCCCTGGTTGGTGAAACTGACGGCGGCGGTATTGAGCGTGGCGAAGCCGCCGATGAGAGCGCCGAATTTGTTCGACAGCGACGTTCCGGTGAACGTCGTCGTGCCGCCTAGGAGGGCAATGATGCCGCGGTTGACGTGTGCGGCTCCGGTCCGCCCGATGGTCAGGCTGGTGTCGGTGCGGATCGTGCCTTCGTTGTAGATGGGGGCGGTGAGGGCGCGGGCGTAGCCAGTTCCGATGCGAACATCGATCACACCGTCGGAGGCGTTCGTCAGCGTGACAGCGGCAGCCGTCGCGAGATATGAACCATTGTCGGAATTGGAGCTCGCGCTCGACTCAAGTCGAATTGTCCCGTGGTTCACAGAATATTGTGGCACAGTCAAGACCGCGCGTCCGTAGGCGTTGGTGCCGTCGATCCACAGCGTTGATCCGGCAACATTGTCGGTCAACAATTGGTTATTGCCACCGACGAGGTGCAACGGAGTTGTCGACCCGGCAAGGACGTGGAGCGTGGAATCTCGTACAACAAGCGCCGACGCGTAGGTTCCACCGGCGGCGTCCAGCGTCCCGACAAACTCCAGGAGGCCACTTGGAACTGAGATTGCTCCCTCGTTGATCAGGCGCCCGGATATGACTCGTTCATCTCCTTGGCCGATTTTCGACTCAATGATACCGTCACTGGAATTGGTGAGCGCCCTTCCAGAGACGATCGTTAGGTACGAACCACAGTCGCGGGAATCGTTGGAAGTTGTTTCGAGCCGGATTGTGCCGTGGTTGGTCAAGTTGTCTGGAATCGTCAGCTTCGAAAGGCTAAATGTCGAGGTGCCGTCGACCCATAGAGTTGATCCGGCAACATTGTCGGTCAACAAATGGTTGCTGCCGCCTACAAGGTGCAACGCAGTCGAAGATGCGGCCAATACATTCACCTGGGAATTGCGAACATAGAACGTGGCGCCATAGTTTCCCCCGGCGGCGTCTAGTGTCCCGACAAACTCCAGGAGGCCACTCGGAACTTAAATTGCGCCCTCGTTGATCAAGCGCCCGGATATGAATCGGCCATCTCCCTGACCAAATTTGGACTCAATGATGCCGTTACTGGCATTCGTGAGGGACTTACCGGAGGAGACCGTCAGGTACGAACCACAATCGCGGGAATCGTTGGAAGTTGTTTCGAGCCGGATTGTACCCGGCATGATGCTTGTTAGCCGCGTTTCCTATTGCCCGGGGTGGCAGACTGTGGTCTGCTGGAGTCTTCCGGGTATCGGGCAGCGCGGCAGCCGGAGAGCTGGGTGTTTCTCCAGCGTCAACGA
>JBJXGA010000155.1:0-8987 GCA_046152955.1 Planctomycetales bacterium | reverse complement strand
ACACAAGCCAACAGCGACGACTCGTGATTTCCGGCTGGAGCCTGAAACCAACCCCAGGATTGTGGCTGCACAGGGGAGCACCCCTCCGATCACCCTCGATCGGGCGGCGATTCCCGGCACATCCCCTTCGCGATCGCCCAAATCAACCTCGATGACTGTGGGAGTGCTGATCGCGACGACCTGGCTGCTCGGGACGTGCGTTCTCGCCGGGTTCGCACTCCGCAGCGTCTGGAAGGTGAACCGTGTTCGCCGGCGGGCATGCCTGCCAAACACGTCGCGGCACATGGCGATTGCCGAGGCTGCGGCGACCACAGTCGGAGTCCGAAACCGTCCGGTCGTCCTGGAGTCGAGGGATGTTTCGGCACCGGTGGTCATCGGATTTCGCTGTCCGGCGGTCCTGGTGCCTCCTGGTGTCTTCGAAATCGTTTCCGATGACGATTTACGGGACATCTTCATCCATGAGTTCGCGCATGTTCGGCGAAGAGATCAATGGGTACTCTGTGCGCAAATCGCGGCTCGCTGCCTGTTTTGGCCGGTCCTGACAATTCACTGGTTGAATCGGGAATTGGCGCGGTCGCGCGAAGAAGTGTGCGACAACTTTGTGCTCGCGTACCAGGATGCGATCGCCTACGGCGAATTGTTGTTGCGGCTGGACCGACTCGCGATCGGACCTCAACCAATCGGCGAGATGATGGGCATCCTGAACGGGGAGGGTGAACTGGAACGCCGCGTCGTCCGCATCCTCGATCCAACAACGAATCGAGCGACCGCCAGTTCGAACGGGACGAGATGGCTGTTGCTGGCAGGGTTCCTGCTGTTGGGGAGCCTCTTGTGCGGGACGCGCTTCGTTGCGGCGCAACCGCCGCGCAAGTCGGCCGCAAAAGCCAAAGCCGACGCAGCCAAGCCGGCAGTCGCCTCGAAGTCCCCCTCGGCGCCCAAGCGGTCCACCACCGATGCCCTGGGCGACCCCCTGCCGCCGGGCGCGCATTTGCGGCTGGGAACTGTGCGGTTTCGCCCGGCGTCGATCGTCGCGGAAATGGCGTTGTCACCGGATGAAAAGTCGATCGTGACGGTCGGCGATCGTCTCATCGTGTGGGATGCTCAGACCGGGCAGGAACGGTGGCGAGCGAAAGCGGAGGAATTCGGCTACATGAACTCCGGTCCTCGATATGGCTCGCGACTCCTCTCCTTCTCGTCCGTGAGCCAGCGGTTTTACACGACCGGCCAGCAGAATCAGGTCGTCGAGTGGGATACCGTTTCCGGGGCGCACGAGGTGTTGAAAATCAAAGCGAAAAAGCCGGGCCCGATGCTGCAGTCCAATTCGTCCATCGACGTGACGGCGGATGGAAAGCGCTTAGCGGTTGGATTCCCCATCGGCGTGTGCGTGTGCGATCGCCAGGGGAACGTACTCTACGAGATCTCCAACACGGCCAAGGGTCCGCCCAAATTCAATGACAACGGGGACCGCCTGAACTTTTTCGGTCCTTACAGCTTCGGGCGGTTCTCGCCGGATGGAACAATCCTGACGGTCGTGACCAGCGACCGCCCCGCGGAAGTCCGTTTGATGGACGCCGAGTCGGGCCGCGAGCTGCGAAACATCAAGCTGACATCGAAAATGGTACGCTTGGCATTCTCGCCGGACGGCCAGCAGCTCGTCGCGACCGAACGGGACAGCGCGGTGCGTCTCTACGACGTCGCAACCGGCCAGCCGCTCTGGTCGCAGGTCATCGAGCTCAACAATCCGTTTGAAAACTATGCGTCCGCCGTGGCGTTCAGTCCCGATGGGAAAACCATCGCGGCCGGAGCGACCGACCATCGGATCTACCTGTTCGACCCAGCGACGGGGGCCGAGACCGGGCGACTGATCGGCCACCATGCCTATCCCTGGGTGCTGGCGTTCAGTGCGAACAACACGATGCTCTACTCCTCCGGGTGGGACGGGATCATCCGCCGCTGGGACGTCCCCTCGCGCCAACAGTTGCCGTTGCCCGACGGAGTTCACGGGAGCGAAGTGGTGGCCGCCTCACCCGACGGCAAGACGCTGGCCTATCAGGACGATGCGGGAACGATTCGCATCGTCGCGGCAGAGGATGGCGCAGAGCGGCACAAGCTCGAGATCCCGGGAATGCGCTTCTCGCAGTTGCTGTTTTCACCCGATGGCCGCCAACTCGCGGGGGGTGGGAGCAGCGGCGATCAAGTGCAGGTGGCCGTCTGGGACGTCGAAAGTTGGCAGGTGGTTCGCACTTGGAATTGGCCGAAAGGTCGCGATCCTCACTCGCACGTTGAGGCCCTGTCTTTCTCGCCGGACGGGGGTCGATTGGCTGCCGCCGTCTTCCGCCAGTCGGCGGCGTATGTCTGGGAAATGGCCACGGGGCAGCAGGTCGCACAACTGGCGCACAAGGAGATTTACGGGCTGTCATTCAGCCCTGACGGTGAGACCCTGGCGTCTGCCGGTTGGGACTCGATTGTGCGGTTTTGGGAGACGGGGGGTTGGACGGCTCGGCGTGAGTTCAACGTTGCCGAGGGAGCCCAGCAAGGGGAGGACCTGCGAATGTACGCCGTCAGCTATGCTCCGGAGGGAGGGCTGATCGCCACGGCACACATGGATGGCAAGGTGCGCGTCTGGCAAGCAGACGACATGCGCCAGCGCACTGAGTTTGGGGCGAGATTGACCTACGGCGCCCTGAGCTTTTCGCCGGATGGGCTCTGGCTGGCCACGGGGGCCGCGGCGGGACAGATCCAGCTCTGGGATTCCTTGACCGGCAAGCAGGTGTGGGGCGGCGGCCCGCACCAATTCTATGCCTACACGGTCGGCTTCGGTCGCGACAGCCGCACGCTCGTCAGTGGCGGTGACGACGGCGTCGGCTACCTGTGGGATCTGCGGCCACCCGGCCACGACAAACCCGAAGATCTGATGCGGTTGTGGGACGATCTTGGGGGAGAAGACGCGACGACGGCTTACCAGGCGACATGGGCACTGTCCGAAGTCCCCGACCGCGCGGTGGCGCTCCTGGCCGAGAAGCTGCGACCTGTCCATTCGGTCGTCGACCCGGATATCCTGCTGGAAGGGAATTCACCGGAAGAGAGCGCGCGAATCAAACGCCTGAAGAAGGTTCTTGCCGAAAAAGATCCGAAGGTCGAGTTGGCGATCACTGTCCGGCGGGCCGTATCGCTCCTGGCGCAACTCGGCACTCCCGAAGCAAGACGGCTGCTTGAGGAATTGGCGGAACGAGATTCTCAAGGAGATTTGGGACGATTCGCGACCGCGGCGCTGCATCGGTTTCGAATTCAGAAACCGTAACGCTTCAATGGGACGAAGATCGACTAAATGAGTTTGGGAGTCTGTCGCTTTCCACGAGGGGAGGGATGTGTTGGCAGGCTCGAGCCACACTTTGGGAACGGAGTCCGGAGACCAGGGACGATCAGGATCGGTTCCGAACCAGGTGGACGACCACCACATTCCTGCCGGCCGTGATGTGGAACGAAATGCCGTGCGGGGAAATCTGCTTCGATTACGCCTGTCTCCCTTGCAGCCCGATCAGGATCGTCGTCTCCAGCTTCGCCGAATCGTCGCAATGATGCCCGTAGACTTCCAGTGACGGCGAGCCGATAACTTCGCCTCGAGCCGCAAGTTCGGCCTTCAACGCCTGCCACTTTTGTGGCAATGCCTGATACGGCCCGACGTGGACGTGTTTCAGGTAGCGACTCAACTCGAACTCCAGCGGCTCGAGTCGATCGGGAATGCTACCCGATTGGGGGGTTCGCAGTTCGACCCCGACGAACATCCGCCGATCGGGCAGATACACCCAATGGTTGATCCCAGTCGTCGGAATCGCGGCCTGCTTGACGATCTGCCACATTTCGTTCATCAACCGAAATCCAACCTCGCCGTAACGCTCATTCTCGACCACTCCGCCAATGCCGTGTAGGTGGAACCGCAGGGGCGCCTCGACAATTTCGATGTTCATGGGGATGTCTTGGCCTGGCGTTCCTGCGGAAATTGCTTTTCTTGCTACTGCTGTCTGCTGTCTCAGAATCCTACTGGGATCTCGCGTCCTCTGCTCTGCGATTTGCTCGATCAGACCGAAGGGTAGTGGTTCGTCACCAGTATTGGAATTGCGCCCCGATTGGGCAACGCCGAGAAGGCTCTTCGATGAATTGAATTCAGGGGCTCCAACGATTCGAGATCGGCGCCAATTCCCGCTTCCATTTCGCCACAACGTGGCATTCCTATGTCAGCCCAGGCCAACGGCCTGGGAAATTGGCCACAACCGAGGAAAGCCCCAAGCGGGGCGCCCCTAACGTGCCGGAATGCCATCCAAATTCTTCGGTGACGATGACCGCAATCCATTAGGGGCGCCCCCTTGGGGCTTTCTTGGCGGGGTGGGGTTTCTCCCAGGCCGTTGGCCTGGGCTGGCATAGGTCCGTCCCGTTGGGACTATTCCCTGGCGTATCGCTGGTCATTTGGCGACGACAGACGGTTCCCCAGTGGAGTCTGTTGCCTCAGCAAAATCCACAATTCGGTGATTTGGCTCTTGACGCAATACGATACAAAAATACAATAGTATTCATATGTATCGTTATCGCCATACCCCAGGCAGCAAGGCGCCTTTTCCACTCTGTATCCAGGAGCCGACCATGTCCGTTTCCACTACGAATGAGAAACCCCACGATTTCCCCAAGGCGACCGGATGGCGCTGTGTCTTGCCCGACAAGCCCGATCCGAGTCGACCGGTCTTCGAACAGGTGTTTGTCGATCCCCTGGGATTTTACGGGTATGACCCGATCTGCTGGATTTGGCCGCAGGTGCTCCCGCGGCGCTCGCTGACGCTGTTGGCCGGAATGCCGGGGGTGGGGAAATCGTATCTGGCGCTCGACATCGCGGCGCGGCTCACCAGCGGGCAACCGTGGCCGCGCGCCGCCGCCGGGTCTCAGGCGAAAGGGTCGATAGGCAATAACCCGGCGGAGGATCTCCGGGAAGCAAAGTGGTCCCCTGACGCCGAAGACGGGCGAACTGATCGGGATGTCGACGAAGACGAATGGGAAGACGACGATTCCGACGCTTCGCGGCGAGTGCTGATCGTTTCCTCCGAGGACGACTTCACGGAAACGATGAGCTACCGGTTCGTCAGCGCCGGTGGAGACACCGTCCGATGTCAGGTGCTGAAGTACATTTTCGAGTCCGACAAGCCGTCATTTTGGGAGGCGGAATACGAAGGCGAGCGCCGCGTTTTGCTCGACCGCGACCTCCGCCACCTGGATGAATTGTTGAAGGGCTGGCCGGGAGTTGAGTTGATCATCGTTGACCCGATCGTGGCCCACGTCGATGGGCCCGAGTCCGAGCAGTATTTGCGGCACGTGCTCACCCTCCAGGCGGACTTTTGCCAGTCACGCAATGTGGCAATCCTGGCGATATCGCACCTCCGCCGCGATCCGGCAAAGGTCGATATCTACCAGGCGCTGGGGAGCCGGGCGCTCGCCTCCATCCCCCGCACGATCTGGACCGTCCTGGCCGATCCCGGCGATTACCAGCGGCGGATGTTGCTGCCGCTCAAGATGAATCTGGGGCCGATGCCCCCCGGCTTGTCGTTCCGATTCGGTCCCGAGCGACTCGAATGGTGCGATCGGCCCATCTACCGGAGGGCGTCCGATCCCGCCTGTACCGACAACACGCAAGGAGTCCTGGACGAGGCGACCGAATTCATCCGGACCGCGCTCGCTGATCGGGACATTCCGGCGGTGGAAATGATGAGTACCGGGCAGCGCTGCGGCTTCGGTCCGGCAACAATGCATCGCGCCAAGAAGGCGCTCAACGTCCGGTCATTTCGCAATGGGTACGGAGAAAACGGATCTTGGTGCTGGTCGCTGGCACAGCCGGAGCAAGCGATTCAAAGCCAAAACGGGCCATCCTCAAATTCTTGATCATCTTTGGCGAGGCAGATTCCGCTACTGGTTGATAGGCCATCAGTTGCGACGCCCGCGCCAAAGATGATCAATTGATAATCTTTGTGATCATCTTTGAGATCATCTTTGACGCGATGATCATCTTTGAGTCAACCAGGTTGCCCTGCACCGCCATCCAGCAGAATCTTTCTGTGGCGAGATGATGTTTGCGACGGAAGGACTCCCGACAATGAAGCATGGAACTGAAAGGGATCGCTAGGTGCGCCTGCCGCCTGCTTTATTGTGTTTTTCGGGAAATCTCGCGGTTCAATGATCCGATCGCGCAAAAACGTCGTGCGCTGAGACGCGGAGATGGACGTGGCATGGGGCAAGATGGATTCGAGACGACTCCCCTCGGCAACGATCGATCCCGCGGAGTTTGCGATGGCGCTGGTCCGTCATCCAGGTCACTGCTGCAATTCGCGGCGAAGGGCTTCGAGATCGGCCTCAATTTGTGCAGCGCGCGCTCCGTCGAGGGACGGGGGAGAATCTTCGCTTTTCTGCGAGGCAGTCTTGGTGACTCGCACGGGGGAGATCGAGATGGCCAGTTCTTCCTGGCGGCGCCGCGCCTCGGCCAGGCGGGCTTCGATGGCCCGCATCGTTGTCGAAAGGTGTTCACGAGTTGAGTTGGCGGCGGCCAACTGCTGGTCGAGTCCGGCAACCAGATCCTCGGTCTCCCGTTTCCGCATCAGGGATTGCCGGGCTCCCGATTCGTTTCCCGCCGCCAGTTCCTCCCGGGCGTTCCCCGCCCAGAATTGAACCTGCACGCTCCGCTCCGCCAGATCGGCCCGGAGCCGCTCTTCAGACGCGGCCGCGGCGGCCGCGCTCCGGCGGGCGCCAGCCAATCCTTCTTCGATTTCGGCAATCACCCGGCCGATGGCGGTCGCCGGTTCGTTGGTGTTTGCCAAAAGATCGTCGATCTTGCAACTGATGATGTCGCTGAGACGGCTGAAAAAGCTCATGCGTCGTACTCCAAAATATCGGGACAAACTCTGTCAACGCCGCTGCGGCCTGTGTGGTTCATTCCTGAATCCCCAGGGCGGTCAGTTTTTCGCGCAATTTTTCCCTGGCCAGCCGCAGGCGGCTTTTGGTGGTCGCCGTATTGGCGTGCAAAATCTCCCCCACCTCCGGCAGGCTCAGCTCGGCAAAATGATGCAGCGTAAAGGTCAATCGCTGTTCTTCCG
Source organism: Planctomycetales bacterium (assembly GCA_046152955.1). GTDB lineage: Bacteria > Planctomycetota > Planctomycetia > Planctomycetales > Planctomycetaceae > SIAF01. Next base: position 1,860 of record JBJXGA010000155.1, on the reverse strand, counting down.
GCAAATCCTGCAAGAGCTCTTCCACCAGTGCGGCCAGCTCCCGCTGATCGGCGGCCACGTCGGGAGGAACCACCTCTTCGGCCAGGCCGGCCAGGACGCACGTCTCGTCCCCCGTGCCGCGGACCGAGCGGACCAGCGCGTCGTGCGAGCGGCGACGGATGTTGTCGATCAACAGATTGCGGGCGATGCGAAACATCCAGCCCCGAAACCGGCCGGTGGGGAGGTAGTCCCACGCCTGGTCGTAGACCCGCAGCAACGTCTCTTGCGTGAGGTCTTCGGCGAACTGCAGGTCGCGAGTGTTGGAAAAGAAGAAGTTAATCAGCGCCTGCTGGTATCGCTCGACAAGCTGGTTGAACGCCCCCCCGGCGCCCCCCTGGATGGCGATCATCAACTGGTCGTCGTCGAGGAAAGGGGAAGGGGCGGAGTCGGACATGCGTCGGGCGCACGGGAAGTTCTAGGTTGCGATTTCAACACCCAGTTGAAATGATGCCCAGCAGTCTATCACAGCCGGGTGAATCTTGACCATGACACGTGCGATCCGGCCTCGCAGTCCAGCCCACCCCGGTTCCGGGGACCGGAGTCCGCAGTTTCCGTATCATGCCGGTGATTCTCAACTATGGTGCCACGGGGCGCTGGACATGCGATGTGCCCCACGGGCAGATTGTCGCGCGGCATTCCGCGCCGGCCCCCTGTCCCAACCTGTCCGAAGCGATCCGGGGGGCGCTGGGAGCGCCCCGGGATTTCCCCCCCCTGGAGCAACTGTGCGTTCCGGGAGACCGCGTGCTGCTGGCCCTCGATCGGCACACCCCCTCGGCGGAAGAACTGATCGCCGGCGTTTGGGAAGTGCTCCAGCGCCGCGGAGTGGCCGCGGAGGAGATTATGATCCTTCAACCGGCGGCGCTGGACGCCGCTCCCGTCGGCGATCCCCGCGGATTGCTGCCGAAAGCGGCCCGCGAACAGATTCGCTGGGGCATTCACGACCCGACCGATCCGCGTTGCCAGGCCTATCTGGCGACCACCGCGCGGAATGAGCGCATCTATCTGGCGCGCGAGGTGACCGATGCCGACGTCGTGATCGGCCTGGGGCCGATCGCGTACGACAGCGTCCTGGGAATCCGCGGAACCGGCAGCGTCCTGTATCCGGGACTGTCGAATACCGAAGCAATCGCCCGCGCCCGAGGCGAAGGGCATCGCGAGTTGGGCCCCGACGACGAACGTCCGCTCCGGCAATCGATCGACGAAATCGCCTGGCTGTTGGGAATGCAGTTTGTCGTGCAAGTCATTCCTGGTGCCGGGCGCGTGGCGGCCAAAGTGCTGGCCGGCGCGCCCGATTCGGTGCTGCGCGCCGGAAGGATGGAACTGGATTCCCTTTGGCGGTTGACGCTGCCGGAGCGGACAGAGGTTGTGGTCCTGGCGGTCGAGGCCGACAGCGCCGGTCACGGCTGGTTTCAACTGGGGGAAGCGCTGGCCACGGCGCGGAACCTGGTGGCCCAAGGGGGCAAAATCGTCGTTTTGACTCAGCTTGACGCCGAACCGGGGGACACCGTGGAGCTGATTCGCCAACAGCGTTCGCCTCGCGAGGCCCTGGCGCCGATTCGCAAGCAGGGGGGGCTGGATATGATCCCTGCGGCGCAACTCGCCTCCGCCGCCGACTGGGCGCAAGTTTATCTGTTGAGCCATCTCGCCAGCGACCTCGTCGAGGAACTGTTCATGACTCCGCTGGAGAGTGAAGTCGAGGTCTCCCGGCTATTGGGGGGAACCGCTGGCTGCGTCCTGGTGGAAGGGGCGCAGCACGTGTATGGGGAAATTGCCGCTTCAGAATCAATATCCGATTAATGCATGGCAAGCGGGCGTGACCTC
>JBJXGA010000151.1:0-6691 GCA_046152955.1 Planctomycetales bacterium | reverse complement strand
CCAGAAACCGCCGCGCCATCAGGCATTGCCTTCCAAACCCGGCGGTGATCGGATTGTCCAGGCCATACAGTTTCTGCATCGCGGCCGTTTCACGTGAGACGTCCTGCGCCTCGGGCATTGCGCTTTGCATGCGAAAGGCCAGTTCGAACGACTGGATCCTTCCTTCGAGGGCGCGGTTCGGGCCGGACGATTCCAGGTGCTCGCGGTTGATCTGGGCCAACAGGTCGAGTTGCGCGCGCTGGGCTGCGGGGGACACGTGAGGATTGCGGATGTGCTTCACCGTGGCTTGTTCCACGTCGACCGCCGCGTTGCCGATCGGAGTTCCCTGGGTATGCGCCGGGAGAAACGCCGCACCCCAGTTGTTGACCCCCCCAAACGCCAGCGTCGGGCAGATCGTAATAAACGCCGGAAGGTTTTCGTTTTCGGTTCCCAGGCCGTAGGTGATCCACGACCCCATGCTGGGGCGGATTTGCGTGTCGCTGCCGGTGTGCAGCTTAAGAACCGCCCCGCCGTGCGCCGGGTTGGTGCCGTGGATCGACCGGATGATGCACATCTCGTCGACGCACTGCGCCATGTGCGGAAAGAGGTCGCTGACCGGCAGGCCGCTCTCGCCGTATTGTCGGAATTTCCAGGGGGACTTCAGCAATGTCCCCGTTTCACTGAACTTGATGCGGGGTTCTTCAAAAGGATACTTCCCCCCATGATCGCGCTGCAGCAGGGGCTTCGGATCGAACGTATCGACCTGCGACGGTCCCCCCGACATGAATAAGAACAGGACTCGCTTGGCTGGCGCCGGGAGATGCGGAGGGCGCGCCGCCAAAGGCCCCTTTGTCTCCTTGGCCCTCGATTCCCGCGACAAGAGGTCGGCCAGCGCCAGATAACCAAAACCGGCGGCGGTCCGCCGCAAGAGGGCTCGGCGGCCAAGCGGAACGGGGCTCAATGCCTCCGCCTGCTCCCCATTGAAGGAGGCAGGCCGCGACGCGACGAGATTGCTGGCGTTCCCGGCAGGCCGATCATCGGCCCGGTACGCATCGCAGCCACACGTTTCTGAGAATTGCCTGGTAATCATCGCATTGTCTCCACGCGTCGCACAGTCGCAGCGCCCCGACTGAGAAACTGGATTATCGAAGATACATAAACTCATTGGCCGCCAGCAGGGCGTGACACAACAACACCCACCCCTCGCGGCGATCGGCTTGACTGGAAACAAGCTGCAACGCCCGCGCCCCCTCCTGGTCGGTGGGGGGGCGGGACTACAACCGAAGATAGATCTCCCGCACCCGAACGGCGTCCTCATCCAGCGCCAGAAGTTCGTCGGCCAGCAGTTCAGCGGCAGTGCGAACCACCGGAGCGTTGAGCATCAACAGCGCCTGCGGAGCGACTACGGTGGCGGCGCGATCCCCGGTGGGAACGGTCGGGTCGGGATAGTCGAACTGCTCCAGCATGTCGTACAGGTGATTGCGAATGATCGGCAGATACAGGGCGCGGCGGGTGGTTTCATACCGCGTGTTGTCGATCGACGTGTGGTCGAACACATACTCCCGATTCTTGAGGGGAATCGACTTGCCGCCGATCACGCGGTTCAGGGAATCGCTGACGGCAAACAGCGCATCGCGAATCTGCTCCGCCTCCAGGCGCTGAATGTGGGCTCGCCACAGCAGGCGGTTCTCAGGATCGACCGTTTCGGGCTGCGCCCCACCGGCATCAATCGAGCCTGCGGGATGCCGCGCGGCAAGCTGATAGACCTGAGATTGCAGGATCATCCGGTGCAGTTCTTTGACGCTCCAGCCCGATTCCACAAACCGCCGCGCCAGCCAATCAAGCAATTCCGGATGCGAGGGGGCCTCGCCGAGCCGGCCGAAGTTGTCGGTCGTGCGGCAGAGTCCCACCCCGAAATGCCATCGCCAAATGCGATTGACGATGACCCGCGCGGTGAGGGGATGGTCCCCCGCCGCCATCCAGCGGGCAAGCTGCAGCCGTCCACTTTGCCGCGCCGGCAGGATCGGCGCCGGAGCGCTGGCGGTCATCACCTGGGGAAACCCGCGTTCGACCGACGGCCCGAGGGTGAGGTAACTCCCCCGAATATGAATCGGCAGGTGGCGCGTGATCTGCCCATCCCGGACTCCCATCAGCGCCGGGGGCTCCGGTCCCTGTGATTTGAGCGTCGCCAAATCGAGTTTCGACGGACTGGCTGCGGCCTGCATTTCAGCGTCGAACGCATCGGCTTCTTTTTCGGGAATCGCCAGGAATCCCGCCACGTCGTGGAGCGCGTCATGGGCCGCCGCCAGCCGCTCGTCCGCCGGCCGGGTCGCTTTTTCATCTTTGGTTTTGGCCTCTTGCAGCGCTGCCGCCGCTTCGGTAAATAGCGCAGCATAATGCGCTCGGATTTCCTCAAGCTGATTGGACATCGCCAATGTCCGCCATTGGGCGAAGACCGGCTGGTCCTGGCTATGCGCCAGGTATTGTCGGCAGGTGAGCAAATACCGCGGTCGCAGCCCCCGTTGCGCGGCGAGAGAGGCCACCTGGTCGAAATCGGGTTCGTCGGGAAGTTCGGCTGCCGCGGCGAGGTAGTCCGCCGCCCGAGCGTGCAATTCCGCCAGGAGCTTCTTTCGCAGTTCAGCGACGACTTGCGCCACCTGAGAGGCCTGGGTGGCCACCTTGGCATCGTGCTGTTTCTTGGCCTCCAAATCCGCGGGGGAGGCGAGTGAATGCTCGTACCAGAACTTCACCGCTCCCATCCGCTCGTCCGCCAGGCTCTTGGTGCTACGAAAAATGGCGGCCAGGGCATTGTAGTCGCTGGTGGGAAGGGGATCGAACTTGTGATCGTGGCACCGGCAGCAGCCCAGCGTCATTCCCAGGAACGCCCGGCCCAGCGTGTCGAGCTGTTCGTCGATCAGGTCCATTTCCAGCTTGCGCACGTCTGGCTCAGCCAACACCCGCGCGCCGATCGCCAGAAACCCGGTTCCGGTGAACTGTTCGATCCGCGCCGCTTCGCTCGCCGCCGGAAGCAGGTCTCCCGCAAGCTGCTCAATCAGAAACTGGTCATAGGGCTTGTCCTCATTGAAGGCGCGGACGACCCAGTCGCGATAACGCCACGAATGCCCGTAGGCAATGTTCTCATCCAGCCCGTTGGAATCGGCGTAGCGGGCGACGTCCAGCCAATGCCTCCCCCAGCGTTCTCCATAGCTGGGATCCGCCAGCAGCCGTTCGATCACCCGCTCGAATGCCTCGGGAGAATCATCGGCGACAAACGCCTCCACTTCGTCGGGAGTCGGGGGGAGCCCCAGGAGATTCATCGTGACGCGCCGCAGCAGCGTCCGTTTTTCCGCCGCCGGCGCGGGGGCCAGGCCGCTGTGCTCCAGCCGCTCCAGCACAAACGCATCGATCGGCGTGCGAACCCAGTCGCGGTGCGTGACGGAGGGAATGGCGGGATTGGCCAGCGGCTGAAACGACCAGTGCCGTCGCCCCTGTTCGAGATCGAATTCAGGGCGTTGCGGCTTCTCGGCCGGCGGCGCGTCGCGCGGGTCGGGAGCCCCCATCGCCACCCACGCCTCCAAATCGCGGACTTGAGCCTCGCTCAAAGGCCCTTTGGGGGGCATTTGCCGGTCCCGATTCTTGTAGCGGACCGCTTCCACCAAGGGGCTGTGCTCGGGGTCGCCGGGAATCAGAGTGGGGCCGGAGTCTCCGCCGGTTCGCGTCCCATGCCGCGTGTCCAGCGTGAGTCCCCCTTTGGCCTTTTTCCCCGTGCTGTGGCATTCGTAACAATGCTCGATGAACAGGGGGCGAATCCGTTTCTCAAAAAACGCCAACCCCTCGGGGGTCGGCGGGGGTTCGTCTGCGTTCAGACGCTGCGAAACGGAAAAAACCAGCAGCAGAATCAGGAGACAGGAGAGAGAATCTTTCATCGGTTAAACGGGATCGACCCCGGGGAAAGCACTAAGGCGGGAGTAACGACGCGCTTCGACCACAAAGGAATGCACACTCAATTCTCCCGACGATCAGCCGGGGTCGGTTCCGCCGGTCGGTCGAGAGTTGCCTTTCAGTATAACGCGCGGCCAACCCGTCGGCGACCAGTGGGGGTTATGGGTGGGGCGTTCGTCCGCCTGTCTGGGGAAAGGGGAGGTCGCGGCGGTTTGGCTCGGAGGTGCGCGATTGTGATTCCCCCGCCGACTTTCTGGATTTCTGAGAAATCCAGCGACATGTAGGCCGATTTCTCAGAAATCCGCAAAACGCAAGACGTTGGTGACAGGACCAGCCCTCGCGCGTCGCAGTAAGGTCAAGCGCGGCCTGCGTTGGCGACACGGACGGCGCACTCAGAGCGGCGGTTTGTTGCCGAGGTGCGCGGTTGAGATTCCCCTGCCAAGTTTCTGGATTCCTGAGAAATTCAGCTACATTGGCGCGCCGGCAGTGATCTGCCCAATCGCCCATTCCAGCGACTGAGTCACGGAGACGTTCATGGAGAATCCGGGGGGGATCACCACCAGTGCCGGGTTCATCGAGCGCCGCTGTCGCAGCACGTTTCCTCGGGGAATCGCGTTCTCCTCGACCTCCATTGCCGAACGCAGGGCCGGCAAGGCGTCAGTCGCCGATCCTTCGAGGCGTCCCAGCGCCACAGCAGCCGCGATCCGAACGCCAAAGTCCTGATCCTCCAGCGCCTGGGCCAGACCGCGTGTGGCCTCCGGCCGCGTGGCGCCGATCGAGCCCAACACCTGCGTGGCGGCGATGCGAGCCCCGACGCTCTCGTCCTGGAGCGCGCGGCACAATAGCGCCAGAATCGAGACATCCTGCGTTCCCCAGGGAATCAGACATTGCAGGGCCACCATTTTCACCGGTGTCGAACCGTCGACCACCGCCTGGCTGAGCGCGTCTCGCAACTCCGGGCGCTGTGATCCAATTCCGGCTCCGGCTTCCATCGCTGCGCACGCCACGCGATCGCGGTACGAGGTTCCAAAGCTCCGTGGTCCGGGTGGACTGCGGAGGGCGATGATCTCCACCAGCAGGGGGACGACCGGCTCGGCGCCGGGGCCGATACTGCCGCACGCTTCAATCAGAAACAGGCTCAGCCGCGACAGGAACTCCCGCTGTTCGAGCAGCGTCACGATCTCGGGGACCGCGGGAGCCGCTCCCGGCCCAATTCTCTGCAACACGGTCGCGACATGTTCGCGGGTTCCCGTGGGGCCGTCACGAAGCAGTGGAATCAGGTGGGGAACCGCGACCGCGGCCTCGCGCCCCAGGCCAAACAGCGCCGCCAGAGACGCTGCCACCATTGGCTGGTCATCCATCGCCAGCCGTTCGGCGATGATCTGGGCCTGGCGCCTGGCGGCGGCCGGGTCGAGCTGGGAGAGCAGCCTTCCGGCCATTTCCGCCACGTGGCGATCCCGGTCCATGACAAATCGTTCCAGAACGGGGAGCATGGTGTCGCGGTCGGCGCCGATGTCATGCAGCGTGTACAGGACGGCGGCGGTTTCCGGAGTGGTCGGGGCCTCCAGCAATCGAACCAGCGCCCCGGTCGCCGGCCTGGCCGATCCCTTGAGGGTGCGCAGCGCGGTGAGGCCGCTGGGCAATCCGGTCGGGTCCGTCGTATCCAGGTAGCTGACCAATTCCGGCAGCGCGGCGCTGGCCTCCGCGCCAAACCGCGGCAGACAACTGATCGCGGTCCGGACGATCATCGGATCGTCGTGATGCATCCAACCGATCACCTCTGGCAGCGTCGCGTGCCGGGCATTCATCAGGGCAATGATCGCGGCATCCCGATCCGGCGAGTCGGCAGCCTCGACAATTTGGCGCAACGCCTGAGCCACCTCTGCTGAGCCTTCCCCCACATGTTGCATCACGCGGATAGCGGGCATCCGCCGATCGGAGCGCGGGTCAGTCAGCAGCGGCAGGACCGCCGGAATGCAAGCGGAACCGACGTCAATCAGTGCCACCTCCGCTCCATGTCGTACTTCGGCTTCCGAATCTCCCAGGAGCTGCACGAGGAGGGCTGTCGTCTCGGCGGAACCGCGATCGACGCGCGCCAGCGTCACCAGCGCCTGCGCGCGCAAATGGGGTTCGGAAGCGATCAGCATCTGGCGCAAGTCAGGCGCGGCTGATCGGGCGGCGGTTCCAATGCGCCCCAGCGCCAAAATCGCGTCATGCCGCGCCTGTGGATCGGTGGAACGGAGCGCTTCCAGCAATTCGGGAACCGCGTCCGTCCCGCGGGCAACGATCGACTCCATCGATTGAAAGCGTTCGCTGGCCAACGCGGACGGGGAGGCTGGCTGTCCCGCGCGGCCGCGCCCCACCACCGTCCAAAGGATCCAGACCACCAGACACAACACGCCCGCCAGAAGCAACTGCCCCAACGCATCCGCGCGCCAGCCTCGCCGTGTCGTCGACTTCGACATGCCCGACTCCTCGAAGTGTGGTCCGTATGTTGCTCCGCATTATGCACCGCCTGCCTCCCAGTTGCAATCGGCCCTCAGGTAGGCTTGAGTTGGCACAGCGCTCCGCTATGATGCGCTTCTAGGCTGTGCCGCTCTCCTCCCCCGCCGATTTCCCTCAAAATGACCGATGCACCCTCCCCCAGTTCCATTCAATCCGGACCGCGGCTGATGCCGTTTCAGGCGCCTCAGGGGGATTTGTCGATCCTGGCCGGATCGGGGAACCCGTTGCTGGCGGCAGCCATCGCCCGCGAACTGGGGGTGCAGGT
>JBJXGA010000123.1:0-35983 GCA_046152955.1 Planctomycetales bacterium | reverse complement strand
CCATAAGCCGCCTTTGGCGGCGCGCGCGTTGATTTTTGGGATTGCCAGCCACCCGGTAATCCGGGGAGAGCAAAATTTGTATTGCCGTACGGACTGTAGACATGGCTATTTGCAAACGCCAACGGCTCAAAGCCCAAGACGACCCCAGCGGGGTCGCAGGCGCAGTGAGAGACGACCGCTGATTCATCTGAAATCGCCGTTACGAAATCCGGCATCACGTTCAATCGCGACGCTCGCTGGCACCCCTGCCAGGGTGCTCTGGCGCTTGGAACACGGGGACCGGGGGTGTCGCTTCGCTCAACCCCCGGCTAATCGCTGGCACCCCTGCCGGGGTGCGGGGATCGCCAGTCGCAAGTGACTCAGTCGTGGCCGTTCGCCGAGGACACGGCTACGCTAAAATCTCCTTCCCGTGGATAGCCCGCAGACCGCATCATGAAGCCCGCCGAAGAACTGACCGTCATCACCAAGACGTACGACCTGATCCAGTGGAGCTGCAACCACCAGCCGCTTCCCGCGGAATCACCGCTTTGTCCTCGGAGAACGGATGGAACGAAACCTCTACGACATTTTGGAGACGCTCCTCGAAGCCAAGTACCGCCGCGAGCGCGACTCACGCGTCGTGCTGTTGAGAACGTGCTGCTTCGCCTCCAGCCGGCCTTGTGCCGGTGGAGCGTCGCCTGACAGCTACCAGCAACAATCTAACCCCACGCCGCCCCCATCGAGCTTGCCTCGATGGAGCGCATGCCTTGCCGCTGGTCCGGTGCGATTTCGCCTGCATCGCGGATGCGGAGCAGGCCGACGGCACTCGGTCTGGCCCGATCCGTCTCCCAGTCACGGTGCCCCAAACCATGCTTCATCCCCGCACGTCCCCGATTGGCCCACGAGAACCCAACGTGCGCGAGGCGTGCTTCCATCGAGGCAAGCTCGTTGGAGCGCAGACACCAATTCTCCCGCCTGGTAGCTGCCAGGCAGCGTTCCACTCAGGCAAGCTGAGCGGAGGCGTGAGCTCTGATGCAACGAGGAGCGCTTTGCCGGCGGATTTCAGACAGCCGATCGGGCCAACTTCCGTCGGCGGGGCCTTGCGATGCACCAAACCATGACGGCGCAAAGGCCGATTGCTGAAGGCTCCGGCACGGTGGTGAGGTCGGTCCCGGTCAGCGCCAGGTGGTCGAACGCTGATTGTGCGTGATTGCTCGAAAGTCGAATTTCCAATAACCGGCGGACCAGGCCGGAGCCGGTGCTGTCGAACGTCAGCTCGAATGCATCAAAACTCCCTTCCGGGCCAGTCCCGGTCGTCGATGCGAGCGGTGTCCCCCCTGCCAACAGGGCCACGGTGTATTCGGTCCCATGAGTACTGCCGAATCGGTACTCCTGAAATTGTGTTCCAGTTGTCTCTCCCAGGTAGGCTGACCCGGGAAGACCCGCTGCATTACTTCCCCTTCTTGTCCGGAGACGACTTGTCCTCTTTCCCGTAGAACCAGGCCTTATCGATGACGGCGACGCGGATGTCGATCACGTCTTGCATGGCCCAGTCCGGGAGGTACTCGCAGGTCCAGTAATTGAGGATCGCCTGGCCCCCTTTGGTGAACCGGCAGCCGGGGTTCGAGAACGCCCGGCTGGGGTCGGTCTCGATGTCGCGGACGTGTCGCCAGGTCTTCCCGTGGTCCTGCGACACGGCCGCGGTGAGCGGACTGCGTTTGCCGAAATGCGATCTGAATTTCGGATCGTGCGAATTGTTCCAGATCATCAACAGATCGCTTGTGCCGGGGATGCGAGTCAGTTCCGGGCACGATTCGGGGGCGACCAATTCGCTGGCATAGGCCGCCCCCCAGGTCGCGCCGTCATCGGTCGATTCCGACAGGTACAACCGGCCCAGTTGATTCCGCATCACCATCAGCACCCGGCCATCGGCGGTCTGTTCGACATGCGGCTCCATCGCGCCGCGCATCGGCAGCTCGATCCGGGATTCGGAGACTTGCCAGGAGAGTCCGTCGTCATCGCTCCAGAGCATGGCGGCAGCATAGGGACCGGTCTCCGCCGGTTTCCCTGGGGCGGGGGGATTGGCTGGCAGGAGCAAGCGGCCCGAGGCGAGCCGCTTCACGGTCGCGTTGCACAGCGCGAAATCCCGCTGAGGGACGAACTGGGCCAGTGGGGCAAACGTCTGCCCCTCGTCGGTCGATTTCCAGACGTGATTGGTGAGCGAACCGGGGCGATGCTGTCGCATGAAAAGCAACAGGATGCCGCCATCTTTCGCGCGGATCAGGTTGGGGGAATAGACGTTGAGATCCCCGGCCGCCGTGGCGGTGATGGCCCGGTGCCGCCCCCAGGTCCGCCCCCCGTCGGCCGACTCCTGGGCGACGAAGCGGGTCTTGGCGAAGTCGCTCCCGTCCCCCGCGAATTCCATGTACACGAGGAGCAACCTTCCGTCGGCCAGTTCGATGACGTCCCCTTCCCCTTTCCGGGTGTACTCGCGCGTGCTGTGGGCGACGGTGACAATGGAGACCGGTTCGCGGGCAGCCGCCACGCAGGGGGCCAGGACGAGGAGGACAAACGGTGTGAGGGAAATTCTCATGGGCGCCTCGGGGGATAATTTGCGGAGCGGGATTCGGCCTGCGATGAGCGTTCAGTGTAGCATTCGGGAATTGTTGAAGCATCCTGGTTCCCGGACGAGGTAAGTCCCACCCCACGGCTCGCAGATGATCTTCTGGTTCGCTACCGTGAAACTGCCGTTGCCTCAGTCGGAAACTTCAGGTATACCGCGCCCCTCTCTCACGTTACCCCACCAAATCGTCCCGTCGAACCTTCCGCTGCATCCGTCGGATGACAGTCCAGTTGTCCTGCGCGCCAACTTGGGGGGGGCGCGGGCATTCCATTGAGCATTCATTCGACAGGACACGCTGCATGTCGATCGCCAGGCTCCCGGGCATGCTGTGCCTCCTGGCCTGTCTCGGGTGTGCCACGACCCCCTATCGCTATGGGTCGTTTCATCCGGCCTCGGAGCCGCGGTCGCCGCTGGTCATCGAAGCCGACGGTCCGCACGAGTCGCTCGACCGGATCGAAGAAGTGATCCACTGGCCGGCACGGGTCATTCCCTTCGCGCCCCAACCGAAACCGCGCGAACTCTCGCCGGAAACGCAGGCGAAACTGACCGCTTACCTTGAGAAAAACGACTTGCAGGATGTGTACGTCGCGGTGCGGCAGTACAATCCGTCCGATCAGTGGCAACGACTGCAGGCCAATGAGTTGATTTCGCCTGGCTGGCGGTACTCGGTCGGCGCGCTGAGCGTGATGCAATACACGCTGCTCCCAGGGCGCCTGTTGGGGAGCAACCGTTACAATCCGTACACCAACACGCTGCATGTGAACTCTGATGTGCCCGCGGGAATCCTGTATGCCGCCGCCTATGCCAAGGACGTGCATGGCCGCAAACTCCCAGGGACGTATGCCGCGGTGAACTCGCTGCCGGTGCTGTCGCTGGGGCGGCAGGCGCGCGCCGCAGGAGACGTATTGGGCTATGCCCGAACAGAAGCGGACTGGAACGTCGAAAAGGAAGCGTACCTGGTGCTCTATCCCGAGATTGCCGCCAGCATGGCCAGTCTGGGAGGCCCGTTCGTCCCGGCCCTGGCGTCACCGCTGCTGCGAATGGGGGGGGCGGCCGTGGGACACACCGCCGCCCGCACAATGGCGGCTCGCCGCGAAAAGGAACTGGCGCCGGAGGATCTGAAGAAGGATGATCCTCTTTCCAACCCGGACCACAGCGAATCCAAGCTGCAGCTTGTGGGCTATGAGGAATAGTGCCGCGGTTGTTGCTGATCGATTGCCCCGAGGAGGTGGCCGCCAAATGGCTGGCGCGGATGCCGGGTTGGAAACTGCAGCGCGAGAATCGTGCCTCAATCCCCGATCCCAAGCCGAGACTGATCAAAGAATAGCGCATGTCCCACCCCCCGGCCACGGTGCGTGGAGTGCTTGAACCACAACGCGGTAAGGTGGATTCGTTCGCGACTCACTAAGAATTGCAAATCGCGCTCGACGGCGGCGATCCGCCGTAAGCGAATCTCCCGGTGCCCCATCCTGTCCTGGAAAAACAGAAACAAACCTGAGCGTGAACCCGGTTCGTTACCGCGGCAGTTTGGCGATCTCGCTTTGCTCGAGCAAGAACTTCCGGCGCTTGATCAGGTGTTCTTTGAGTGAGGCGACGTTTTTGTCGAGCCGGGCCAGCGCGGCTTCCGGATCCTGTCCGGTCCCCTGCGCGCGGATCGAAACTTCCGGCCTCAGACGCAGGGCCAGAGCGTCGATGGCCGGGAAGAATTCACGCTCGGTGTAAAGCTCCTCAAGGATTTGGCGGACGCGGAACAGATGGATGCAAGGCCCTCCGACGCAGCCGCTCCATTGCGGCCAGTTCGTGAGGATCGGTATTGATCATAAAGGCCAGCGGGATGTTCGCGGCGTCGGCAGGTGATTGGACGTAAAACGACAAGGCCGGCCGCAAGGAATTGGGCGATGGAAAATAGCGCTCAGATTGTTTTCGATCGACGGCGCGGACGCGAACCCGTACGAGCTGGGAACCGTCAAATCCGGGGAGCTCGGCGCTGAAGGTCTTTCCGTCGGGCGCGGTGAGCGGTACGACCACTTCGTCGCTGACGATTCCCGGCCGGACGATGGCATAGTACACTTCGGCGCTGGCGATGCCGTGGTCGTCATCGATCACTGCCGTAACCCGCACCCCCTGACCGGGCGCGGGATTGCCGGGAGTCAGCGACAGACCTTTGATGATGGGTGGAAAGTTTTCCGAAAAACTGGCATTCACCCTTCCAGGAGTGCCGACAGGACGTTCCATGTCCTCGGGAAGCGGCGACGCCGACCAGTTGTCCGCATGCTGTCCCGGCGCGTTCGGGGTGATGCGCTCCAGAGAAGCCGAGATGCCATCCGCGGCCGTCGGCCAGGGATCACGGTCGCCAAATTTCACCCAGTCGACTTGCTTGCCGGCCGCATCGACCAACTCCACGGTGGCACCACTGCGCGCAAACGACTTGTTGAATTCGCCGGTGATCCGGGCATCGTAGAACTCGGAAAACAGTTGGGCGTCTTTGCACAACACCAGAAACCCGCCTGGAGGGACGCTGCTGTTGGCCGGAAATGTGAACTCGATCGACTTCCCCAACCGCCAGCCCGAGATATCCACCGGCATTGTGCCGGAATTGTGCAACTCGATCCATTGCAGACCATCGAGATCATCGGGGGCATGGTAGAAGATTTCGTTGATGACCACATCGGCTGCCAACGGCCTTGACACCAGCAGTGACAGGGACAACAGTGCGAAGAGAGCGAGTTGCTTCATGGTCGTCAATCTCCTTCCGGAGTCTTGTTTGCGGCCTTGAACCGGTGGATGTTGGTTCGAGCGCCGCAGTAGAGATTATCGCTGAGATGGGTGAGCGTCATTTCTTGAAACGACCCCCTCGGGGGCTTTCGCCGGGCGGATCGACGTGGAGATCCCTTTCGACCTCGGGTTCCTCCCCGATTTGAAGAGTGGCCAAGGCTGGTCTTTCCGCCAAGGGGTTCGTCGCATGCAGTTGATAGTCGCCGGGGCCAAGCCGAATTCGATAGCGCCCGTCCGCGTCAGTCGTCGTCTTGAGTCCATATCGGAGCAGTAAGTGCGTGGTCGGCGGTTTGACTTCGTCCTCAGCAGCAGGAATTCGCGAAAACCACCGGGTCGTACACGCGCCGTTGCGGATTCCTTTGACGTCACCCACAATTTGACTGACGAACAGATTCTGATTGGCATACGGCTGCCGCTCGTCGCCGCTGGTGACCTTGCCGAAGAGGACCGTCCCCGGATTCAATTCGAAATCAAAATCGTCGACAGACACGCCATCCTTGATCTCGACTCCGGCCCGAACTATGGTCGTCCAATCGGCGTCAATGATGTTGACGGCATACGTGAATCCAGGACAGAGTCTGAGGCGATATGTTCCGTCAGGAGCTGAGCAAGCCGATTGCTGATCGACCCGCATCAATTGTCCGATGCGAACATTGTCCAATCCCCAAGCGCGAACAGCGACTCGGCCGACCGGTCGGCCGGTGGCATCGCGCAATCGCCCAGCCACCGTCACACAGGCAATGAGTTCCGCATTCAATTCGCGCTGGCCTTGGTGAAACGCCTTCTCCATATCGGGCCAATTCCACAGATAATAGTCGCGCGCGCGAATTCCAAGTTGCAGTCCATCCGCGCCCCGTGGCAACCAGTCAAATGTGGCAATGCCGTCTGAGTCCGTAGAGATGTCTGCCAGATTCGAAGATTGAAAACTGTGGTACGCCTTTGGCTCCGAGCTCCTGAGAACCGCTGTGGGATACACCACAACTCCCTCCACGGGGCGCCCCGTTCTGTCGGCCGCGCGAATTCGAACCGATTCGGCGCCGTCCAGCGTGAGCGCCAGTTCTGTGGGCAGATCCGTGCGCTGTGGCGATTCGGGAGTCGCTCTCGTTGTCCAGTTTTGGAAACCACAGGCAGATTTAAAGGCGAAAATGCTCCAGACAGAGGCTTCGGCAGGAATGCGAAATTGCACCGACCCCTTTGCGTTCGTCTGACCGGCAGTCAATTCATGGCCACCGTCAACGGTGATGCCGACCGTCGCCCCCCCGATTGGGTCTCCCTCTTTTCCGGATACGCGGACCGTTACCTCTCGGCAGGGTGTGACCTTGATGGTCACAGTAGAATCCTGCGTCCCTGGCAGAATCTGCGACGTCGGCAGAATCCCCTGCAGACTCCCGGTGGCGTTGGTCGCATAAATCGTCATCGGACGCCACAACACTGGCACTCCGAAATGGCTGTGTAGTCCACTGGTCAATGCGACGTGACAGAGACCATGGGCATCCGTGGTGCTGAACGAATCCAGCGTCGCATGATCGAGATTCCGAACTCTGGCGTTCTCGACCGGCTGGTCCATCGCGTCGACGACCAGCACCCGAGCCATGTCGCTGGTCGGTTCATCCAAGGCCATTGCACCCCAGGGAGCAAGCGCCAAGTGAAGTGCCGCAAGAACTGTGAGGTTCAAACAGCGCATTATTCCCCCTCCGGTCATGGTGTGTGGAGTGTCTTGAGAGATCATAAACGAGGGGATTGTGGCTGCCTAGGAATGGTCCGATTCCTAAGTCGTCGGGTGCGCCTCCGAACCGGGCGGTAGCCACGTTCGCCAGAACGTGGGCGGAGCAGCGATCACCCGGATTCTGGAGTATGTGGCTACGTCGGTAGCGCTGCCAGAAAATTCAGGTATACCCTTCTTGGCGCAGCGCCGCCTAGGAATTGATATGCAAGGGGGCGTCCTCCGTGATACCTTTGCTGCAAGTCGTATTGCGCGCTTCCCGCCACGAGGCGTTTTTCCGATAATGGACGGGCTCCCCAAGCAAATGGTACGGCCATTCCACAACATCCGAAAGACCCCAATTCCATGAAATTTCGACTGCTGTTGCTGGCGATCGTCCTGCAACTCGTTCCGCCAATCGAGTTGCGGGCCGTTGATGGTCCCCATCAGGCAATCGAGCCTGAGCGGTCGGACAGTTCACTGACCGCCGACGCGCCAGCCAACCAGGCGGTCAATGATCGAGACTGGAAGCATTCCGGTTCGATGTGGCTGCTGACGACGCCGGACGGCGCTGGTCTGCCTCCCAGCGCGCGCCTCGAACAGTTCCCGGTGCTGGTGCGATTGCATCGGGACTTTTTTGACTTCGCTCAAGCGCAGCCGCACGGCGAGGATTTGCGGTTTTCGTCGAGCACGGGCGAACCGCTTGCCTTTCAGATTGAAGAGTGGGACGCCGCGCAAGGGATCGCCAGCATCTGGGTCCGTGTGCCTCTGATCATGGGAAACTCGCGGCAAGAGATCAAGCTGCATTGGGGCCATGCCAGCGCAGCCAGCCAGTCCGATGGCCAGGCTGTGTTCAATGAGTCGAACGGATACCTGGGTGTATGGCACATGGACGACCCAGTGCGCGATGACGCCGGTTCGCTCACGTGTGCCGATTCGGGGACGACAGCGGCGCCAGGCGTCATCGGCGCAGCGCGGCACTTCGCGGAGGGGCAGGGGGTCTCTTGTGGCGAGAAGATTGCGAATTTTCCCACCGGCTCCAGCCCGCACAGCACGGAAGCGTGGTTCCGGCCCCAGCGGCCGAATACGACCCTGATCGCCTGGGGCAATGAGGAAGCTCACGGCAAAGTCGTGATGCAGTTCCGCAGTCCGCCGCACATTCGAATGGATTGTTACTTCTCCGGCGGCAACGTCGAGAGCGCTCCGGGGATCACGCTGGGAGATTGGACGCACGTCGTCCACACGTATCGCGCGGGAGAGTCGCAGGTGTATGTGAATGGGGTACACGCAGGCGCCAACCGTCAGAAAGACACGCCGCTCAACATCCGTTCGCCGGCTCGGCTGTGGATTGGTGGCTGGTACAATCACTTTGATTTCGTGGGGGATCTCGACGAAGTGCGGGTCTCAAACGTCGCACGTTCGGCGGATTGGATCAAACTGCAACACGCGAATCAAAAACCGAATCAGTTGCTGGTTGGTCCTCTCGTCCAGCCGGGGAGTGAATTCTCGGTATCGCACTCTCAACTGGCGCTGGCCGAAGGTCAGACCGCAACCATCTCGGTCAAGGCCGGTGGCGCACAGAAAGTGCTGTGGATCCTGAAGCGGGATGGCCAGGAATCGCTCGTGGCGACCGACCGGTTTTCGTTCAGGTTCGATGCGGGGCGCGTCCCCCGAGGAATAGGTGTGCAGCCGGTCAACAAAGGTTCGAATGGTGACAGGCTGGAAGCCTATCCCACGACGCTCACCGTCAAAGCCATTTACGCCAACGCTGTGAAGACCAAAGCCATCGCCATCACAATCAGCGATGACGTCCCCGAGCCGGTCTTCACGCTGAAGGCCCCCACGACTTGGGATGGCCGACAGCCAATCGAAATCGTGCCGCAGATCGCGAACCAGGCTGAGATGAACGCCAAACGGGCTGGAAGAGTCAACGTGAGCTGGACTGTCGACGACCTGGCGGTCATCAAGCGGATCGACGCCGGCAACCTGATTCTGAAACGGGCACAGGGGAGCGGTTCGTTGCGCGTCACGGCGGCGATCGACAATGGGGGGGCGAAAACCGTCGAGTCGGTGACAATCGCCGTCCGAGAACCTGCGCCGTCGAAAGACGTCTGGATTCTCCGACCGGTCGCCGAGAATGAGCAGCCGGAGGATGGCCAATTCATCGCGCGTGACGGTCCGGGGCGAGGGGGCGTGCCATCGGGTTCATTGGTCTATGCCGGAACGCTGGCGGGCGCCGCCGATGCGGTCTTTGTGCGAGTCTTCGCCGACGATCGACTGTTTGCGACTGAAACAGCTCCACTGGCGGCGGACAAGCGCTACTCGTTGTCCGTAAAACTGGAACCGGGGTTGATCAGCTATCGCACCGAATTCGGTTCGAAGTCTGGCGACCAGGAGACCGTCCTGCACAGTGCGAAAAACATCGTGTGCGGCGACGCGTTTCTCATCATTGGTCAATCAAACGCCGTGGCGACCGATTTCGGAAAAGAAAACCCGCTTGTGCCAAGCCCGTGGGTGCGCACGTTCGGCGCAACAGCGGGGGATCCGCACGGTTCGCGACTGAAACTGTGGGCCAATGCCGCGGCGCGCAGTCCCGAGGGGAAGTTCGAGATCGGGTATTGGGGGATGGAACTGGGCCGGCGACTGGTCGAGAGTGAGAACATCCCAGTCTGTATCATCAACGGAGCGGTCGGCGGCACCCGGATCGACCAGCATCAGCGCAACGACGCCGACCCGACCGACGTTGGCACGATCTATGGCCGGTTGCTGTGGCGCGTTCAACACGCCCGGCTGACTCACGGCATCCGCGCGGTGATCTGGCATCAGGGTGAGAACGATCAAGGGGCCGACGGCCCGACCGGCGGCTATGGCTATGAAACGTATCGCCAGCTTTTCGTCGACCTGGCGGCGAGCTGGAAGGAGGACTACCCCAACATCCAGCATTATTACGCCTTCCAGATCTGGCCCAAGTCGTGTGCGATGGGGATCAACGGCTCGGACAATCGCCTGCGCGAGGTGCAGCGAACCCTGCCCAGGCTGTTTTCAAACCTCAGCGTGATCTCCACGTTGGGGGTCAAGCCCCCCGGCGGCTGCCACTTCCCCGCCGCCGGTTACGCCGAGTTCGCCCGGTTCCTGCATCCGATGCTGCAGTACCATCTCTACCGCCGCTTCGTCGATTCGTTCAATCCGCCGAACCTGCAGCGCGCGTACTTCACATCGGCAATGCGGGACGAACTGGTTCTGGAGTTTGATTACCACATCATCTGGTCGGATGCACTCGTCAGTCAGTTCCATCTCGAGGGCGAACCGCAGCAGGTTGTCGCCGGCTCAGCGAATGGGAACCGAATCATGCTGAAGCTGAAGGAGCCGACGAAATCCAAGACCGTGACGTACCTCGACAGCGACCATTGGAGCCCCGACAATCTGCTTTACGGCCAGAACGGACTGGCCGCGCTGACGTTTTGCGATGTGCCGATTGAATCGCCGTAGGGTAGATTTCCAAATCTGCCGCATAGGACGAAGGGGAACAGGTCGAATGGAAAATGAGAAGTGCAAAATGTACGGGCCCGGTGGTGCGGTGGAATCTTCAATGGATCGCACGTCTTGATGTCCATTCGGGCAGATTGGAAAATCTGCCCCACGGATGGAACCGGCTCCATGAGCAACCGTTGGAGCGCCCGCACAACCTGAGTTGATCGAACTGCAATTTCATAGAAGTCCATCACAAACCAGGAGTCACTCATCGTGTTGCGACCATTTCATCGTTTGTTACTGCTGCTGTGGATGGGGTTTTCGGCGGCCGGCTTGTGTGGCGCGCCGTCCGTCGCCAGGGCTCAGCACAAGTCGGGCGACGTGCGCTGGAAGAAGCACACGATCAACGACCAGTCTCCCTATGAAGGCTGCGGAGCGGCGGACTTCAACGGCGATGGGAAGATCGACATCTTCAGCGGCGACTCGTGGTACGAGGCGCCCCGGTGGACGAAGCACAAAGTTCGCGAGGTGCCTGCAAGCGGTCCGAATCCGCATTATTACGAGGATTTCGCGGATTCGCCCCTGGACGTGAACGGCGACGGCCGCCCGGACATCGTGACGTGCAATTACTTTGGCCAGCGCGTCGAATGGGTCGAGAACCCTGGTGGCGATGCGACTCAGCCGTGGATCGAACATGAGATCGACACGCCCGGCAACATGGAGACCGGTGAACTGGTCGACATCAATGGCGACGGAAGACCTGATTTTTTGCCGAACACTGGCAACGTTGTCGTCTGGTACGAATTGACACAGCAAAAGCCGAAAGTGGTTTGGACCAGGCATGATCTCGGTAAGGAAGGGGCCGGTCATGGCGTCGGAGTCGGAGACCTCAATCGCGATGGCCGAGTCGACATCATCGCTCCCCAAGGCTGGTACGAGCAGCCCGCGACCGCTTCCGACAGGTGGGCGTTTCACGGCGAGTTCCAATTGGGAGCGGCAGGGATCTTCATCCATGGTCGAGATGTCGATGGAGACAAATTGACCGACGTGATTTGGGGGATGGGCCACGGCTTCGGGCTGTATTGGCTCAAGCAATCCACCGGCTCGGATGGAAAGCGCGTCTGGACAAAGCAGGTGATCGACGAGACGTTCTCACAAGTGCATACACAGCTCTTTGCCGACCTTGATGGCGACGGCGAGCAGGAGCTGGTCACCGGCAAGCGGGTTTACGCTCATGAGATCGAACCGGGAGCCACTGATCCGGCGGTCGTCTTCACCTACCAGTTCGATCGCACGGATTCCAAATGGATCAAACGCGAGATCTTCAAAGGGGAGCCGGCCGAGAACGCCCCTCCCCAGGCGAAGGACCGCTGGGCCTTGAGAGATTTCCCGCGCGGCAGCGCCGGCACCGGGCTGCAAATGGCCGCGATTGATATCGACGGCGACAAAGACCTCGACCTCGTCTGTCCCGGGAAGTCGGGGCTGTACCTGTTCGAGAATCCGGGGCGGTGAAACTGTCGAATCCACAAACACCAGGCGCGTTGTCGAGTGACGCTTTGAGGGGGAGAGCATTACCAATGTGCGTCCGGAACACAGTGATCAGCCTTTGTCTGGTCCTGGCTGCCGTTCATGCCGAAACCGCAGCGCTTGGTCAACAAAAGCTCGGATTTCTCAAGGCGGACCGCATCCTGTTTCTTGGAAACAGCCTCACGCTGCACGGACCCAAGCCGGATATTGGCTGGAGGGGCAACTGGGGGATGGCCGCCAGCGCCCAGGACAAGGACTACGTCCACCTCCTCACGGCGGCAATTTCCGCCCGAACCGGGGGTCGGCTGATCCTCGAGCCCACACCGATCGATGGAACCAAGTCTGTCGAAAACGTCTTCAACATCGCGAATGTCCTGGAGCGGGGGTACGCCACGTATGACGCCTCCAAAATCCGCAGGCAACTTGACTGGAAAGCCAACATCGTTGTCGTGCAGTGCGGCGAGAACGTCCCCGCGGATGGCTTCGATGCCACGACATTTTACAAAGCTCTGCGGACAATGTTGGATGACCTCCAGGCTGCGAGTGATCCGCAGATCTTCGTCACCGGCAAGATCCTGTCGGGAAACCCCGGCCTGGATGACATCCAACGAAAAGTCTGCGCCGAGGACGCGGCGCACCGGACGTTTGTCGATCTCAGCGAATATGCAGCGACGAGTTCTCTCAACGGTCGGTTTGGACACCCCGGCGATGCGGGGATGGAATGGATTGCCGACAGACTATTCGCGGCCATCTCCCGGAGGGCCGAATCGGCTGAGCTGTCGGCAGCCCACCGAGCCGCCGTGAATCGTCGGCGACGAATCTATGTCAACAACGACGTCGGATACGACGCCGTCGCCATGGGACCGAAGTTGACGCCGATCAAGCCGGAGGAGTGGATTGCGTCGCGGTTCAGCGCCTTTGATCAACCAGGCTCTCAAGTCGACTGCGTCGGCTGGTGCCTGGATGAAGGGAACATCGCGGCCTATCCCAGCCAGGTGATTCCCGAGTTACAGTATCCGACGCTGCTGCGTTGGCGCAGCCAGGGGGTGGACATCGCGCAACGGATCGTCGACGAGAGCCATCGCCGCAATCTGGAAGTATTTTGGGAGCACCGTCTGAACGGCGCCGACCGTGAAGCCGATGTGACCACCCCGGCGCGCCATCCCTTGAAGGACCAGCATCCCGAGTGGCTGATTGAAGGAGGCTGGTGGAAGCCCGGATTGTGGAACTTCGCGATTCCCGAAGTGCGAGAGTACAAACTCGCCGTGCTGCGCGAAGTTGCGGCCCGTTACGACCTGGATGGGCTCAATCTGGATTTTGGCCGACATCCGCCGTTCCTGCCGACCGGACGCCAGTGGGAGCAGCGCGAAGCGCTGACCGACTTCGTGCGGCAAGTGCGGTTGATGCTGCTGGAAGTGGCCGAGCGGCGAGGTCGGCCATTCCTGCTCTCGGTGCGCGTGGCCGATACGGTTCCCGGCTGCCATTTTGACGGACTGGACGTGGAGACGTGGGTTCGGCAGCGTCTGGTCGACATGATCATTATCGGAACGCGGTCGATTCAAGTCGATCTTTCGGGTTTCAAGCGGATCACAGAGGGGAGCCACGTCAAGTTGTATCCGTGCATTGACCAGCACCACTCGCCGGATGGTTACCATGCCGTCGCTTCACCGGAATTTCTGCGCGGGGTCGCCGCCAATTGGTGGCAGCAGGGAGCGGATGGAATCGCCACGTTCAACTTCTGGAACGAACTCCCCTCTGCGGGAAAAATGATCGGAACGACTGGCCCGCTGCGCGACGGCCAATCGGTTCATGCGCTGGCCTACAAGGAAATCGGCGATCCAAAGCAACTGGCAGCATTCGACAAATGGTTTGTCGTTTCGCGCCGCTACGGAGGGGGCTTTTACGACCGCCAGGGAAATCGATGGGACGACTACACCAATCTGAACCATCAGGCTCCACTGCCGCTCACACTCGGCGCCGATCCGACGTGGGTCGAGGTGTCTGTGGCCGACAAGCTCGCGGCCCAAACCAACCAGGTCGAGCGAATCGAACTCCGCCTGCAACTCTCTGCTGCGACCGAACCGGACAAGGTTGCCGTCAAGTTCAATGGAATCAAACTGCAAGACCCGGCAATCCAGGACGTCTGGTGGACTTACTCCCTCACGCCGCGCCAGACGGCGCAGGGGAGGAACCTGCTCACGCTCGACGCCTCTAAGTCTGGTGGGGGCGAAAAACCGATCGCGCTGGAGAAAGTTGAAGTGCATGTGAAATACCGGCCGGAGATCCACTGAATTGCATGTTCCGCCTCGCGCCGGTTGAGTCCAGACCGCCGGATACATCTGAGGCGCCAGACCGCCTATGGCGTCAGCAGTCGCAGGATTTCCTTGCCAAACCGCATTTTCCGGTCAAATGTCCCGATGTCGCGGACTTTCCTGCGGGACTCCAGTTTGCATCTCACGTCGGTTTGCGATAGACTGAAGATCAACAATCCTTGGCCTTCTGGTCGTCGTTTCAGATCATTTTTCAGGTCGAAACGCATTGCCATTGGGCTGCGTTGACAGTGGGCCTGAGATCATGCCGAAACTTGAGTACGGGAAGATTCTTAATTCAGAGAACGAATCAAGCGATACGCTGATCGTTCTGTTTATCCCCGGAAAAGACAAGAACGACAAGGAGTTGAAGGATCAAGAGCAGTGGGCGATTGCGGCCGGCAACCTTCTCGGCCAACTATTTGGGGGTTCGACAACGATGCCGGTCGCGCGGGGAACTTGGTTCAACCCCGAAACGAAAAAGCTGATCGCGGAACCCGTGATTCTCATTCACTGTTATGTCAGGGCTGGTGAAATTGCCTCAAGGGAGAAAATTGAGGAAGTTGGACGATTCCTTCACCGAATGGGCAAGGAGACGAAGCAGGGTGAAGTTGCGATTCTGATCGGGGATACATTCCACCGAATCCGAAAATATAGCCTTGCGTAGGGACTGAACGATGATTGCCTTGAATCAATTTGAAATCAGTTCGATTCTCAACTCAGAGATTGTTGGCCGCGCCCAATTTGGCCACGGTCAAGTTGCGTCGCTAGGCGACGCGCAGCGATTCGTAAATTTGCTGCATGTCGAAAAATCTCCGGCTATTCGCTATGCGAATGAACGAGCTGACATGTCCCTCATCAACGAGGCGTTTCGATCTGTCCGAAACTTTCGTAAGGATCAAGGCTCTTCGGACCTGTACGTTGCGGACCCTGTGCGCAATGCTGAGTTCATCGCCAAATGCCGGGAATTGGGAATGGCCGAAAGTGCCTATACGATTAACAAGACACTGTTCTACATGCGGAAGACCAACCGCCTGAAGGGACTCAACTCGAAGAAGACTTCTTTCAACTACGACGGGTATGCTTTTGCGAGCGAGTTTGCGGCAACCGAGTTGAAGTATGAAATTGGAGCATCGATTGACGACATCCTTTGCGATCCGGACCTGGCCCTGCGATTTGATTCGATCGCTCGCCTAGTTTCTCCGGGGCATTCGTCACTGGAGTACCGATGGGCAATTCTGAGTATTCGGAAATCAGGCCGTCGCGCCGAGTGGAAACCCGGCTACAAAATGCCCCAGCTTACGACAGTCCTGAATCTCGTCGCTGATTCAATTGAGATGGTGCCAGACGCGTGCGGAGTCTACCTCCTATCCGAGCGATCGAAGCCGCTGTACGCCCGCGCCACGGAACATTTGCGACAAGGGATCGAGTTGCACCGGCGACCGCAGACATTGGCGGCAATGAAGAGCGAACTATGGCAGCCTGAGCCGAAGACATTCGTCGTATCGTATGCCACCATTGCCAGTAAGAAGCTCCTGAGGCCCGTCGAACACCGTTTGATTGAGGAGTCGAGGCCGATTTTCAACGTCCCACGCGCAGCATAAACACGGCCATCCCGATTGATCGACGCCCGAGCGCTCACGCAATTGTGCAGGTGGTGTCGCGTCCTTGGAGTGGGCTCAGGAATCGTCAAGATCGCCGTGGAGACGAGCGTCAATCGAACCACATCGCGTCATTATCCAATCGTCGGTCCCGCAGGCTTGCGCGAGCGGGTCTACAAATGCACGATCGCATTCGACCAGGTGATCCGGTCCGACTGGCCGGTCCCATTTTCGCACACGCAAACCGCGAAGGAAGTGGTATATATTGACAATGCAAATCTTGTCGAGTTGAGTGAATCACCCTGACGGCGGGCGTCACCCACCACCCGCCACCCACCACCCGCCACCCACCACCCGCCACCCGCCACTCGCCGCTTGACAGTGCCGAGGCAATTCCGCATAACGAGCGCATGATCCCGCGCCGCGCCACGCTCCTGGTTTGTATCTGTTTGGTCTCCGACTGTGCCTGGGGGAACCGCCTGGCGGCGGAGGATCTGGTCACACTGCGCGGCACGCAGGTTGAACAGATCTGGGCGCCGGCCGGAGGGGCGCTGGTCCGTTTTCGGTTTGTTGACGACGAAATCAATCCGCTGAATTTTGAGGTGACTCCCGACCTGGAACAGCCACGTACCGGGGAACCGCCCCTACGGGGACACTTTGTCTGCCTCGATCGCTGGGGGGCACCGTCGGCGGCGGAAGCGACACGGGGCGTCCCGTTCCATGGCGAAGCGCCGCGGATTGTTTGGAAAACTGATCGCCCACCCAGCCGGGAGGCAGGGAAGGTTTCGGCCCAGATGAGTTGCGTCCTTCCCCTCGCCGGTCTGCGGGTCCGCCGCACGATCGACCTCGATGAGCAGGGGAGCGTCGCCCTCGTGTCCGAGCAGGTCACCAACACGGGGTCACTCTCGCGAATCTACAACATCGTGCAGCATCCCTCGATCGCTGCGCCGTTTTTGAATGACGGCACACTCGTCGACAGCAACGCGGCGGCCGGCTTCGTCCAGGATGGTCCCCTTCCAGGCGGCGATTCTCCGCGCGAGCTGTGGCCGCGCGTGAAGATCGGCGACGAACGGGCTGATCTGCGGCGCTTTCGTGAGGAAACCGGGAGCGGCGCTCGGCACGATGTCAGCTCATTTGTGTTTGGCGATCAGGAGACATACGGCTGGGTGACCGCGTGCAGCCCGCAGCATCGCCTGCTGGTGGGTTATGCCTGGCGTGTCGCGAATTATCCGTGGCTCAACATCTGGCGCTACTCCCAGGAGGGGAAACCGGCCGCTCGCGGTTTGGAATTCGGGACTACCGGCTATCACCAGCCGTTTCCCATCCTGGTGCGGCAAGGACGAATCCTGAACCGCCCGCTCTTTGAACCGCTCGACGCGGACGAAACGGCGACCAAATCGTACCTGTGCTTCCTGGCCCGCATCCCGGCCGATTTCGCCGGAGTCGCCAGCGTCCGACTGGATCAGAAATCGATCGTCATCCGCGAACGGGACAAAGACGACCCGCGGACTGTGGAAATCTCCAACAATTTGAGCCTGACCCCGTAGGCCAACTCTTCGGAAATCGGCACAAAGAGTTCACGTCTCGATCAACAGCTCAAACGGACGATTTCTACCCCAGCGATAGATCCGGAAATCGCTGTCCAGTGTGAGAATGCGCGCCGTCTTGAAGCACTCGGCCATATGTACAAGACACGCATCGGCAAAGTCCATCGGAACATCGGCATATTTTCTCATCAATTTCAATACCGTGCCGCTGTTTCCTTCGATACGATACGGGATCAGGAATACGCCTGCTGCCAGATTCTCCAGGACGGCCGCCGAGGCGCCGCGCAAGTTGCGCAGCAGATAGCAACTCTCGGCAATGACTGCCTCACAGGTAATTAACGGTGCATCGAGGTTTTCTACGACCTCGGCACAATGGTTGTGATCCTGCGCAGACCGATCAAGGAACGCGACGATGCAACCCGTGTCCAGCAGAACTGGGGTCATTCTCCGAATCCCTTGAGATGCTTCTTGTTCGTCCCAAGGTCCGGCACTCCGGATTCAAAGCGCCCCAAACCGATGACTTTCTTTCGGCGTTGCGGCACAAGCAGCCCATTCAGCGCCTTGATTCCTTCGCGAACCACTTGCGATTCGCTCCAACCCAGTCGACGGCGCAGAGCCACCAGCATTTTGTCAGTCTTGGCATCGACACGCGCATGGATTACCCGCGACATCGGTTGCCTCCTGAAATCAGAACAAAAAACGATTGACTGAATCCTGCCAAGAACTTCCCCTCACTCTTTCGATTCCTCCAGCCCCACGCAGAACAGATGCTGTTCGCCCCGGATGAGGAGGCCGTTGGGGGCTGGGACGGGTGACCCGATGACCGGTTCGGCCATGTCGTTTTCGGACAGCAATTCGAACTTGTCCCGCGCAATGCTGGCGACAAACACAATCCCGTCTTCGCGGGGGGCATAGAGTTTGTCTCCGGCGACGAGCGGCGAGGCGTAGAAGTTGCTGCGGTTTTTGGGAAACTCCCCCTCCCACAGGGTCTTGCCCGTGGCCGGATCAATGCAGGCGACTTCGCCCCGGTCGCGGACGAGGATCACCCGCCCATTGGCGAGGACCGGCGTCGGGACGAACGTCCCCACGTCATCGCGTCGCCACACATGATTGGTCTGCGTGACGTCGCCGGTTCCGGTCAGACGAATCCCGTGCAACCGCGGAATGCCCCGATCGTTCCGACCGTAGGCGATCACCACCATGTCCCCCACAATGACGGGAGAGGCGATCGCCGGCCAGAGCTTGTTGGCCTCCGGATTGAAATTGCCACACGACCAGGTCACCTCGCCGTCGGTTGCGTTGTGAATCGTGAGATGCTCGGCCCCCCACACCAGGATCGCCTCTCGCCCCTGATGCTGGATGACCAGCGGGGTGGCGTAGCCATGATCGCATTCGACGGGAACCTCGTAGTTCCGGGCCACCTTCCAGGCCATTTCGCCGGTGTCCTTGTCAAACGCCGCCAGCCACGACTCCCCCTGATGCATGCGCGCCATGATGACGTGGCGCTGAGTCAGCACGGGGGAAGTTCCGTGATCCCAGAACAGCGTCTCTTTCCCGAACCGCTCCACCAGGTCGGTCTTCCAGCGCAGCTTTCCGTCAAGTTCCACCGCTCCAAAAGCGCCGCTCTTGAAGTAGACGAAGATGGCGTTGCCGTCGGTGACGGGGGACGCATTGCATCCCGAACCATTGCGGTGCTTGCCAGGATCCTCCTTGCCGAAGGTCGCGCGCCAGGTCTCCTGACCATGCGAGTCGTAGCACAGCAGCGCGTCCTGGGACTGGGCGGCAGAGGTGACGTAGATTTTTCCGTCGAGCAGGATCGGGGTGGAACATCCCTTGCCGGGCAAGGCCGTGCGCCACAGATACCGTTCCGCGCCGAATTGGACTGCAAAATTCCCCTGGTCAACGCTCCCATTCCCCCCCGGCCCGCGCCACGAACGCCATTCCGACACTTCCCCGGCGATGCCGAACGAAAGTGACCCGAGGAACAAACAAGCCAGAGGAACGAGCGTTTTGCAGGTCATGGGTGGAAATTTCCTTGAAATTGCGCGGAAGGTTGCCTGTGTGAGGGAGTATACATTTTTGGGAGGGGAGAGAACCAGCGGTGGCGAGGGGAAAGGGCGATCTCAAGCTCCATTTCAGATTCAGAGCAACTCCAAAAACTCATGCGTTGACACCGCCGGCATGCCGGGTGCAACCGCCCGCGTCGGGACGGGGGACTTCGCGGGTTGGTGGACCAGAAACGATTTCACAGCGGGAGCGTTCGGACGGCGATGAAGCACTTCGTCCAGAATGACGGGAGTCTTGATCGCATCCAGGAACCCGTGCAGGTCGGCCCGCAGCCGGGCGATGATGGTGGGGTCTTCCAGCAGGAAAAGCTCGGCCTGTGGAAAAACGTGCTTGAGCAGTCAGGTCTTTCCAGCGCGGCGCGGACCGGTCAACACCACCGCCGCGAAATTCTTCGCCGCGCGCCGGACCTGCGTCTCAAGCTGCCTGGTGACGTATTTCATTATGAGAACCCTAAAGTAATACTTTAGACTTCTCAAGACCGACTTGCATGGCTGACTTGCATGGTTTCCGGGGTGCATCACGACGTTTCTCGGGCACGGTTCAACGCAAGTCGGCCGCTTGGCCGACGTGGCAGCCGCTACGCGGTGCGATTCAAAAGCCCAAAGGCGTTTCTAGTCACCCAGTAGCTACCGTCCGTGGATGCCTCTGGGTATTCTCAAGGTAATGCTCCAGATCCCAGTGATCTCTCAATCTCCCGGAGGACATTCCTCATCATGGGTCGTCGTTGCCTGTGCGTTTGTGCTTTCCTCCTGGCGTTCCCCGTGGCTGCTCATGAGGGCGAGCGGTACGATCTGCTCCTCAAGAACGGCCGGATTGTGGATGGGACGGGGGCTCCCTGGTACGTCGGGGACGTGGCGATTCGTACCGGGAAAATCGCCGCGATTGGTCGGCTGAATGGCGAGGACGCCGCACGGGTTCTCGATGTCACCGGGCTGGTCGTCGCTCCCGGGTTCATCGACATGATGGGGCAGACCGGGACTCCCTTTCTGCAGGGCCCGCAGACCGGCTTGAATCTGTTGACGCAAGGGATCACGACGATCAACGCCGGCGAGGGGGATTCCGCGGCGCCGCTGGCGGGGGACGAGGCCCGGCGGGCGGGGTGGTCCGGATTTCGCGAGTATTTTGACCTGCTCGATCGGGCGGGGATGCCGGTCAACGTGGTCCAGACCGTCGGGCATACGCAGGTGCGGCGCGTCGTGCTGGGTGAGGTCGATCGCCGCCCGCTTCCGGCCGAATTGGCGCGAATGCAAGACCTGGTCCGCGAGGGGATGGAAGCCGGAGCGATCGGCGTCTCCACCGCGCTCATCTATCCCCCTGCCGTGTATGCCTCCACTGAGGAGATCAGCGATCTGGCCCGTGTCGCGGGGGAGTACGGGGGAGGCTACTACACGCACATGCGGAATGAGGGAGATCGGCTGATCGAGGCGATTGACGAGGCGCTGGCGATCGGCCGGCAGGGAAATTGCCGCGTCCACATCTTTCACCTCAAGGCGGCCGGTCGCCAGAATTGGGGCAAGTTCGAACTGGCCATCGCCCGCATCAAGGCGGCCCGGGCGCAGGGGCAACAAGTGGCGGCGGACATTTATCCCTACATCAACAACGGCCTGGGGATCACCGCCTTCATCCATCCCCGGCACGCCGCCGAGGGGCCGGTCGCCCTACGCCGCAAACTGGACGACCCGGCGCTCCGCGCCGAAATCCGCCGCGAAATGGAAACTAACTTCGAGTATGAAAACTGGTTTCGCCACACCGGCTTTGATTGGGATCGCGTCGTGCTGGGGGAATTCCAGGGGGCCTCCGGGGAGGAGTTCCACGGCCAGTCGGTCGCGGCCATCGCCAAAGCCTTGTCGAAGGATCCCTGGGACGTGTTCTTTGACGCTACTCGGCGCGATCTGTTCTGTTTGCCCCAGACAATGAGCGAGGCCAATCTGATCAAGGCGATGCGCGAAGAATTCGTTTCGTTCTGCACCGACGTGGGACCGGCGGGAGGCTCGAGCATCGCCTCACATCCCAGGGCCGCGGGGGCCTTTCCCCGCGTGCTGTCCCGCTTTGTGCGCGATCTGGGAGCAATCTCGCTGGAGCGCGCGGTGGCGCAGATGTCGGCAGTTGCCGCTAACGAAGTGTTTCAGTTCGATCGCGGTCGGCTGGCGACCGGGCTGCCGGCCGACGTCGTGGTGTTCGACGCGGGTGAGATCGTCGATCGGGCCACGTTTGCCGAGCCGCGGCGGAATGCCGACGGAGTTCGTCACGTTCTCGTCAATGGACAACTCGTGCTCGAATCGGGAAAGTTGACCGGCGCCAGGCCGGGGCGCGTCCTGCGTGGTCCGGGCTATCGCCTCCCGAATGGTACGCCCACCAAAGTCGACTGAACTGGCCCGGCGCAGTTTTCTCAGACATCCATCCACTTGAAGGAACATCCTATGTCCGACACCTCTCGCAAAGTGGCCCTCATCACCGGATCAGCGACCGGCATCGGCCGGGCCTGCGCCCTGCGGTTCGCAGAAAATGGATTTGACGTCGTCGTCAATTACTCGCGGAGCGAGGCGGAGGCGCGCGAGACGCTGAGTCTCGTGGAAGCGTGCCGGGTGCGCGGACTGCTGGTGCAGTGCGACGTGGGGAGCGACGCCGCGGTCCGCGACATGCTGCAGGCCATCGAGCGGGAATTCGGCCGTCTGGACATCCTGGTCAATAATGCCGGGACTACCTGGTTCATCGACCACAAGAATCTGGAAGAACTGACGGAAGAAAAGTGGGACCGCATTTTGCAGGTCAATTTGAAGGGGCCGTTCTTCTGCATTCGCGCCGCCGTGCCGCTGCTCAAGAAGTCCGGAGGAGGATCGATCGTCAGTGTCAGCTCGATCGCCGGGATCTCGGGTGAGGGATCGTCGATCGCGTATGCCGCGAGCAAAGGGGCGCTCAACACGATGACGAAATCGTTGGCGCGGGCGCTGGGGCCGGCGATTCGGGTGAACGCCGTCTGCCCCGGACCGGTCGATACCCGCTGGCTCCGGGCGGTGATGTCGGAGGAGGAACTGGCAAAGCGGACGGCGAACTTTCCAATGCGCCGTCCGGCCCAGCCGGAAGACATCGCCGAAGCGGTGTACTACCTCGCCACGGGAACCACGCTGACGACCGGGCAGTGTTTGGTGGTGGATGGGGGAAGGACGATGTGAAGAGGGCAGGGGCTAGGGACTAGGCGCTAGGGGTTAGGGGCGGGGGAGCGGGTGATGCCTGTGGATGTTTCGTTTCCTGAGTTGACTGAGCGTCTGCGGCAGCATGTGGATCGGCTGGCGGGGTTGATTGGGCCGCGGCACTTGGGGAAACCGGTGGCGCTGCAGGCGGCGGCGACTTACATTGAACCTATGCTCTGTCTGGAGATTGTGGGATACTATGCCACTGGGGCCGGGAGCCAGCAGGCGCCGCCGGGAATTCCTCGCGGATTGCGGTGGCTGCTTCCGAGGCGCGGCGACTTCCTGGCGGCCGTTGGCAATCCGCGTTCGTGGCGCCTGGCGTGGGGGTTTCGCCAAAGTTTCAAGCGCGCCACCCGGTTACCGCTGTTCTCGATTCTGCTTCCCGAATCAATCTCAGAAATCCGATTGTCGGACAACAGCTCGTACTGGGACCAGAACTATTCGGTGCTGACAGCCAGGGATGCCGATCCCAATGGGGAGGGAGATCAGGTTCAAGCCGGGTGGGGAACTTTACCGATTTCTTAAAGTATGCCGCCGCGCAAGCGTCCTGCCCCTGATTCTGCGTTTCGCCCCGCGACCTACGACAATCCGGGGGTCCACCTGCCCGCGTTTCTCCGCTATCTGGAGGCGGAGGCGGGGATGGCGCGCAATACGATCGATGCCTACCGGTCCGATTTGCAGCAGTTTTTTGGCTGGTTCGGCCAGGCGGGGGCCGCGGCCCTCAACGCGGTCGATCTGGCGCTTCTCACCAAGTACCTCCAGCACCTGCAGGAACGGGAGCTGGCGGCGACAACCGTGTCGCGGCACCTGGTGGCGATTAAGATGTTCTTCCGCTATCTGGTGCTCGAAGGGGTGCTCCGCGAGAGCGTGGTCGATCTGCTCAATTCTCCCAAACTGTGGCAGCACCTTCCGCATGTTCTCAGCCCCGACATGGTCAATCGCCTGCTGGCGGCCCCCCAGGGGATCGACCGCTACATGCTCCGCGACCGGGCGCTGTTGGCGCTGCTCTATGCCACCGGTTGCCGCGCGTCGGAAGTCGTCGATCTCAAACTCCGTGACGTCCATCTTGAGGAATCGTATTGCCGATGCATCGGCAAGGGGAACAAAGAGCGGCTGGTGTCGCTGAATCCGGTCGCGCGGAGCGCCCTGGAAGCCTATCTGCAGCATGAGCGCCCGTTGCTGGCGGGAGTGCGGACTCCCGAAGAGCTGCTGATCAGTCGCTCGGGCCGATCGTTGACGCGGATCATGGTCTGGAAGCTGGTGAAGAAATACGCGGCTCGGATCGGGGCCAGCGCCCGCGTCAGCCCGCACACGCTGCGGCACAGTTTCGCCACGCATCTGCTGGCCGGAGGGGCGGAGATCCGCGCCCTGCAGGAACTGCTCGGCCATGCCAGCATCGCCACGACGCAGATCTACACCCACGTCGAACACACACGGCTGAAAGCGGTGCATGAACAGTGCCACCCGCGCGGGTAGCGCGGGGCGATCGAACGCCCCTCCCTTGTAGGAGGATTTCTCAGAAATCCTCAACCAACCGACCTCGTCCGCCACGACCAGCGTTCGAACGACCGCGCAGCGTTTGTCAAAACGCTGCACGGCGCCAAAGAGCCCTTGAACCTCGCGTCAGCGAATCATCAGCCGAAATGGCATAATTGCCATCACTCGTTCCCTGGCAAGCAACTGGATCAGCCCGAGGGCTTGAAAATTCTTCTCCAGATCCGGTGACACACTGCGGAGCGCTTTGCGGAACGCCGGGTCGGACCATTGGACGTCGTTATTCGGATCGAGCGACCCGAACAACGAGTCCAAAGGGTTCACCGCCTTGGGAAGACTCAGCCGTTCGACCTTGTCTTCGGGCTTCAGTCCCGCCTTTTCGTGGGCATAGGCGATCGCATCGTCGAGCGAGCCGAGCTGATCGACCAGACCCAGCTTGAGGGCGGCATTGCCGGTATAGACGCGGCCGCGGGCCAGCCGTTCCAGCTTGTCCTTGTCCATCTTGCGCCCCTGAGCCGCCTTGGCGGTGAACTGGTCGTAGATGTCGTTGAGCAGCCGCTGCATCGCTTCCCGTTCGCTGTCGGTGAAGCCTTTGGTGGTGCTCAAAACGCCGCTGTTCTTGCCGCGGCTGATCACGTCGGTCGTGACCCCCACCTTGTTGAACAGCCCTTCCAGGGCGATCTTTCCTCCGACGACGCCGATCGAACCGGTGATCGTTCCCGGATCGGCGAAAATGCGATCGGCCCCCATGGCGATGTAATACCCGCCGCTGGCGGCGACGTCCCCCATGCTGACCACGAACGGCTTCTTGACGTTCTCCAGTTCATGCCACATCAGGTCGCTGGCCAGCGCGCTCCCGCCGGGGCTGTCCACCCGCAGGACGATCGCTTTCACCGTCGCGTCGCCATTGGCGTCGCGGATCGCCTTGACCATCGTGTCGGAACCCATCACCAATTCGCCGGTGAGGAAATCAGACTGGCTCTTGCCGGTCATGATCATCCCGCTGGCGTGGATGACGGCGATCTTGGGGTTGGAGGACCGGCGTTTGGGAGGTTCGCCTCCCATCAACGTCTCCATCATCTTCATCATTCCGGCCAGTCCGCTGAAATCGGTATCGACCTTTTTGCGGCCATACCGATGGACCACCTTGAGCGTCTTCCCTTCGTGGAGTTTGGCGATCGCCGCGTTGACCTCGTCTTCATACGCCAGGCGGTCGATCAATCCCAGGTCTTTGGCTTGCCGCGCGGTGAGCGGCCCGGCGTCGATCGCTGCCGCGACCTTCTCGGGCGTTAGTTTGCGGGACTGGGCGACGGTGGCGATGATCTGCTGGTAGAAATCGTCGAGGATTTCTTCCATCTCTTTGCGGAATTCGGGGCTCATTTCGGTGCGGCTGTACGGTTCCGCCGCCGATTTGTACTCACCCACGCGCAGCATCTCAGCTTTCAGCCCCAGCATGTCGAACAGCCGCTTGTAAAACGTCACCTCGGCCCTGACCCCGACCGTCATCAGAACACCTGGTTCGGGCATGACCACCTCGTCGCAGGCGGTGGCGAGCAGGAAATCCATGTTGTCGGCCCCCTCCATGAAGGCATGGACCTTTTTCCCTTTGGCCTGCACCCGTTCGATCGCCCTGCGGAAGGCGCGCATCTTGGCCCAGCCGAGCGCAGGGCTCTTGATGTGCAGAATGACCCCGGAAATCTTCGGGTCGCCAGCGGCCTGATCGAACCGGGCGATCGACCGATCGAGCGTCTCAGTCAATTCCCCGAACAAACCGGGCAATTGCGCCCCTTCGGGATAGCTCCCCTTCAATTCCAGATGGGCGTACGTCACGTCGCGCGCCGCTTCGGCCGGCTTCTCATCCGCCGCATGAGCGACGCCGATGGAAAGGGACAGGTGACAGACAACGGCAGCGATTGGCAGCCAACAGCGGCGCATGATTCCTCCCAAGGAAAACCGATCTCAAGTAGCCCCAGGTCGGTTGTACCAGACCGGGAGGGGCAAGGGCAAACGCGCGGCATCAGGAGCCAGGCCCATTGATATCGGCGAACGGTGTGGCGTCAGCCCACCGGTCTTGTGGGAAAGACAGGTGGCAAATGGAATGGTGCGTGTCGGGGCGTGATCTGGACTGGATTTCTGAGGAATTCAGCAACAGAGTGGCGAACGGTGTGGCGTCAGCCCACCGGTCTTGTGGGATAGACAAGTGGCAAACGGAATAGTGCGTGTCGGGGCGAGATCTGGACTGGATTTCTGAGAAATCCAGCAGCAGAATGGCGAACGGTGCGGCGTCAGCCCACCGGTTTCGTCGATGTAGAATGTGCAGAATGATGACGTCGGCGATTACCGCTTCTGTTTTCGACCTGAGTCCGTCTGAGAAACTTCAGCTCGTGGAGGATCGCTGGGATGACCTCGCGGCAACCCCTGAGCAGATTGCCACCCCATGCAAATCTGCGATAGAATATGGATAAGCGTACCCCATCCACCCGGCAACGCATCGAGCCGTTCCCCATGAGCACCGCCACCCAATATCAACACCTGGCCCCCAACCCCAAATCGTCGTACCGGCAGTTGTTTGTCAAGGGAACTCGGATTCGAGCGCGCGTGTTGTACGGCCAGCACGTCAACAGCGAACCGATGACCGTGGAAGAAATCGCCGCCGATTACAACCTGCCGGTCGAGGCCGTGAAAGAGGCCATCGCCTATTGTGAGTCGAACCCGCCCGAGTTGTTGCAGGATTACGCTCGCGAAGAGGCACTGATGAAAGCTTCGGGAATGAATGATCCAGATTACAAATGGAATGCGAAGCCAAACGCCCTGTCGCCGGACGAACGTGAACGCATCAAGCAACGATTCTCATGAGGCTGTACCTGGATGACGACATTGACGCGCACCAACTGGTCCGATTGCTCAGGCAGGCGGGACACGATGTATTCGTACCTGTGGAAAACCGGGCTTCGGGGCGAGCGGATCCCGTTCATTTGACCGGCGCGATCAGCGAACAGCGGGTGCTGCTGACAGGCAATCACGATGATTTCGAAGACTTGCACTACCTGATCCACGAGTCCCGCGGCCATCATCCTGGCATACTCGTGATTCGTAGCGATAACGATCCCCGGCGAGATATGACGCCTCGCGGGATTGCCACCGCACTTAAGAATCTTGAGGCGTCCGGTCTGGCGCTTGTGGACGAATTTCATATTCTCAACCACTGGCGCTGATGCCGTTGGAGAATAGGCTCCGAACTGGCCGATGGTTGATGCCGATCAACGAATCGGCAGGTATTTCGCCGCGTGCTTACGAATCTGGAATCTGACGAGCAGTCGATCATCGTTCCGCCGTCGGATCAGCGCTTCTCGGCAGGTGTCAGGTCGCCTCTGAACGGCGCGGCGCGCGGCTGCGGCTTACGAAGCGGAGCTTTCCCGGCGTGCCGGGATTCCACTGCGGAGGTGGCGAATGAGGTCACGCTTTCACCGACCTAGACTTCCGTGCTCCGTTTCAGTCCGACTGCGAGCCATCCCCGCTGCTCTGATCTTTCAAAAAAAACGCCCTCACGGGCGTTGCGCTGAATCCCTGCGCCTGCGTTCGTTTCCCAATTCCGAAATGGCGGTTGTTTTCGTTTCCAGCTACGGTGTGATGAGCGATACGCTGGGAAAGTATGTTCGATACCGCGTGGCGTCGCGCGTAGCCAGCATCAGGCCCTCAACTTCGGCGTGCGCGCCGATGTAGAAGTCGGGTAACGGGGAGCTTCGAGCGCCTCCTGTGCGCCGGTATTTGACGAATGCTTGCGCGGCCAGCCAACCGGCGGCATAGGGAAGCGGGAGCCTCTGAAAGAGCGACGGGTCGAGCCATCCGTCGAGATCACGCTGCGTGGCGAATGCCGGCGCAAGTTCGGAATAGATGATCGGATTGATGAGAATCGCTCCCAGCGCCGCGGCGCCGCGAAACTGTCCTTCCGACCATGCAAGCCAAGTCACATCCGCAGTGGCGATGTCGAGCAGCACGTTCGTGTCGAACAGGATACCGCTCATTCGTCACCGCGCGTGAGGGCCATCACCTCCGCCGTGGTCACCCCCGCACGCGCGGCGCCCCGCGCTCGCGTCAGCCAGGTATCGGCAGGCGACGGTGCCGCCCGCCGGGCGCGATGCGTTTCCAGCCAGATGGCAAGTTCCTCAACCTGTTCTGGCGGCAAATGCTCAATCGCGGCTTCAATTTCAGCAATCGTGCTCATGACCCAAATTCTAGCATCGCCTGGGCTGAAACACCACGTCGACTTCCTTCCCGTGTGATACAGGCGCACTGCGCGATCATCGCCTGCCGGCTCATGGCTCTGGACACCGGGCGCAAGCCGACGCTTCGCACGTACGAAATGATCTGCTTCTACGTCTTGGGCTTGGCCAACGCAGACGAACTGCGTGTCGCATGCCTGTTGCCGCGATCCGCATGACATCCACGACGAGCTGCTCGGCTTTCAGCTCGAACACGACGCCACTCAGGCGCAGCTTCGCGACAATCTCGCGGCGGCCTCCGCTCAGTTTCCCGATTCGGCCAAGACGCGAGAAGCAATGGCTCTCGGAGACAGCGCGGCGAAGTTCGAGTCGGCTCGCAAACTGGAAATGCAATCCCTCGGTGTTCCCTTGAAGGAGGTGCTGGCCATGCCTGATCAGGCGGTTTGAGGCCAACCTCTCATGTGCCAGTCTGGCAATCAGGTGACGCTTTCACCGACCGAGACTTCCGTGCTCCGTTTCAGTCCGACTGCGAGCCATCCCCGCTGCTCTGATCATTCAAAAAAAACGCCCTCACGGGCGTTGCGCTGAATCCCTGCGTTCGTTTCCCAATTCCGATCTGGCGGTCTTTTCCCCGTCCCCGTCCGCGGCGCCGCCGGTGACAGACTGCCAGGGGGACGGTGGCAGCAAACGCCAGGCACAAGAGGAGCGACGCGGGCTCCGGGACGGGGGTGACTTCGACCAAGAAGTCTTCGGCGGAAGCGCCCAGGTTGGCGCCGATCTGAAAGCCGATGTTGCTGACGTGGTTGCGGTGGACCACGCCGGCGGCGTCGAAGTCGATGACCCGGACGGCACTCTGGCCCGGCGCCAGTTCGACGAAGCCGCTCTCGTAGAAGTTGTTTGGCTCGCCAAACGGCGGCGAGGTGAATCCGGTGTTGAGGAAGATACTGACCGAGCGCGGCTCCGTACCCAGGTTGGTGAACGAGAGTGCGTAGCCGCTGAAGGGACTCACGTCATTCGACCCCAGCACCTGCGCGGTGGTGGGGCCGCTGCCGGTGCTCGATGAACCGCCGAAGTTGGCCCCGATTCCGATCTGGGCGAAAGGCGAAAACGGGTTGCCGGGCGAATCGAAGAGCGTTCCGCCGAAGACGACCCCTTGGCCGCTGGGGGTCTTCGACGACAGCGCCGTGACTGCATTCTCCGGGTTTTCGAAATCATCCCAGAGACTGCCCAGTTGCGACTGGTTGAGCGTCAGCAATTCCGCGCGGGCGCCACCGGGGAAAGACAGACTCGCCACCACCAACACAGCCCGGGCCAGAATTCTCGCGGAGAATCGCTGCGACGCGCAGGACCGCATGTTGCTTTGCATGCAGGCTCCTTTGAAAACAGTGTAACCGACCGGACGTGACGCCGTAGGCAATGTGCACGCGGGTTTCTGCGAAACCCGCGCTGGCAGTGACACCGGCGGCATTCCTCATATCGGCAAATTCCCCGGCATTCGCGCTGCCGCCGGTCTCGGATAAACCGGCCTATAGTGGTGATACCTCATCAGGCGGTTTGAGGCCAACCTCCCTTGTGCCACTCCGGCAATCAGGTGACGCATTCACCGACTGAGGCTGCCGTGCTCTGTTCCAGTCTGACTACGCCCCATCCCCGTTTCTCTGGCCTCTCGTATAGTCCGCCCTCACGGACGCTGCCCTGAATCCCTGCACCTGCGGTGTGTTCTGATTTCGATAGGGCGGTCTCTTCTTCGCCGCACAATGCTCACTCTCCGCGGGAAACGTTGGTTTTCACGCTTGCGCCCGACCACTGTGCGCTCTGGTCTCGAGTCGCGCGCACGCCATGACCGACGATTAAGCGTACCCCAGCACCCAGCAACGCGTCGAATTGATGGAAACTTCGGGAATGAGAGGCAAAAAAGTCATCAAACCTTTAAGTTTGAAGCAGCGATCAACCGGCGCCGACGCCAACGGCCGCCGAAACCAATCAATGCGACCCCTGTAAACAGCACCATTGTCGAAGGCTCGGGACACTCTGCCGTCACGTGCGCCGGGCCATCGCTGGGAATCCAGGTCTGGCCACCGTCGAGAGTGAGTTCCACAAACACGTCGAAGAAACTGTCGATGTGAAATTCACCGCCTCCGATATCGTCGATTTCGGTATGGCCCGTCGACGCCAACGTAGGACTCTCCCGGATCATGACTGGATTCCCGCCTACCATCCCTGTGAGCGACATCGAAACCATTTCCGTGTCGAAGGATCCTGTCGTCATTCCCGCCTTGCCAAAAGCAATGACCGATACTGAACCAGCAAGGTCAATCGAACCAAGGGGGCCGCCATTGAAACTCGCCTGCCCCATGAGCACCGAGTCGAAATCTTCCCTTTCATCGGGGCCAATTTGCGCAACTACGATATTTTCGAACCCTGTATGAGCGATGTTGCTCAGATCCACGACCCCCCCCGCAGGAATATGGAACTTTGAGTGGACATCCACCGCCGTTTTGTATTTAACTAGGTGGGCCTTTCCATTCACGAAGCAGATTACCGGCGGGAGGCCCGGATTGTTCACAATGACTCCCCCCTCGGCCGAACTCAACCAATCCCCGCCAGTGCCGATCAGGCAGAACAACAATGCGATTCCCACGACTCGCGTGCTCAGAACACCGCGCGCTGCATCACTCCAGCACCGTATAAACATAGTCAGTTCCTTTTCCTTGATTCGTTGCAATCAGAGCTGTGGAATTACAATACCCAACACGGCCCTACTGGGCACTTCTTCCGACACTTACGCCAGAAAGGAGCCCTGTCACCACAACTCCGTTCTCGCCGAAGAATATGATCAGAACGACATTCCTCTCGACTCTCTGTAAGACAGCGGAAGCGTCTGCTCACTTGCGACGCACCGGAATCCTTCAAAAAAGCGAAAAAATGGCTGTGGAAAGCGACCGCGCACGGTCCAACGTACCTCCAGGCACAAAAACTCAGAGAATCCGCCACGGAAATCCTGGAATCCTTGTCTATTCTTGAAAACCATCCCCCCAAACCCAACCTCTTATTGGCCGCCAATACTCTTACACCGCAAGCGGCAGTGCCATTCGTTCCTGCCACCTTCAGCTCCGCGGCCAGTATCGCCGAATCTTCGTCCGGATCGCAATGCCCGGCGAGCGCGCCATGTCTGGAAATGTCGTCCTTGAATGGCCCCCATGACTCCCGGAGCACGCTGCGTTTTTTGGAGCGGAGATGCAGCTGGCGGACATCAGCCAGTCTTTGCAGCGTGATTCGTTCGAGCCAGGCGCCGAACGGAAGTCGGCAGCGGTCAATGCGCTCGACCAGATGGCGTGACGCGATGAGCAAAACCTCCTGCAAGACATCGTCGGCGTCGACGCGGGGAGCCAAACGGCGGCCCAGGCGCCGCGCCACAAATCGGAGCAAAGGGGGGCCGAACGGCTTCCAGCACTCGCGTCACGGCGCAAGCGTCACCGTCGGCAGGCGCCGACGTCAGTAGTCCAAGTTCGGGTGCGAGGGGAAGAATGGCTACGATCTCCGTTTCGCAGAGCCGTGCAACGCAGGTTCTGCCACGGCCACTGGCGGGGCTCAATTAGCCCGTTCTGATTCTTGCGTTCGGTGCTTAAGGCGTGAAGACTCTGTGTGATATGGCCACCGGCGATTAGACCTGCTATTCCTTTTTTGTCGCGGTTGCCGGGGAGTTGACAGTCAATGGACTTGGCCCCTTTCTCTTTCCGGCCGGTTCAGACTGTCGCAGTCCGCTTCAGGCGCTCGTCTGCCCACGCAGAAAATGCCGATCAGGATCGACAACATGACGAGCATGCATGGTTCGGGGACTCCTGCGATTTCCTTCGGCTGGCACGAAAAGTCATAACCCCACTCAACTCCCTTGCGATAGATTTCCAGCGACTTGTTGTTGACGTCGCGCGTGACGATGAACGTCACAAACCGCCAACTCGCGTGGTAGTCACAGCCGAATGGACAGAAATCGTGCGGCACGTCAATAAACACGTACGCGTTGGCAGCACCGCCGTTCCCGTCGAACGTCGGGTCGGTCGTGCTTTTTTGGTTATCGACCTGCGAGACAAACCCTCCGCCGGAATTGAACCCGCGTTCTCCGGGTGCATTAGTTTGGACGACCTGCATCCAGTGCGTGTCCTGAGGCATCGGGTCGCCCACTCCGCGGTCGAAACCCAGCACGAACGCAGCCCCACCGATTTGCCCGTGGTCGTGCCCCTTGCTAGGAATCCCGCCGGCTGTGATTTGCGGCTGCTGCGTCACCCAGGCGTAGTACTCGCTCAGCGTGAACAATCCGTTCAAATTCTTGTACGTCACAGTCCACCCGTTGGTCGCATTGAACCCCGCCTGGTCAATGGCACCAATGATCGCCGAATTCAGCTTCGCATCCTGTCCGACATACAAGATCGCCGGCTCCGGATTGAGTGTTGACGTCCACCGACAGAAAAAATCTTCGTCCGTTTTGCTCTTGTCTTTGGTCGCGCTCCCATCGAAAACGACGCCCGCCCGCGTCGTTGCCGGCGCCAGTGTCACCGCCAGCGCGACGACACAAACGAGATTGACCGGGCCAAAGTCAAAACCACGCAGCAGGCCGAGCTGCGCTCGTCCGATATTTTTCATGGCGACGCTCTAGAGGAACTGGTAAGCAATAGTACGTGCCAGAGGCGGTTGCCGTTGATCGGGAGTCTGTAAACCGGCCTGGGCCGCTTCAATGTCTTTTTGACCTTTCTACAAGTCATGCGGGCAGAACAGACTATAGCGCCTGAAATTGAATCGCAGTCCTCCGTTCGCCATACGATTCTGGAGCAATTGGGCACTGGCTGTGGTTCGACACCGCACTACGACATCCGTGCCGCACATCGTGCCGATCTAAAGGTTCTCTCTCTTTGGCACCTCTTCTTCCCGTTCTCCTCCAGTCGACGACGTTACGCACCTGACAGACAATGGACGGCTACGACCCGACTAGTTCTACATGGAGTTACGCAGCGCAGTGTCGGTGCCGAAACCGCCTTGGCATTCCGACTAAGAAGCCAATAAGGACTAGTGCCACGGATGCTGGCTCCGGGCAACAAATGTTTTTGTCAATCTTCGGGGAATACCCTGAGAATCCGCCGGCCGCTAACGCATCCTTCACGGATAAAACGTCGCCACCTCCTGGCGCACCGATCGTGCTCAGCGTATTTCCGTCCATGCCCAATGGCACATTTGCTTTCTGGATCGACCAATCCCAAGCGGCAAGCAGCAGAATCTCGCCGGCCTTTAGACAATCTGGAGAGTCGCAGAGGGCTGATGATTCCGCCACGAGATACGTTGTGAAGAATGTCTTTCCGTTTGGCGGCTCTGTGCAGTAGCCCGGCCCATCGCCCATCCTGTACGAATCACACCATTCAGTGTTTTTCTGTTCTCCAGATTGATTCCAGTACCAAGGACGCGTATCCACGAAGTCGGTGTGGTCGGGCTTAACGCCACTCATATGAGTGGCGTCATTGTTATTGTACTGATAATCCCAACCGCCGTTAGGGGAATCGATGACCTTGCTTCCCATAGTCGGGAGTTTGTTCCCAAAGTACGAAGCGGGGCAGTCGTCTGAATTGATCACTTGTAGGTAATGGAGACTCATGCAGTCACAAATGCCCGACATCCTGGCGTCGGCGGACACCAAGAAATTGGCAAACATGTTTGCACCCTCTCCGCTTGATTGGTCCTCCAATGCCACGTACAAGTGGCCGAGATCCAGCCGCTCCGCAGAACCATCGCATAGACGTTTGAAACCTATGTAGACCTCAGCGTCGGAGACGAGCGCCGCCGCCGCCGGAGCCTCCGCGATCTGAATTGCGATCATAAGCGCAGAGATGCCGAAGAGCGAGAAGCATTTCTTGCGGTGCAACACTGCAGTCATATTTGATTGCCTTGGGTGGGGAAGTCAGTGCGCGCTCTACATTGTCGTTACCGTATGAATGCAGCGTGAGCGCGAGCTTATCGCGAGTTCCGACCGAGCCCCTAGCGGTGGGGACGTATTGCAGTGGGTCAGACAAGTGGTGTCAAGAACCTGAATTGTGACTTGGTGCGATTCACGCAGTCCGGCGCGTTACTAAGCACCAGAACTCCGCAAATACGCCACGGAAAGTTCGGCGACTTCTGAATCGGCAAAAAAAGTTCCTGGAATGGTGGTGGAGAGACCATGCCGGTAAAGACAAGGGAGTGTCGCCGGTGTGGCGGCTGCGTTGAGAGCGGACGAGTTCCCGGCTGCCGGGCCGGCGGTGTGGTGGGGCACCGCCAACCCGACTACAAACCGGCTTCGGAGGTCCGGTTGCGTCCGAATCGCGGACTTGAACTGGGGCCGTAGCGCGATGCTTGCAGGGCCGACTCCGTTCGGTCGCTGGCCGTGGCGCCTGCACCGCACGGCCCCTTTCGCGGAGCGCCAGGATTGCTGGCCGCGGCAACTGTCCTGGCCACGAAGCCGCGCCGCGAAGGGGCGTGCCCAAACTTTCTGGCAATCCGTTCAGTGTAGGCACAATCGGCAGAATTTGGGCTATCGCTGCTGGGCCCACGTTCTGGCAATCGTGGCAACCACCAGGATTCGCTGGCACACGCGTCCGAAAGGGGGGGGCGCGCATGAGCATTGCTTTCAGAGAATTGCCGGGGTACGATTGGCCTATTCTCTCGGTCTCCATATTC
Source organism: Planctomycetales bacterium (assembly GCA_046152955.1). Lineage (GTDB taxonomy): Bacteria > Planctomycetota > Planctomycetia > Planctomycetales > Planctomycetaceae > SIAF01. The sequence goes on along the minus strand of JBJXGA010000123.1, from coordinate 775 downwards.
TCGCCGACGTCGCCAGTCGCAGTTCGGGGCCACGCGGCGGTTGCATACTGTAGGTGCTGGATCGGATTCAGGCTGGCACGCCGGTCCCGGTGTGGCGGGGCAAACTGGGGTGCGTCATCCGGGGGGAACGGGCAGATGACGAGGGTCGACGAAGCAGCCCGCCAGTTGGCGGCGGCACGGGGGGGATCGGCCGATGCGCTCGGTCAGGTGCTTGGCGATTGCCAGGCGTATTTGCTGCTGATCGCACGGCACGAACTCAGTGCCGACTTGCAGGCCAAATGCGGCCCTTCGGACCTGGTCCAGGAGACGCTGTTGGAGGCGTGCCGCGATTTCTCTCAGTTCCACGGAGCGACCTACGACGAGTTCCTTGCCTGGTTACGCCGGTTGCTCTTGAACAATGTCTCCAATGTTCGCCGACGTTACCGCACCGGCGGAAAGCGCAAGGTGGCGCTGGAGGTGCGTCCGGGGAGCGGGAATCGATTGGCAAAGCCGTTCGAAATCATTGACGCGCTCGGAGAGACTCCCAGCGAGCACGCCATCGAGAATGAACAAGAACAGGCGATGGTGGAGGCGATCGCCCGATTGCCCGGCGACTATCAGCGAGTCCTTCTGTTGCGCTACAAGGACGAACTACCGTTCGAATCGATCGCGCAGATGATCGGGCGGTCGGTGAATGCGACGGAGAAGCTGTGGCTGCGGGCGGTGGAGCGGCTGCGGAGGGAGATGCGGAGGAAGGATGAAGGATGAAGGGTGAAGGATGAAGGGTGAAGGATGA
>JBJXGA010000114.1:0-29724 GCA_046152955.1 Planctomycetales bacterium | reverse complement strand
CCCTGCCGATGATCACCGAGCAACCGCAGTTGGCGCGGAGTACATGCCGACAGCACGTCGGGGTTGAACCGCCACTCCAGATAGGGCGCGAAATGCTGCGCCATCTCCCGCCGGCCGTAATGGACTTGCAGGAGGTATCGAACCTGGTCGCTCGTCCGGTTGGCGCTCCCGCTGTGCCAGAGGTCGCTCCGGAAGTACAGCACGTCCCCCGCCTCGCACAGGACGGGTTGCGGCAACCTCCCGTTCCAATGCAGATCGATCCGGCTCGGCTTCCGCCCGGCCCGGTGGCTGCCAGGAATGATGTGCGTCGGGCACAACTCCACGGGCTGGGGGCTCAGGTAGATATGGGCCGTGCAGAGGAACATCGGGACGCGAACTCCGTCCGGCACCCCCGGCTTCGGCCACTCCATCGGCAGGTAATCCAGGTGCAGCCCGACCCCTTGATGGCCCGGGTGACTGCGCCACGCGGTTTCCCCAATGATGTGGCAGTCGCCGCCGAGCGATGACTCGGCCACCTCAATGACACCGGGTCGGTCGATAAACGACAACCAGAACGGATCGCGATTGAACACGTTCTTGTAATGGTCGGTCAAACCGGTGAAATCCCAGTCGAGTGGGAGGAGGCCATCGATCTTGTCGCGCGCGGCCTGGACCTCGGCGGCCGTGAGCACCCCCGGTATCAGGACAAAGCCGTCAGACCACATCGCCTCCGTCATCCGATCCACCTCGGCGGGACGATAGGTCGGGAGCCGCTCGTAATACACGCAAGGCTCTTGCTGCCTGGGCTTCCGCTGAAACATCGATCATTCCTTCCTTATCGTCGAACGCCCCAAGCTCAGCGACTCGCCCCCTGAGACGTTTTGATTGACATCATTGCGCGATGGGCGGGTCCACTCTAACGTTCTGCTCGATGAAAAGTTCAACGACACTCATGCCGAGGCGGACTGTTTCCCGGCGATCCCCAGGGCGATGCCATCGGCGACCGAGGCCAGGGAGGCCAGCGTGGCGTCGGAAAGCGGGTGTCGGGCGAAAAGCCCCAGCACTCCCACCACGCGGTCGTCAACGATTAGAGGATGGCCGGCAAAGGCGACCATCCCCTCCCGCTTGGCCCATCCCTGGTCACTGACGCGCGGATCGCTCACCACCTGGTTCGACAGATGCGGGCGGCGCTCCTGGGCGATCAGGCCGATCTTGAGCTGCCCCAGCGGCACCCGGCTATGAGGACCATCGAGGTGCGTGTACAGCCCCGCGCTCGCCTGCAATTCGAGCACGGCGCCCCCGGGTTCAATCGTCCAGATGCGGACAAACGCTGCATCCAAGTGGCGCACGAGTATCTCGGTGCAGCGTCCCAACATCCGCCGCAAGTCGCTGCTGTGCGTCAGTGCCGAGCCGATCTCCGAGGCCAATTCCGCCAGGCGCGCCCGTTCGGCAAGCGCTGCGTTCGCCAGCTTCCGCTCGGTGATATCGATCACCGACGCCAGGGCAAACAGCCCTTCTTCGGTTTCCAGCGGGCTGAGTCCGATCTCGACGGGAAACCGACTGCCATCCTTGCGATGGCCGAACAGTTCGCGCCCGGCGCCAATCGGCCTCACTGTGGGAGCGGCGAAAAACGATTCCCGAAGCTGTGGATGGATGTCGCGAATCTCCGTGGGGACGAGCATCTCGATCGGCTGCCCCAGCAGTTCTTCGCGAGCATAGCCGAACATCTGTTCCGTCTGGCGATTGACCAGCGTGATCCGGCCGTCGCGGGCGATCATGACCAGGCCGGCGGACGCCGCCTCGACCGCCAGATTCGTCAAGCGGTCGGCATTGACCTGCTCGGTCACGTCGCGGGCGACGGCGAACACCAGGCCGTCTTCAGTCACCGCCTTTGAGGTCCATTCGAACCAGCGATAACTGCCGGCGGCCGTTCGGTAGCGATTGCGAAAACGGACGACCGGCAACCCTTGCGACAGTTGGGCCATCCGTGCGGCAGTGCGTTCGCGATCTTCGGGGTGAACGAATTCGATGAACGGGCGCGACACCAATTCGTCGGCGGCGTACCCCAGCACTCTAGAGAAATTGGAATTCACGCGCCGAAAAAAACCATCCAACCCGGCGATGCAGAATAGGTCGAGGGAGAGCTCAAAAAAACGGATCAGGTCTCGTTCTGGCTGTCGCAAGATCGCTTCGAGGTACGCGGTCAGCGTTTGTTGCACATCCGCCGCATTTGCGGGGCGATCGTTGCGATCCTTGGCCAGGCAATGCCTGGCCAGCAAGATCAATTCCGGGTCTGCCCCGCAGGCGTCGAGCCGCGCGAAGGCTGTGTTCAACTTCGCAGTGGTCGCCAGGCGGTACAATTTCACATTGTCGCGGGCCGCATAGGGGGGGTGTCCGGTCAGAATCTTGCACAGGATGCCCCCCAGGCAAAAAACGTCGGCGCGCACGTCGAGCTCATCCAGATCCCCCTTGGCTTGTTCAGGAGGCATGTAGGCCAGCGTTCCCGTGACGTTCTCGGGTTGCAGCCGGGCCGAGCGGGCGGCTCCCTGCGGCCTCTGAGCAGAAAACTGCTCGGGCCGTAGCTGTTTGGCAATTCCCCAATCCATCACTTGCACTTCGCCAAAGCTGCCGACCATGACGTTTTCGGGCTTTAGGTCGCGATGAATCACTCCGCGGTCGTGACAATACGCCATGGTTTGGCAGACGAGTTCGAAGATTTTCAAGAACCGGGGCAGGTCGTGAGACGGCACGCCCCGTTCTGCCAGAAGCTGCTCCAGCGTTTTCCCACCCACCAGCTTCATCACGAAGTAGGGGCGGTCGTCGGGCAAATGCCCCGCTTCGTAAATCGGGACTACCCCTGGATGCTGCAACTGCGCCGCGATCCGCGCTTCGTCGACGAAGCGCCGCACCAGTTCGTCATTTCCCCGGTAGCGCTCCTGGAGTATCTTGATGGCGATTTGGCGCCCCAACCGGCGGTCGCGCCCTTTGACGACGACTCCCATGCCCCCGTGGGCAATCTCGCACTGCAGGTCGAGATGGTTTTTCACGTCCAACCGATCGGGCAGCCCAGAGCCGACCGACGCATCGACCGATCCCATCACGACGGTCCCCGACTCTCTTGGCAGTGGATCGCGCGGTGCCGGCGAACCAGCGCCGGCAGCGACAAGTGGGGCGACTTCCTTCTCCGGCTCACCGGCCAACTCTTGAGGAAGAAAGACCGTCAAATCCGGATCGAGGTGGTCGCGATCATGCGAAGGAGTCGGATCGCTCATCGGATTTGGCTCGCAAGAGGCGCCTTGGATCCCGGGGGTCAGAGCGACCCGTTTCAAAACCTGGCAAGGCAGTTGTCTCAGGTCTCGTTCTGATCTTAACAAAGCATCAGCGGCTGCGAAACGCTACCCGTTCTCAGAGCAGGAAGTCCGTCTCGGGGCGTCATGGGGCGTTGAGAGAAGAAGAGCTGTCTGGCCAAGTTGTCTGAGAAAACCAATCCGTGGTTGGGGCTTTCGCCGGACCAGATTTTGGAGAAATCCGGTTACTTGACTGCTACATCCGCTGGCCGATCTTCCAGGCCAGACGACCCAACAGGCGGCCCACGATCAGTAGCGAGGCTGAGAAAAGCGGCCCGCAGAGCAGCAGTACCGGCCATCCGGCGGCGGGCCAGCCCAGGAGCAACAACGCGGCGCACCCCCCCAGACAGAGGGTGGAGAGCAGGTAAAACATCACCCAGCCCCACCAGACGACGATCAGGCTCTTGACAACGGGCCAGCTCAAGGGAACCCACAACGAGTTGGCCTCCAGCGCCGAGAGGAGGGCGATCGGATACAGAATGACCAGCGACGCCAGCATCACCGGCCAGAACGGCAGGCCGGCATTCATGGCCAGGTGGCCGATGCCGCAACTGGCTACGCTGGGCAGGGCGGCGATCCATTGCAGGTACAACAACTGCGGCACCCACTCGCGCCACCCCCCTTGCGACCACCCTTCACACCACCCCTGAACCTGATCGAGTCCATAGGCGGTTGATTCCAGAATGCGAAGGATCGTGTCCGCCGCATAGGAGCTGACGTAGAGCGCGATCAACAGTAAAGGCGCCACCAGGAATCCCATCCCGACGACTCCCAAACCGGACGGACCGGTCCGCCCGGCCCCGGTTGCCAGGAAACTCGCCAGGAGGAATACCACGGTGAACCCGAACGACAATCCTCCCCAGCGAAAAATCGCCTCCCGACGGAACGGAAACGAAAAGACTCCCGAGAAGAAAGTCCATTTGGGCGGGGGATCGGGACGCTCGATACGGACTTCAGCCAGCCGATCGAATACCCCCATCTGCGGGTCCAACACCTGCGCCGGCGCCTCGGCGTTGTAGGTCCCCACCGCTGCGGGGGACTGAGGAGCGACTCCCTTCTTTTTTTGGGCGACGAACGCGACACGCGCCGGAACCGGAACTTCCGTGAAACAAAACGTGCATTCGACTTTGCCGGGCTTGTCGGCGAGCGTGACCTGCATCCGTTCGTGACAGGCAGGACACTCAACGATCGCCTGGTCCGATGTTGCATCGGCCGCCGATGCGTCAGCCGCCGACGGAGACGGAGAATGAGCTGCGCGTCGCGGGGCGCCAGACCGCGGGGGTTTGGTTGATTTCCCCTGGGGTGGCTGCCAGGTCGGTTCACCGGCATGGCGCAGCCGGTGGTCCGGTTCGGGGGGGGCGTCATCAGGTGGATCGCCAGGCGCAGGCTCGGAGGGGGAAAAGTTCTGCGGGCTGGCGATCGGGTACTCGTCAGGAACCGGCAGCGGCAACTTCTGGCGGGCCTGGTGCTCGCGGCGCGCCTGTTCACGGGAAACGACGGCAACCGGCGTCGCGCAAAACGTACACGCAACGCGCTGTGGCTGGTCCTGCAGCCCCACGACGAAACGCTCGTGGCACACAGGACAGGCAACCGTCAGTGACTCCGGGCCTGAAGGGGCAGGAGCGGTCACACCCACATTCTCCATGATTTCTCGCAAGGGATCTCTGGATGACAGTAGCCGATTTTTGGGGCTTCCGCTACAATTCCCCTCTGGGAATGGGAAACGACGGGAGCCGCGACTCCTCAACGTTTCCACGATCAGTATTCCATCGGCAAGACGCGCGAAACCTCCAGGAGTGTGACAGGATCAATGGCGAAACGAACGGTGAATCGGCGAGAGCTGCGGGACCAGGCGGAGGCGGCGGAAAAGCAGGGGACGGGGGGCGCCGAGGGGGAAGCCGCCGCCAAGAAAAAGGCCAAAGATCCCAAGAAAAAGCCGGCCGCGGCCAAGGCGAAACGATCCAAGGCCAAAGTCATCGTTCGCAAGCGGTTTTTCTGGGGGGTTTTCAGCAGCAGCATGAAAGAAGAGGGGCGGTTCGCCCACTCGGAAAAAGAGGCGGCCGAAGCCCGCGCGGCGGACCTGGCCGTCAAACACAAACGGACCTATTTCGTCCAGCCGATCCGGGAACCCATTGCCGACAAACCGGTCGCTGCCGCCAAGTAGTCCGCACGACCTTCGCTTATGGTTCGCGAGTTCTCCACGGAAAGCCTGTCGCACGACCCGATTCACGGCTATGTGCCGTTCATCTCGCGCTCCGGGCTTCCGGCGGGAGAAGTCTCTGAACAAGAGGTGATCGACCACCCCTGGGTGCAGCGATTGCGTCAGATCCACCAGTTGCAAACCGCCTGGTGGGTCTTCCCCTCGGCGGAGCACACTCGCTTTCAGCACGTGCTGGGTGTGATGCATCTGGCGTCGATGGCACTGGAGCACTGGTACGACTCGCTGTGCGAATCGTGCCGCAACGTCCCCTCGCGCCCCTACGTGGAATCGCTCGTTCGGATGGCGGGACTGCTGCATGACGTAGGGCATGGCCCATTCGGCCACTTTTTTGACGACCACTACCTGGATCAGTTTGGGGTCACGCACGAGGATCTGGGGGGGGCGATCATCACGGGGGAGTTGGGAGACCTGCTCCGCCGGGTGCGCCGGAATCCGCGCGGCAAGCTGAACCCGCTGGAGGAACTCGATCCGTCTCAGATTGGGTGGTTGATCCGCCGCCCCTCGGGTAAAGCGGGGGATACCCAGGGGCACCCCGACTGGCTGGTCAAGCTGCGGGCGTTGTTCAGCGGCATCTACACCGTCGACAACATGGACTTCGTCCTTCGGGATGCCTACATGTCGGGGTACAACGTCAAGGCATTCGACCTGTTTCGCCTGCTGCACTACAGCTTTTTCACTCCCAGCGGATTGACGATTCATATCCGCGGGTTGCGGGCGCTGATCAATTTCATTGAAGTGCGGGCGAACTTGTTTCGGGCGATTTACTTTCATCGCACCGTCCGGGCGCTCGACGTGGCGCTCGCCGAGGTCTTTACCCAAACGATGCCGCATCTGTTTCCGGGGAATCCGCTGGACCATCTGGATGAGTATCAGCGGTTCACCGAAGCGTCGTTCCTGGTGGATGTGGGGCGCTGGGGCGGCAGCGACGTGAACGAACTGAAGGAGTTGGGACATAGGTGGCGGAACATCCTGTCGCGGCAAACGCTGTGGAAAATGGCCGCCGAGAGGGCCATGTATTTCCACTCCGGTCAATCGGAACAGACCACGATCTTTTCGGAACCGGATGTGGTGGAAAAGCGGCTCCGCAAAAAGCTCCCTAAAGAGATTCGCGACCTGGAACTGAAAGTTGACATCGCCCGACACTATCATCGTCCCAGCACCAAAATCCCGGCGGGAGGCCAAAACTACGTCTACGATCCCGCGGAAGTCGCCCCTCGCGAACTGAGCGATTTCGAACTGTTTCGAGAATTGCCCCTGAGTTTTTCGATCTGTCGCATCTACACCCGCGACCATGCGCATGACCCCCAGATTCAAAAAGCGCTGGTCGCCGTTCTGGGGGATTCCGGGGATGCCAAGACGAATATGTAGGGGCCAGGCAACCACCCGTTTTGCGCAAGACTGACAGAGAACTCTGACTCGCCAGGGAGAAAAACTGTCACTTTGGCAGTCCCGATTGGCAGCCGGAACCCGCCAAAACGTCACAACAAATTTCTGCAACACAACTTACGTCCATTGCCTGATTTGGCACGGCGATTGCCTTTGTTTTGGCTTATCGTTCAATTCCGTGTACTGCCTGCTGAGTCATTCCCAGTCGTGTGAGGAGAAGCTGTGGCAAAATTGATGAGCTTTGATGAGGAAGCCCGCAAGAGTCTGCTGGCCGGCGTTGGCAAACTCTCTCGTGCCGTGGGGAGCACGCTCGGTCCCAGAGGCCGCAATGCGGTGCTCGACAAAGGGTGGGGCGCCCCCAAGGTGACCAAGGATGGCGTGACCGTTGCCGAAGACATCGACCTGGAGAACCCCTTCGAGAATATGGGGGCGCAATTGGTGAAAGAGGCGGCCTCCAAGACCAGCGACGTGGCCGGAGACGGCACCACCACCGCCACGATTCTGGCGGAAGCGATCTTCAAAGAGGGGTTGCGATTCATCGCCTCCGGCGCCGATCCGATGTCGCTCAGCCGCGGCATTCAAAAAGGAGTGGTTGCCGTCTGTGACGAATTGAAAAAGCTCGCGCAGCCGGTCGACGCCAAGAACAAGAAGGCGACGCAGACCGTCGCGGCCATCGCCGGCAACAATGATCCCGAGATCGGGTCGATCCTCGCCGACGCCCTGATCAAGGTCGGTAAGGATGGCGTGATTACCGTCGAAGAGGGGCGCCAGGTCTCCACCGAAGTGGAATTGGTGGAAGGGATGCAGTTCGACCGCGGCTACCTTTCGCCGCACTTCGTCACCGACCAGGATTCGCAGGAGTGCGAACTGGAGAACTGCCGGATCCTGATTTATGAAGAGAAGATCACGACGGCCAAGTCGCTGGTCCCTCTGCTGGAAAAAATCAGCAAAGCCCGCGTGCCGCTGTTGATTATTGCCGAAGACCTCGAGGGAGAAGCGCTCGCCACGCTGGTGGTGAACAAACTCCGCGGGATTCTGAACATTGCCGCGGTGAAAGCCCCCGGTTATGGCGACCGGCGTAAGGCGATGCTGGGAGACATTGCCGTCCTGACCGGCGGCAAGGCGATCTTCAAAGACCTGGGGATCAAGCTGGAAAATGTCCAGCTCAGCGACCTGGGAGTGGCGAAGCGGATCAAGATCGACGCCGAGAATACGACCGTCGTTCAAGGGGCCGGTTCCAAGGCGGAGATCGAAGGCCGGGCCGAACAGATTCGCCGCGAGATCACCGAGACCGAAAGCGAATACGATCGCGAGAAACTTCAGGAGCGGCTGGCGAAGCTGGCAGGGGGAGTTGCGCAGATCAGCGTCGGTGGCGCCACGGAAACCGCGATGAAAGAGCGGAAAGACCTGATCGAGGACGCCCTCGCCGCGACCCGCGCTGCGATCGAAGAAGGAGTGGTTCCCGGCGGAGGGGTGGCCCTCATCCGTTGCTTTGATGCGCTGGACAAGGTCGCCGCCTCGGGCGACGAAAAGTATGGGGTCAAGATCATCCAGAACGTGCTCGACATTCCGCTGCGATTGATCGCCGGAAACGCCGGGATGGATGGATCGGTCGTGGCCAACAACGTCAAGAAACTGAAGTCCAAAACGCATGGGTATGACGCCCTCAACGATCGCTACGGCGACATGTTTGAGTTCGGTGTCGTCGATCCGTGCAAAGTGACGCGCTCGGCCCTGCAAAATGCGGCCAGCGTCGCATCCCTGTTACTGACGACCGAGTCGATCATTGTCGACGAACCCAAGAAAGAAGCCGATACCCACCACGATGACCACCACGACATGGGTGGCATGGGAGGCATGGGTGGAATGGGCGGCGGCATGGGAGGCATGGGCGGCATGGGCGGCATGGGGATGTAGTTTCCGCTCGCCCCGGTTTTTGTTCAGCGTGTACAGCGAATCCATTCCACATTCATCATTATTGACCTGGAGAATCTTGCCATGAATTTGAAGCCACTCGATGATCGTGTCGTCGTGGAGCCGGTTGACGCCGAAACCACCACCGCTGGAGGAATCGTTCTTCCGGATACCGCCAAAGAAAAACCCCAGCGCGGGAAGGTCAAGGCGGTTGGTCCCGGCCGGTTGCTGGAGAATGGCGAACGCTGTCAGATGACCGTCGGAGTGGGCGACGACGTGCTGTTCAGCAAGTACGGCGGCACCGACATCGAAGTCGACGGCAAGGACGTGAAGATTCTTCGCGAGAGCGACATTCTGGCCAAGCTGGGGTAGTCGCCAATCCTTGTGATGGATTCCGCGCGGCTCCCGGCGGTGCGTTTTGCCCACCGGGAGCCGGACTTGGCCGATCAGTCGGCTGCACGAGACAGTTTTTACGCAAACAACGGTACTTTCCCTGAGGAGTGCATAGACGTGCCCAAGCAATTGCTGTTTGACGATCGCGCCCGGCTGAAGCTGCAGCGAGGTGTGAATACGCTGGCGGATGCGGTCGCCGTGACCCTCGGCCCCACCGGCCGCAACGTGATCATCGACAAAAATTTTGGCAACCCGCTGGTCACCAAAGACGGCGTGACGGTCAGCAAGGAAGTCGAGCTGGAAGATCCATTCGAACACATGGGGGCCAAGCTGGTGAACGAAGTGGCCACCAAGACCAGCGACATCGCCGGCGACGGGACCACCAGCGCCACGGTGCTGGCCAAGGCGATCTTCGCCGAGGGGCTGCGGAGCATCACTCTGGGAGCCAATCCGACGATCGTGCGGCGCGGCATCGACAAAGCCGCCGCGGCGGCGATTGAATACTTCAAGTCGGTCTCGAAGAAAGTTTCCAGTCCGGAAGAGATCGCCCAGGTGGGGGCCATTTCGGCCAACAGCGACCGGGCGATCGGCGATTTGCTCGCGGAAGCGATGCAGAAAGTCGGCCGCGATGGCGTGATCACCGTCGAGGAAGGGAAAGGGAACAGCACGACCCTCAAGCTGGCCGAGGGGATGCAGTTCGACAAGGGGTTCATTTCCCCCTACTTCGTCACCGACCCGAGCGAAATGAAGGCGATTCTGGAAGACTGCTACATCCTGATCTTCGAAAAGAAGATCTCCAGCCTGCGGGATCTCGTCCCGCTTCTGGAAAAGGTCGCGCAGTCGAGCAAACCGCTCTTGATCATCGCCGAAGACGTGGACGGCGAAGCGCTGACGGCGCTGGTGGTCAACAAGCTGCGGGGTGTCTTGCGGATTTGCGCCGTGAAGGCGCCGGGCTTTGGCGACCGCCGCAAGGCGCTGCTGGGGGACATTGCGGTGCTTACCGCGGGAACCCTGATTTCCGAAGACCTGGGGATCAAGCTGGAATCGGTCGAAGTCAGCCACCTGGGCCGCGCCAAGAAGATCGAAGTCACCAAGGATGCGACGACGATTATCGAAGGAGCGGGCAAAGAGAGCGAGATCAAGGCCCGCATCCAGCAGGTCCGCACGCAGATCGAGAACACGGAAAGCGAGTACGATCGCGAGAAATTCCAGGAACGGCTGGCGAAGATCACGGGGGGGGTGGCGATCATCTCTGTTGGTGCCGCCACCGAGTCGGAAATGAAGCAGACCAAAGCCCGCATGGAAGACGCGCTGCACGCCACGCGGGCGGCGGTCGAAGAAGGGATTCTGCCCGGCGGGGGTGTCGCCTACCTGCGGGCGATTCCCACCGTGGAAGCGCTCAAGGTCAAGGGAGACGAGCAGATCGGCGTCCACATTGTGGCCCGCGCCCTGGAAGCTCCGATCCGCCAGATTGCTGAAAACAGCGGCCTGGACGGCGCCGTCGTTGCCGACGAGGTCAAACAGAAGCCGACCAACCACGGCTACGACGCCCGCGGCGGGAAGTATTGCGACATGGTCAAGGAAGGGATCATCGATCCGACCAAGGTGGTCCGCAGCGCGTTGCAGAATGCGGCCTCCATTGCGGGATTGATGCTCACGACCGAAGTTTTGGTTACCCGTACCGACGAAATCGGCGGCGGCGGGGACAAACCCAAAGTGGAAGGCAGCGTTCGTTGATCAACCGCGGCGGCGCGATGGCTGTGCGCATCGCGGTGTCAACCACCTGATTGACTTGGAGCAACGGGTCACCCGCAAGGTGGCCCGTTGCCGCATTACGCGCGGCGGTTGATCCCGAAAGTTCCGGCCACGCAATGTTTCGTCTGGCTGAGATGGTATGAGTCCGATGGCCGCACAACGGGATTATTACGAGGTTTTGGGAGTCGCCCGCGAGTCGACGACCGAAGAGATCAAACGGGCCTACCGCAAGACGGCAGCCGCCAACCATCCCGACCGCAATCCCGGAGACGACGAGGCGCTGGAGCGCTTCAAGGAAGCGGCCGAGGCGTTCGACGTGTTGGGAGATCCGGAAAAAAAAGCGGCGTACGACCGGTATGGCCACGAAGCCTACGTCGCCAGCGGCAGCCGCCGTCATGGTTTCAACGATGTCAACGACATCTTCAGCGCCTTTGGAGATCTGTTCGAGGGGTTTTTTGGAGGAGTCAGCGGAGGAGGGCGCGGTGCCAGCCGCGGCCCGGCCCGCGGCGCCAGCCTGCGCTGCCGCATCGACCTGAGCCTGCGTGAAGCCGCTCTGGGTTGTACCAAAATGGTCGAAATCGAACGGGCCGAACTGTGCTCGACCTGCGACGGTTCGGGGGCCAAGCCTGGCTCGCGGCCCGATCGCTGCTCGTACTGTGCCGGGCGCGGCCAGGTCGTTCAGGCACAGGGATTCTTTCGAATCCAGACCACCTGTCCCGCCTGTCGCGGCGCCGGCCAGGTCGTTCGAGACAAGTGTCCCGCCTGCGCAGGCGCTGGCCGCGAAGCGCGGCGTGCGTCTTTGGAGGTCAAAGTTCCAGGCGGGGTCGACAATGGAATGCAACTGTGCCTGCGCGGCGAAGGGGAGCCGGGAAACGGCGGAGGTCCGCGAGGCGATCTGTATTGCGATGTCCACGTGGCGGCGCATGAACTGTTCGAGCGACAGGGAACCAACCTGGCCTGCCGCGTTCCGATCAGTTTTTCGCAGGCGGCCCTGGGAACCGAGTTCGACATCCCGCTCCTGGAGGGGAAACACACGCTGACCATCCCGCCGGGCACGCAGCCGGGCGAGGTGATCCGGCTGCGCGGCCGAGGAGTCCCCGATCCGCATACCGGTCGCAAGGGGGATCTCCTGGTGGAAGTTCATGTCGAAGTCCCCCGCAAAGTGAGCGGACGCCTCGAGGAACTCTTGCGGGAACTGGCGGACATTGAGCAGAAAAATGTGGGAACACACCACAAATCGTTTTTGGAGAAGATCAAGGACTTGTTGAGGAACCACGCCGGTGATTGAAGACACCAACGCATCGACACCCGCATCGGCGGAAACAGCCCCGTCTCTGACCGCACAACTGGAAGCGGTCAAGGCCGAGCGGCAGGAATACCAGCAAAAATGGCTGCTGGCGATCGCCGATCTGGAGAACTACCGCCGCCGCGTTTCCAAGGAGATGGAGCAGGATCGCCGCTTTGCCTCCCTCCCCTTGGCGCGCGATCTGCTCCCCGCGCTCGACAATCTTCAGCGCGGGCTGGAAGCAGCTCGCGTCTCGCACGACACGGAGAAACTCATCGAAGGGGTGCAGATGGTGGCCCGGCAACTGGATGAAGTCCTGGCGCGGCACTCGGTCGTTCCGATCCAGGCGCTGGACCAGCCCTTCGATCCGAACTTGCACCAGGCGTTGCAACAGGTCCCCACTGCCGACAAGCCCCCCCTCACCGTTCTGGCGGAATACGAGCGGGGTTTCATGATGCACGACCGTGTGGTCCGCCCCAGTACCGTGATTGTCTCCGCCCCGGTTGCCGCTGCTGAATGAACTCTTTGCTTCCTGCTGCGTGATGATCTCCATAGCGCGTTGCGGAGCTCCTTTCGTCCCGTCGAGTTGAACTGCCATGCCCACCTACGATTACACCTGTCGCGCTTGCGAACACACCTGGGAAGAGTTCCAATCGATGACCGCCCCCCCCACGAAGAAGTGCCCCGCCTGCGGCAAGAAGAAGGCCGAGCGCCTCATCGGGACCGGCGCCGGGTTGATTTTCAAAGGCTCGGGGTTTTATATCACCGATTACCGTAGCGACTCGTACAAAAAGTCGGCGGACTCCGATGCCAAGTCGAGCTCAGGATCATCCGGCGGTGGCGATTCCAAATCGGCCTCTGGAGGATCTGATTCGAAACCCGCCGCGAAGTCGTCCGGCGACAGCGGTTCGTCGTCCAAGGGAAGCTCCGAGAAGTAGCCCGGCACAGGGGTGGGTTGCCGCCGGGCGGTGGTGATCAGAGAGATCACACGCCAGAACTGTGTTCCGCAGTCTGGACTGGCGAGGGAAATTGTCAGTCCCGATTGCTGTACAATTGACTCCTGCATCGTTCCCGTGGCGATGATTGCGAAATCGCCACGGGAACGCGAACTGTATGAAGCGCGGCTCAAAATGCAACGGGATGAAGCCGCCCGACTGAAGTACTCGATGGAAGAGGGCCTTGCCAAAGGACATGTCGAAGGGCGGGTCGAAGGGCGACTGATCGGACAGATTCAATTGCTGCAGCAGTTGCTGGGGTTGTCGGAGTCGCCGACGGACGAACTGGCTGCGATTCCCGTCGACCAGTTATCGAGTTTGTTCAGCGATCTGCAAACACAGCGACGCGAACGAAACTGACGCCGGCGCCAGCGAGAACGTCGTTACAGACCGCCGACTTTGACTGCATCCACCGCGAGATGGTCCAAAGGGTTGTGCCTGTGCTCCACTCAGCTCAGTCGCGGATTTCAAAAATCGCTTCCACTTCCACGGCGATGTTGTTGGGGAGCGATCCCATTCCCACGGCGCTGCGGGCCCCCTTGCCTGCCTCCCCAAACACCTCGACCATCAGATCGCTGAACCCATTGATCACAGCGGGGTGATTGGGAAAGTCCGGGGTGGCGTTGACCATCCCCAGCACCTTGATCAATCGCACGACCCGGTCGAGCGATCCGAGGTAGTTGCGCAGCGAGGCGAGAACCGCCAGTCCGACGACGCGCGCTGCCTCTTTTCCCTGTTCTTCCGTCAATTCGCTTCCGACGCGGCCGCACACCAGCGTCTTGTCGGGCCGGAGCGGACCGTGGCCGCTGACGTACACCAGATCGTGATGCCGCACGCAGGGTACATAAGTCGCCACCGGTTTGGGAGGGGGAGGCAGGATCAATTGCAGTTGGGCAATCCGCGCTTCGGCACTCATGGGGTTGGTTCCTGTTGAAATCGAGGGTGGACACCGGGCTTTTTTTACTCCATCGAGTCGGAGGCCGCAACTTACTGGCGTCGTCCGGCAGAATTGCATTGTGCCACGACATGTCCTAGAGTGAAGGAGTCCTGAAATCTGATTCTCTCAAACCACCACGGGAACACGGCGCGCCATGCAACAACTCCTGATCGCGGCGGGGATCGTTTTTCTGGTTTTGTTGCTGGGAATTTCGATCTTTGTCTTCGCGAAATACTTCAATATCTGGCTGCAGGCGTATGTCACCCGCTCGCGGGTCAGCCTGCTGTCGCTGATCGCCATGTCGTTTCGCAAGGTGAACGCCCGGGCGATCGTCGAATCCAAAATCATGGGAGTGCAGGCGGGCCTTCCCGCGATTCCCACGCAATCCCTCGAGGCGCACTATCTGGCGGGGGGGAACGTCCGGCGCGTCATTCAGGCGCTGATCGTGGCGCACCGCGCCAAGATCGACCTGGACTGGGAGACCGCCGCGGCGATCGACCTGGCGGGCCGCAACGTGCTCGAAGCGGTTCAAACCAGCGTTGACCCAAAGGTCATCGACTGTCCCGATCCACGCCGCTCTGGAGGGCGCGCCACGCTGGACGGGGTTGCCAAAAACGGTATTCAACTTCGCGCCAAGGCGCGGGTCACCGTCCGGACAAACCTGTCGCAATTGATCGGTGGAGCGACCGAAGAGACGGTGATCGCCCGCGTCGGGGAAGGGATCGTCTCGGCCATCGGTTCGTGCGAAAGCCACAAAGAGGTTTTGGCCAACCCGATGCTGATTGCCAAGGCGGTGCTCGACAAGAGCCTCGATTCGCAGACCGCGTTTGAAATCGTCTCGATCGATATCGCCGACATCGACGTGGGGGACAACGTCGGCGCCCGGCTCCAGGCCGACCAGGCGGAAGCGGACGTGCGAGTCGCCCGGGCCAAGGCCGAGGAACGCCGCGCGCGGGCGGTCGCCCAGGAACAGGAAATGAAAGCGCTCACGGCGGAGAACCGGGCCAAGGTGGTCCTGGCCGAGGCCGAAGTCCCGCTGGCAATGGCCGAGGCCTATAAGATGGGGCGACTGCGGGCGCAGCCGGTCTGACGCATCTGCCGACTCATCCATCAGTTAGAGCGGCTGTTCGTGTCGCAACGTCCTGCGCCGGCGCAGCGCCTGTGACGATGCTGACGGGAGGCGATCGGAAGCCCAAGGTTCTCCCCGATACGGTTCGATGAATTACGGTCCCGCCTCCGGTTGAGAACTTTCGCCCCCCCCTCTATGATTGAGGAGTCGAATTCGTCAGGAGGGCGAATGCCACCACAGGGATCGTGATTTTTTCCGTGCAACTGCTGTGAGCCATGAGCGAACCTGTGACCTTGGAATTGAACGACACCCAGCGCGATTTGATCCTGCAGGGGTTGCGGTACGTCCGCAGTTCCAGACGCTTTGAGTTCCGCGCCACCGCGGCCCCTCCCGACGAACAGCGCGAACACGACTTGCGAGTCATCGCGGAACTGATGGGGTATCTCGACCCATCCCTCGCGTCGGCTCCAGCCGCCAAAGTCTGATCCTCTCTCGCGAGTCGGCGGATCAACCGCCCAACGGTATGCGCTATCAGCACGTCTGCGTGGAGGCGTTCAGTTACAGTCTCCCTCCGCTTGTCGTCTCCTCCGCGGAAATCGAGACGCGCCTGGCCCCCATCTACCAGCGGTTTCATCTTCCGGCCGGTCGGTTGGAACTGATGACCGGCATCCGCGAGCGACGCTTTTGGGAACGGGGCGTCCTTCCCGGACACATCAGCGCGCAGACCGCCGACCAGGCGATCCTGGCTTCGGGTATCGACCGCCGCCATTTGGAATTCCTCGTGCATGGTTCCGTCTGCCGCGATCAACTGGAGCCAGCCACTGCCAGCGGCGTCCACCATGCCTTGCGATTGCCGCAGTCGGCGCTGGTGTTTGACGTGAGCAACGCCTGCCTGGGGCTATTGGATGGCATGGTGCTCCTGGCCAATCTCATCGAACTGGGACAGGTTCGAGCCGGGATCGTCGTGGGGACGGAAATGGGACGAGATCTGGTGGAAGGCACGATCGACTCGCTGCTGAGCGATCCGCAGCTCACCAAACAGGACTTCAAACGGGCGTTCGCGTCACTGACAATCGGTTCCGGGTCCGCGGCGATCGTTCTATGCGATCGAAAATTGAGCCGCTCCGGACTCCGCCTCCAGGGTGGGGCCTGGCAGACCGATACCTCAAGCCATGAGCTGTGCGCCGGAGGGGTCGCCTCGGAGCAACATGGCGACGACCGCCCGCGGATGCAGACCGATTCGGAAGCGCTGCTGCACGCCGGGATCAACCTGGCCGAATCAGCCTGGGAGGCGACGCGTCGCGCTCTGGGCTGGTCCAACGACGACGTGAGCCGCGCCTTCACTCACCAGGTGGGACGGGCGCATCGGAAGCTGCTTTATGAGCGGCTGGGTCTCGACCCGGCGATCGACTTCTCGACAGTCGAGTTCCTGGGAAACACCGGCGCCGCGGCGCTCCCCCTGACCGCCGCCCTGGGAATGGAACAACAACCCCTTCGCGCCGGCCAGCGCGTGGCGCTCTTGGGAATTGGAAGCGGGTTGAACGCCTTGATGCTGGGAATGGAGGGGGGGAGGGGCTAGGGATTAGGCGCTAGGGGCTAGGCGTTAGGAATTCGGCGCTAGGAACTCAAGACTCAGGACTCCGCCCGCCAAGAAACTGCCCTGGCGGCAGCGCTGTCCCTTCCTCGGCGGCGGCGGCGTTACAACCTGCATTTTCTGAGCGATCGGTCCTGGTCTGCAAACTTTGCCACTCGAATTCCTGATTTTTCGATCGATTCCCCGTATCCCCGCAGCGTATGCTATGGTTGGACGACCATGACCAACGCACCCTATAGTTTGGCACTTCTGGAGATCGGCAACCTCACCCCGGCGTTGCTGGTGGCCGACGCCTGTTCCAAGGCGGCGGGGGTCCACTTGATGGGGATTGAAAGCACCGATGGCCCGGAGCAGTGCATCAAGCTGGCCGGTCCCACCGCCGACATCATCCAGGCGGCCCAGGCCGGCCAGGCCCTGGCGGAGCGAATGGGGAGCAAGGTCATGGTTTCGGTCCTCCCGGCACCGCTGGAAGTGGTGCGGGCGCTGGCCGATGCAAAGCCCGTTTACAGTCCCCTCCTGGGACTCTACGATTACCGTATTCCGCGAGAGCAACACATGAGTACCACCGATGCCGTTGGCCTGCTGGAAACCCAGGGACTTGTCGCCGCGATCCACGCCACCGACGACATGCTCAAATCCTCGAATGTGACGCTGGTGGGCAAAGAGAAAATCGGCGCGGCCTATATCACGATCGTCGTTCGGGGGGACGTGGCGGCCGTACAGACGGCGATTGCCACAGGAAAGGCCACGGTCGAGCGGCTGGGAGGAAAACTGATCCTGGCCGATGTCATCGCCCGGCCCCACCCGGAACTGGCGGCACTGTTGCCAGGGTGATCAGCCGACGCGCGGTCCGGAGTCTGTATGCCTGGTTCAGCCCCCACCGCCTCCAGCGACTCGTCTGGCCGGTGGTGGCGCGTCGCGGCGGCGCTCTGGCTGGCGCTGTTTGCCGTGGCGTTCTTCTCTGTCGAACTGGCCAACAACAAGCCGTCGCAGCGGGTTGAACTGTGGCCGCAGGTTGCAGCGCTGATCGATCTTGTCGATTCCCCCCCGCTTGGTCCACAGGATCCACCGAGCGTCGCACAGCTCCGGCAGCAGTCCGGATGGGGAAACTTCCCGCAGCGGCTGGACCTGATCGCCGTGGCGAGCACAATCCTCGCCGGCGCGTGGGGAATCGGCCGCCTGATTTTGCGCCCCTTGCGGCTCCCTCTGGCGACACACGGCCTGGAACGAAATCTCCTGGCGCTGGGGGCCGGGCTTTCCTGCCTGTCGCTGCTGACGCTGGGGTGCGGAGTGGCGGGCTGGCTCTCCCGACCGTGGCTGGGGATTCTGATCGGCTCAGCCGTTGCCGTGGAAATCGTACTTCTTGTCCGAGGCCGCAGTACCTCCCCTAACGTTGCCGATTCCACCGTTGGCCCTAGACAGGGAAGTAAAGTCTCCCCAGCGCCGGTGGATTCGCCTCCGCCGCGCTCCGCATGGTGGACCGCGGCGGTTTGGCTGGTGCTCACTCCATTTCTGGTCAGCATGTTCCTGGGGTCGCTCCTCCCCTCGGTCGATTACGACGTCAACGCTTACCATTTCCTGGGCCCCAAAGAGTATTTTCTCAACGGGCGGATCACGTTTTTGCCCCACAATGTTTACACCAGTTTTCCCTTCGGCACCGAGATGCTGACGCTCTTGGGGATGGTGTTCTGTGACGATTGGTATCGCGGAGCGCTGGCCGGCAAGTGCGTGTTGATGGCGTTCGAGCCGCTGACGGGGCTGGTCCTGTTTGTCGCCGGGCGACGCTGGTTCGGCACGGCCGCCGGAGCATTGGCCGCGTTGATCTATTTGACAACTCCCTGGACCTATCGCATCGCGACGATCGCCTATGCCGAAGGGGGGCTGAGCTTTTATCTGGCCGCGGCGCTGTGGGTCTTGTCGCTGGCCCGCGAGCAGATTGTCCAGGGGGGGGATGGCCGCGAACCAACGGGGGACGGCCGCTCGGCCTCCGGGCTCAATCCGCGCAGTGCAGCCAGCCAATCGGCCCCCTCCACAGATCCGACCGCCTGGTATTTGCTCGCCGGTTTCCTTGCCGGCAGCGGCATGGCGTGCAAGTACCCCGGAGTCGTGTCGATTGTCATGCCACTCGGCGCGGTGGCGACATGGGATGCGATCCGGCGTCGCACCCTCCGCTGGCCGGCCGCCCTGGCCATCGGCGTGCTTTTGGCGGTCGGGCCCTGGCTGGTTAAGAACTGGATCGAGACTGGCAATCCGGTGTATCCGCTGATGTACACGCTGTTTGGCGGAAGCGACTGGAATGACGCGCTCAACGCCAAATGGCGATCGGCCCATCAGGCGAGCGATTTCTCCCCCTTCAGTTTCGTCTCGCTGATGCTGGACATCGCCCTCCGCAGCGATTGGATGAGTCCCCTCCTGTTTGCCTTCGCCCCCTTGGCATTGGTGGCGGCACGATCCCGGCGGCAAGCGCTTTGGCTGGCGGGCTTCGTCGGTTACTACGTTTTGACTTGCTGGCTGCTGACGCATCGCATCGATCGCTTCTGGGTGCCGATGCTCCCCGCGGTGGCGTTGATGGCGGGTGTCGGCGCAGCCTGGTCGATCTCCGGCGGGAACCGACCGGCAGCATTCGGACTGCGGTACATCACGCTGGCGCTGTTGGCCGCCGCGAGCCTCTTCAACCTGGCGGTCGATCTAAGCCCTCTGGGAGGCTACAACGCCTTTTTGCTCGATCTCCCGGCGGCCCGGCAATTCACCGCCGGATTGACGGCGCCGGAGGTGGTCTACTTGAACGAACACCTGCCGCCTGGGAGTCGCGTTCTGGCGGTGGGGGACGCAGAACTGTTCGAAGCCCGGTTTCCAGTCGTGTACAACACCGTCTTCGACCAATCGATTTTCGAATCCCTATGCGCCGATCCCAACTCCAACCTTCCACTGAGCGACCGGCCCCTCCGCGACGCCGCCGACATCCGCCGCGCCCTGGCGGATCAGGGACTGACGCACATCTACGTCAACTGGCTGGAGATTCTCCGCTACCGGTCTCCCGGGAATTACGGCTATTCGGATTTCGTCGCGCCCAGGCGATTCCAAGACTTGCAGCGTGCGGGAATCCTCCAGCCGGCCTGGATGATTCCCGAGGCGGTGCAGTGGGTGGAGCGTCTCGACGAAGGCTCGCAGAAGGAACTGCACCGCTTCGGACCCGAACTGATTCAGCCGCGCGAGGAGGGATCGGCCTTCGCCACGTTTCAGGTGTTTCCGATTGCCGGAAGCTCCGAGAATTAGACGCCTCGCAGTCGCAACCCTCACAATCGTCAAAGTTTGACTGATCGGTCGAGTCTGCCAGCTTTCCGCGAGTTGGGCCGTGGCCTTCCCGACTATCCCGAACAGCCGTTACAGACGGACTCGCCTCCTGCACCAGCTCGTTCCGGCGTCGTAATGAATGATGCGGTTTTGCGGGTGAAGACGATTGTCTCAGTGGGTTTCGTCGTATCAAAGTGACGGCGCATTCGGGTCGTAAGGCCCGATGTGGAATCACTCTTAGACCCAGCTCACCGCCATCGGTTCAGTCGATCGGCGGAGAGAATCTCTCGCCGCGCTCACGAATCGACAGCGACTGATGAACCATTTGATCGCTCGACCACCAGGGTGGATGAGGCGACAGAACGTCCGAGCCGGCGTGCTCCTGGCGGTTCTGGCCCTGATCGGCGTGTCGGGCTGCCTCCCGCAGTCACACCCGGCGCCACTCGTGACCAATCCGGAGCAGGCCCCTCCCGACTCGCTGGTCATACCGGGGAATCTCCCCTGGGTCGACACCGGAGTCGATGTCACCGCCGGCCAGGCGATCACCATCACTGCAACGGGTCGGGTGCGCATCACTCGCCTGGGACTCCCCAAGGACGACTCGGAATACGACGTCGGTCCGCAGGGGACGTTCCTCTACGGCGACACGCAGCAACACCATGACTTTCCGCTCCCTGCCGCCGGCAAGGGACCGGCTCCCTGTTTTGGTCTGCTTGGCCGCGTCGGACATGGTCCGGCGTTTGTCGTCGGACCTTACACAAGCTGGGTCTCGGACGAGACCGGGCGGCTGTTCTTGGGAATCAACGACTTCGATCCCTCCACCAATCAGGGAGAATTCTACGCCCAGGTCCACAAGCCCGATGACGTGCAGCCCGCTTCCTATCGGCAGGAAGTCCCGCTGGAACTGACCGGCGGAGGCCCGGCCCCCGGTTGCTCGGTCGTCGTGTTTTACATCGACGGCCTGCGCCCCGACGTGGTCGAGGAAATGGCGGCGATGGGACACATCCCGCATTTGAAGCGACACTTCGTCGAAGGGGGATCGCATCTCTCCAATACCTTCACCGCCTTTCCCTCAGACACGATCACGTCCAACGGGACGATGTGGACCGGTTGCTTTTCCGATCGGCATGGGCTGAAAGGGCAAGTCCGTTTCAGCCGGTCGCGGCTGCAATCCGATTCATTCCTCGAACCGCTGGGGCCTAATCGCAGCGCCCACCAGTTGGGTCCGCACGGGCTGGACAAGGCGGTCTTCGAAACCGAGGTCGCCGCCGTGGGAGTGGTGCAGGGACCAGTGGAGGCGGACCGGTGGCGCCGTTCGCAGACCAGTGCCGTCCCCGCGCTCTACGACTACATGCGCCAACGCGGTCAGGACTGGGCGACCGGGGTCTTGCCGATCATGACCGACATGCCCCCCGTGCTGTGGACGCGGAGCATGACCCGGTTTCTTCCCTATCTGCAGGCGCACGATGCGTGGCGTTACATCGACGACGCCAACACCCATTTCGCCCTCCGCCACCTGATCCGCCAGTATCGCCCGGTGACGGTGATCTGGCTGCCGGAAACAGACTCGGTCAGCCATAAGGAGTGCCGCGGTCAATTTGGAAGCACCCGCCGCACGATTGCCAGGGCTGACAAGCTCGTCGGAGAAGTCACGGACGAACTGGAAGCACAGGGACGACTCGATTCGACTTATCTGATCCTGGTGAGCGACCACGGCCACTTGGGCGGACAAACGACGCACCTGGCGCGGTTCGATCTGGCCAATGAGCTGTTCTTCGCGCCGCGGCAGATGTCCGCCGACCGGCGCTGGGTTGGCGGCGGCCTGGGGATGTCGGTGCGGCAGCATCGATTGGGCAACTGGCACAAAGGGGACACCGCGAAGCAGTTCGTATTCATCGATGGCGACTCGGACGGTGCGGCCCGGATTTTTCTTCCCCGCGGGTCATATCGTTCCGGGAATTGGAGCGGCCCCCCTCGTCCTGCCGATCTTTTGGCCTATCGCATTGAGGACCATCTGGAACCGATCAATCTGGTGGAGACGCTCGCCTCTGCCAATGCCGTCCATGACAACGGAACAACGCAGCACCCGGTGGACCTGGTGCTGATGAAAATCGGCGTCAACGCGATTCTCATCACGACCGCCGATCGGGGCCAGGCGGTTATCGAGCGCCGACGGAACGACGCCAACCGCTGGGAATATCGCTACACCCCCGTGTCGGAAGTCGCCGTCACCGAAGACGGGGGGGTCGCCTGGCGTCCGCAGACCAATCCGCAGGCCGACCCGCTGAACCTGACCGAGCGCGTCCGTCGCAATTTTCTCCGCCAATACCACGATGAACAGGCGTGGCTCCTGGTGACTGCCGGGAGCGACTATCCCGATGGCGTGGTGACGCTCACGCGGCACATGCTGTGGCAGGAGGGGCTGCGTGTTCAGGAGCAGCAGTATGCACCGGACCTGGTGGTGACCGCCCGCTACGGTTGGTTGTTCGCCACGCAGAATACTCCCGGAACGACGCACGGCTATCCCCTGGCCGAATCGGTACGGGCGACCTTTTATGTCTCCGGACCGAACGTCCGCCGCGGGGCACGGGTTCAGGCCCCCTGCCGACTGGCCGACCTGACGCCGACGATTCTGGAGCTGACCGGGACCGATTTTGACGCCGAGCACTTCGATGGCCACGCACTCCGCAACATCTATGAGACCGCTCCGCGAAAACCTCCGCAGGACGGGGCGCCGGTCGATCTGGAGATGGTTGACTATCACGACGATTCCGAGCCGCTCGTGCAGGACCGCCCGATGTACTGGCGCGATTTTGATCTGCATGCCTGGCAGCCGCTGACCTACGCGCCGATCGATGTCTACCACCACCTTCCGATCTCGATCAACCAGTCGACCAACGGGTGGGATCTCAACAACGTGGCGTACAACGTCCTGTCGATCGGCGACTGGAGCGTGTTTCGGCTCGTCGACGACGTTCTGTCTCCGCTGACCCCCGGACGCACGAAGGTCAATCAGTCGATTGAACATGTCGATCGCAAGGTGTCTCGAAATCGCCGCCCCTGGGTGGGAGATGGCGTCCAGGCGCTGAACGTCCCCGGCGTGGCGCTGTCCGACTACAGTCTCACCTCCGCGGGCAACCTGAAGCGGGTCGATCGATCGGTGGACTGGTTGCAGGAACGGGGGACGCGGCTGGATGACAAGCTCGCCTCCCGGACCCACCACCGCAGTGTCCTGGGGGCTCCGGCGGCCAACACCGTCATCGACACGGTTCAGGGAAGCGTCTGGGAAGTGTATCGCTTTGCCCAGCGCGTGCTCGTGCAGGTGCTGGACGAAGTGGTGCTCAACGGCATCGAAAACGGCGTTGATTCGACGATCAATAACTTCCGTACCACTCCGCGGGAGATCATCGTCGAAGGACCGTAGGCGAGCCTCGGGACGCCATTTGCGGCGAATCAAAGGGAAGTGTATAACGACCAGTTGAACACATTCCCAAGATTCCGAGAACCCCATCATGAGAGTCTCCCCAGTCCTGCTCGATGGCGCCTGGCGCCCTTCGACCGGAACCAAAACGTTTCAGTCGATCAACCCCGCCACCAAGGCGCCGCTGGAGGAGGTATTTCCCGTCAGTCCCTGGCCGGAAATTGAAGCGGCGATCCACGCCGCGTCTCGCGCTGCCAGCGTTGTGCGGAATTGGCCGGGCGAACGGTTCGCCCGCTTCCTGGAGTCCTACGCCCAGCGGATCGAGGCCCGCGCTGCCGACCTGATTGCGCTGGCGAACCAGGAAACCGCCCTTCCCGTCGAACCGAGACTGGCCAAAGCCGAGTTGCCGCGGACGACCAGCCAGTTGCGGCAAGCGGCCGCCGCCGCCCGCGATGGATCGTGGCGACGACCGATCATCGACTCGGCGGCCAATCTCCGGTCACAGTTCGAACCGATCGGTCCGGTGGTCGTGTTTGGTCCCAACAATTTTCCCTTTGCCTTCAACGGGATCGCCGGTGGCGATTTCGCGGCGGCGGTGGCGGCGGGAAACCCGGTTATTGCCAAAGGGCATTCCTCACATCCGGGGACGACGCGGTTGTTCGCCGTGGAGGCCCACGAGGCGGCCCGCGAGACCGATCTTCCTCCGGGATTCATCCAGTTGGTGTACCGCACCGACCATGCCGATGGAGAGCGCTTGGTCGCGCATCGATTGATCGGCGCGACCGGTTACACCGGCGCTCGAGAAACCGGGCTGGTCTTGAAGCGGGCCGCCGACGCGGCGGGGAAACCGTTTTACGCCGAACTCTCCAGCATCAACCCGGTCTGCGTCCTGCCCGGCGCGCTGCGCGAGCGGCAAGCGGCGCTGGCCGACGAGTTCACCGCGAGCTGCCTGATGGGGGCGGGACAATTCTGCACCAACCCAGGTCTGGTGTTGCTTCTGGCGGACTCCAACACCGACCAATTCATCGAACTTGTCAGGCAGAAATTCGACGCCGCCCCGGCGGGAACGCTCCTGGGAACCGGCGTCCTTCACCATCTAGAGCGCGGGATCGCCGCACTCCGCGGCGCCGGGGCCGAGCTCCTGGCGGGTGGCCAGCCTGCCGAGGGAACGCGCTGCGCCTTTCGCAATACGTTGTTGCGGGTGAGCGGCAAGCAGTTCCTCGCGGCAACAGAGCACTTGCAGACCGAAGCCTTCGGGAACAGTTCGCTGCTGGTCGTCGCCGAGAACGCCGATCAACTGGCACAGATCATCGACGCCCTGGAGGGAAATCTCACCGGCACGATCTACAGCGCCACGGACGGCAGCGACGACGCGCTCTATGCCCAAATCGAACCAGGGCTCCGCCGCCGCGTCGGCCGACTGCTCAACGACAAGATGCCGACAGGGGTGGCAGTCTCTGCAGCAATGAATCACGGCGGCCCATTTCCCGCGACGGGACATCCCGGTTTCACCGCGGTCGGCATCCCCACCTCGATCTCCCGCTTCGCCATGCTCGCCTGCTACGACGCCGTCCGCCCCCAGCGGCTCCCCCCCGCACTGCAAAATCAAAACCCAACCGGTGCCCTGTGGCGCCTGGTGGATGGCGTCTGGACACAGGGAAATGTGGGGTGAGGCGGTCGCCACTCGTCCGGGTGTGCCCAAATTCCCTGGCAGCCCCTCCAACGTAGCCACATTCGTCCGTAGCCACGTTCGCCAGAACGTGGGCGGCGCAGCGATCACCCACGTTCTGGCGAACGTGGCTACTGCCAGGATTCGCGGGCGCATCCTCTCGTCCTGGCAACCGAAACTCGCTATCATTGCCAGATCGGACGCAGGTTGATCGACTTTGACGCTTCCAGGATTGCCTGGCGGCGTCTCTATCAGCCGCGACTTCCGATGGGGCGATTAGCTCAGTTGGTTAGAGCGCCATGCTTACACCGTGGATGTCGGGGGTTCGAATCCCTCATCGCCCAATGACTTACGTCAGATTGATCGAGGAGTGTCAACTACGGCTCCAGCCAGCCCCGCCCGGCGCAAATTGCTAGTCAACCCGATTTGGCGCAGGATCGAATCATGGACCACATCCCATCGACACCAGAATCAGCCGTTGAACCGTTTGCAATCAAGCATGCACGGGATCTCGACTCTGGTGCGCACGCATGGTTGCAGCGGGTCTTCGGTCGAGCGTTGCGGGATGAAGAAGACGTCGCCATTGTGCTTTCAACGCCGCATCCAGCCCCAACTGCCGCCGTTCGAGCGGCTGCGTCAAAACGACTCGAACGCGTTCTTGATCAAGCCGCCGCGAACATGCAGGGGGTCTCGCAGGAGGATTTCGACGCGGCCATTAATGAAGCGAAGATTGCTGTTCGCCCGATGTACCAGCCATGAGAGTCGTGCTTGACACGAATGTGCTCGTCCGGGCAACGAAGTCCACAACCGGGCTGTGGTACAGTTCGAACTCGACAATATGTCCGACAAGCGACTTCAAGCGAGGTTCAGTATACCGGCATCGGCGACGGCACTGGGTCAACAACTCCGAGCCAATAGAGAATCGCAACGAAAGCCAGCACGGCGGCTGCGACAAACACCGTCAGCCAGAAGACCCAGCCGTGTTTCTTAATGGGATTGCACATATTCTACTGCGCAGGCCAGAGCGGCCCCCCCCTTCACGGTTCAGGCGAGCGCGTGCAAGAACTTGATCGCCTCGACCTTGGACGCAAACGACCCGCGAATCTCGTCGTTGTTGGTGTAGCGAATGTTCACTTCGTAACGGACAAATCCGCCGTGAGTGTTCGCTTCGTCAAATTGCTCGATGAATTGAATCGCCGAGTCGACGCTAACCAGTTCGTGCCCCTGACCGGATAGCGCGAGAACGTGAACCGACCGGATGGTACGACTGAGGGCCTTGTCCAATTCCGCAACAAACGCCTGAAATCGGCGAGTTTCAATTTTTCGCAATGCCGCGCCAACTTTTGTCGTGGCAGCGTCGGGCAATCGACTCCAGGCATCGACCTTTTGCTGAATCTCGGAATCGGCCGATTGTTCGTCGAAATGCGCATCAATGCCGATCACCCGAAACGCTTTCACAATACTCTCGAACGGCAAATAGTGAACCCCGAACCCGTGTGAACGGAGCTGCGCGAGCGACCCCTCGGTAAAGACTCCCGCCAGGACCACGCCAATAAACGGGTGATCGTGTGCATAGGTTTCGAAGAGGGGGGTGATGGCCCCTTGGATTTCCTGGGCCTTGTTCCGCGAATGCTTGGTATATCGGCGATAAGCAATTTCGATGAAGGCCTTCGGGCGGCCAAAGATGGCGTCCGTTCCACCTGCTTCCAGCACATAGTCCAAATCGTGACGATTGCCTTTGAGATCGCACCAACAGACTTTGGAGTTCCCCTGGCGCGCCGGCCGTGGAGACTGATAATCCAGGTACAGTCTCCGTCGCTTCGCAACTTTGGCGAGCGGCGCCTTCAGTGCGGCCTCAAGCACGTCGCCAATGATCTGTCCAAAGCGGTGTGCGGGGGAATTCGCCATCGGTCAACCTTCCACCCAGAGTCGGCCTTCGCACAATGGGACGCGATGTTTGCGGTTTTTCCATTTCACGTTGCGATCCCTCGTTCGCTCAAACGTCCAACTCCGGAAACCCGCCGCGAGCGCCAGTTCGCCAAGCCATTCGTCGACCGGAACGTAAACGCCATAGGGCGCCGAGTCACCGATCACAAAACACGCACGGGCGCCTGGGGCGCATGTTCGCCGCAATGCCAGCCAGGTCCGCGCCAGGTCGTGGAAATAGCACGCCACCATGAGGTGGTACGTTTTCTTGCCTCCCCTTGTCTTGCGGACCTCCGCCAGTTGTTCGCACACTTTGGTCAACGGGTCGCGGATGGGATGCAGTTCCGAGGCGTCCAGGACTTCGTAAAGATCGATCGAGCGCTCGGGGACGTGCTGTGAGCACGCGCGCACCAGATACTGGCGCACCGATTTTTGAAGGTCGCCCCAACCATCGATTTCGCGAAAGAAACACATTTCCAGTCGAGTGGCGTCGGCGTAATCGTAATTGTTCGGGTACGGGGGCGAAGTCACCACCAGGTCGGCCCAGTCGTTGGGAATGCCGCCCAATTCACGCGCGTCTCCTTCGAGCACACGAGCTTGGGCCGAGGTGGACCGGAATGGACGCAGATCAGCCGCGATCATCGACGTCATCGCATCAAATGCTGCGAACGGCCCGACCGAGTTCTTCTTTTCTTTCTTCGGCAACACGTATTGCCATTGAGCCGTTCCGACCGGCGAGCAGGTTCGCAAAATGCCTACCAGCGCCATCCAACAGAGCTGCCATGCACCAGTGTCGTCCCGAAAGTCTTCCACAGCACCGCGCAAGACGTCCAATTCCTCAAGCACCTCGGAAGGAAAGCACCGCGTAACGAGCGACGGATAACCGCCAATCGATCCTTCACGCGCGGCAGCAGTTGCCCGGACTTTTCGCGCCAGCCTCAGGAACTCCTCCGGCTCCGTGTGCCGTTGCAGCTTCGCCGACGCAACGCGATAGATGAAGGGATGCGCTTCAACTCCCAAAGCGTCCGCTCCAGCATCTTCCGCAGCCAGAAGCGTCGTCCCCGAACCTGCAAACGGGTCGAGCACGCGAGTCGCCCCCGCCGCCCGAATCACCGACTCCGCCCAAGTCGCTGAGAAACCGGCGCTGAATCGGAACCAGCGATGGACTGGTAACTTCGTGTTCTGAACGAACGTTGACGACGTGTCCGCTTTCGCACGCTTGACGGGAGCAGGCGAATCGTCTTCAAACAACGAGAGTTGGATGGGATCGAGTGGCATGGAGCGATCCAACTTATGCGAATTGGCCGTGGCTGTCGATGCTGCCAAAAAAGGTGCTGCCAAAAAAGGCTCGTCACGAAAGTGTCCCACCGTCTAGCGCGGGGGATCCGACTTTCTACCCCAACGGTCGGCGTTTTTCGCGACGGTCGGCGCTTTTTTCAAGGCTCAATTCATCCGAGTGACGCCCTTGCAGGCTTCGACGTCTGCACTCTCAGGACTCCCAACCCTGCTGCGGATGACCAGTGAGCCCATTGACCCATGAGGAATTCGCTGAGACTCTCTCGCGCATTCCCGCCATCAGACCAATCCGGCAAGCGGCGTCGTCTCATCCAGGACAACCTGGGGGCGGCCATTGTGATCGGTGATCGTGACGCTTGGGTCGATTCCCAGGACGCGGTAGACTGTGGCCAGGACGCTCTTCATGCCGATCGGGTTGCCGATGACCGCTTCGCCGCGCGCGTCGGTTCCTCCCAGAATTTGACCCGTCTTGAGCCCCCCTCCGGCGACCCACAGGAAACCCGCCTCAGGCCAGTGGCTGCGGCCATCCGTGGTTTGGTCGCCGATCTTCGGCGTCCGTCCGAACTCTCCCCCCATCACGATCGCCACATCGTTGAGCCGGCCGGACGTCTCCAGGTCGGTGACGAGGGCGTGCAGCGCGCGGTCGAGTGGCGGAAGCAGCTCGCGGAGGGTCGAAAAGTTAGCGCGGTGGGTGTCCCAATTGTGGACGCCGACTGTCACCACCGAAACTCCCGCATCGATCAGTCGCCGGGCCAAAAGGAGCGAGCGGCCCGGATGCGGGCCATGCTTGTACGCTCCTTCTCCATATCGGGCTCGGGTCTCGGCCGATTCGCGTTCCAGGTCAAACGCGTCCCGCACGCGCGGCGAACTGATGATGTCGAATGCCCGCTGACGAAAGCCATCCACGCCGCTCCCCAGGTCGCCCAGTTCCAAGGCGCGACCTTTGTCCTCTAATCCCGACAGGAGATCGCGGCGATCCCCCAGCCTTTGGAGTGCGACCTCTTTGTGGCGTCCCATGTTCTCGATCGCCTCGCGCGGGTTCGATCCTCCCACGCGGAGTGGTTCGTGTTCGACACCGGCGTAATACGCTCGTTCCCAGTCCGGGTGGTTTTCGATGCTGACATAGGGGGGAATGTCCCGCGGTCCCGGACGCAACCGGCTGACGATCGATCCCACCGCCGGTCGCCGCGCTTCTCCGGGAACCGACGCCCGCGGATTCTCCTGCCACGGAAACCCGCTGTAG
>JBJXGA010000110.1:0-24479 GCA_046152955.1 Planctomycetales bacterium | reverse complement strand
TTGTACATCGCGGGAACTCTCGACCTTCCCACGTCGGGCACCGTCGAAATCCTGGGGCAGGATCCGTTCCGGCTGAAGGGATCGGAGCTGGCGCGATTTCGGAACGCCACGATCGGATTCGTCTTTCAGGACCACTATCTGCTCCCACAATGTACGGTCCTGGAAAACGTGTTGCTCCCCACTCTGGCGGGAACGGGGGCGGGAGACGCCGAAGCCGCCCGGGCGCAGAAGCTGCTCGAACGAGTCGGACTGGGAGGCAGGACGGGGCACCGTCCCTCCGAACTCTCGGGAGGCGAACGGCAGCGGGTGGCGATCTGCCGCGCCCTGATCAACCAGCCTCCCGTGCTGCTGGCGGATGAGCCGACCGGCAATCTCGATCGAAAGACAGCCCAGGAGGTGGGGACGCTGCTGTTGGAACTGGCGCGGGAACACAACACGCTCCTGATCGTTGTCACCCACAGCGCGGAACTGGCCGGCCGGTTGCCGCGGCATGTCGAATTGGTAGACGGAAAATTGATCGACCAGTCGCGTGAAACCGGGCCCAGTTGAGCGGCAGGCGCGCCGGCACCTCCCAACGGAAATCCGCACTCATGTCGCGATCCAAGTTACTGCTGCAATCCCTGCGATACTACTGGCGAACGCACCTCGCGGTGCTGCTGGGAGTGGTCGCGGGTACCGCAGTCCTGGCCGGCGCGCTGATTGTGGGGGACTCGGTCCGCGGAAGCCTGCGGGAGATGACGCTGGTGCGGCTGGGAAACATCGACCATGTCCTCAGCGGACCGCGATTCGTGCGCGAGGAATTGGCCGCTGACCTCGCGGCCCTCCCCGAGTTTGCCGAGCGTTTCTCCAACATCGCTCCCGCCATCGTCTTGCCCTCCACGCTCGAAAAACCCAGCCCTGACGGAACAGCGACGTTGGCCCGCGCCGGCCAGGTCAACCTCTACGGCGTGGATGATCGGCTGTGGAAACTCGTGGCCCCCAGCGGCAGTTCGCCGCCGCGAGGAGACGCCCTGTTGCTGAGCGCCGCCGTCGCCCGACAACTGAACGTCGCTGCCGGAGACTCCGTGATCCTCTCGGTCGAACTTCCCAGCGACATTCCCCGCGACTCCCTCCTGGGCAAACGGGATCAGTCGGCGGTGCAGTTTCCTGTGGAAGTGCAGGGGATCTTGCCGGAGACTTCGGGGGTCGGTCGCCTTGGCCTGCATCCCGATCAGCAACTGCCACGGAACGCGTTCGTGGCCTTGGGAACGTTGCAGGACCGGCTGGGACTGGCGGCGCGCCGCGCACCAGGGCGCGCGTCACGCCGCGACGCTCCCCTCCTGCCGGCCAGGGTCAACGCGCTGTTCGCTTCGGCGCGAAACTCGGCGGATGGTTCCGGCCCGCAGGCCCCCTCCGCCGCCCTAGCCCTCAACACGCTGCTCCCCCGCGCCTGGCAACTGGAGGATTTTCATCTGCGGATCGCCTCCCACGCCGACCCAGGGTATGTATCGCTGGAAAGCGAACGGATGATCCTCGACCAGACGGTGGCCCGGCGGGCGGAAGAGGTCGCGGCTGATCTGGGCGCCAAGCGCTCCGGGGTGTTGGTCTATATCGCCAACGAGCTGAAGCTGGTGGCGCGCGGCGATGGAGGGGACTTGCCCCCCGCGGATGAAAAACCCCTTCCCTACAGCCGCTACACCATTGTGGCCGGGATCGAGCCGTCATTGCTCACCTCCCCCGAGGCGACGCCGTTTGGGCCATATGTCCTGGCTGAGGGCGCATTGGTCCCCCCCCTTGGGGATGGACAGATCGCGCAGCCCGACGGGGAGGGCCAGATCGTTCTCAATGACTGGGTGGCCGCCGATCTGCGAGCGCGGGTGGGAGACACGTTGAGTCTGACTTATCACATGGTCGGATCGCACGGGGATCTGCCGGAGGTGGAGCGACGCTTTGTGATCCGCGGTGTGCTGACGCTGGAGGGAACCCCCGCCGCCGACCGTGGACTGACTCCGGAAGTGCGCGGGATCACCGACGTCAACAGCTTCACCGACTGGGACGCGCCGTTTCCGATGCTCCCCGTCACCCCGCGCGACGACGACTATTGGAAACGCTATCGCGCGACTCCGAAAGGATTCGTGACCCTCTCTGCCGCGCAACATCTCTGGCAGAACCGCTATGGCGACCTCACCTCGTTTCGGGTTGCCGCTGCGCCGGGAAAGACGCTTGAGGCGACCGCCACCGGGTTGAGCCGCGAACTGCTCAGCCGGATGACCCCGCAGGAACTGGGCCTGGCGTTTCAACCGACGAAGTTCCAAGGACTCCGGTCCGCTTCCGGAACGACCGACTTTGGGGGGCTGTTCATCGGGTTCAGCTTTTTTCTGATTCTCTCGGCAGCCATCTTGATCGGCCTGTTGTTCCGTCTGGGGATCGAGCGGCGCGCGGCACAAATGGGGCTGCTGCGAGCGACCGGGTTCTCCACGGCGCAGGTCCGGCGGTTGTTTCTGATGGAGACTCTGATGGTTGTGCTGGCCGGGGTCGCACTGGGACTCCTCGCCGCTATCGCCTATGCCGCACTCATGATCCACGGCCTGACCACCTGGTGGATCGGCGCCATCGGAACGCGGTTTCTGGAATTGCATCTGGTTCCCGGCAGCCTCGCGACAGGGGCCGCGATTGCCATTCTGGTGGCGCTGGGGGCCGTGTGGTGGGGGGTCCGCGGCCTGGATCAGATCGCAGAACGATCGCTGCTGGCGGGGGTGACGCAGCCTCCCCTGGCCGAACTGGCACGAAGCGGTCGCCGCGGGCGAGCCCGGCGTGTTACGCTGGTCCTGGCGGGAATCGCCCTGACCATGACGCTGGCAGTCATTTCGGGGGTCGTCCCCGCCACGGAGGCCTTCGCCGGATTCTCCTGGCCGACGATCATTTTCTTTCTCGTCGGCCTCACGGTGCTCGCCGCGGGACTGGCGTGGTTATCCGCCTGGATCGACGCCGACCGTGCTCTGGCGGTTCGTGGCCGGGGAGCGGTTGGGCTGGCGCGGCTGGCGCTCCGCAACGGAGCGCGGCACCGATCGCGGAGCCTGCTCTCGGCGGGACTGGTCGCCTCGGCAACATTTCTGATCGTGGCGATCGCCGCGGGACACCGCAATCCGGCGGCGGAGCAACCCGATCTCCGCTCCGGCAACGGCGGGTTCACGCTGGTCGCCGAGTCCCCGGCGCCGGTGCTGTTCGATTTGAATTCCGCCACGGGACGCGAGCGCCTGGGATTGGGGGATGAGGCGTCCGCCAAAGTCCTCGACGACGCGGGAAAGATCATTGGCTTCCGGATGAATCCGGGGGAAAACGCCAGTTGTCTCAATATCTATCAGACGGCACAACCGACCATTCTGGGAGTTCCAGCAGAGATGGTGGCCCGCGGGGGCTTTAAGTTTGTGGGGACCGCCGAGCCCAACCCTTGGCGATTGCTGGAACAGGAAGAACCAGACGGACCGATTCCCGTTTTAGGAGACATGAACACGCTGCAGTACAGCCTGCACGTGGGACTGGGGCAGACGCTGGAAATCCGCGACGAGCAGCAGCGGGCGGTGAAGGTGCGGATTGTCGGCATGCTCGATGGCAGCATTTTTCAGGGGGTGCTGCTGATGGGAGAGGGGCCGTTTCGGCAGTTGTTTCCCTCCCGCGTGGGAGCGCGGTATTTCCTGATCGAGGCCAGCGGCACGCGGGCGCGCGAGGTGGGGGAACTGCTGGAAGCCAAGCTCCCCGGCTTTGATGCCGAGCGCGTCGCCGACCGCCTGGCCAGCTTCCTGGCGGTGCAGAACACCTACCTCTCGACATTCCAGGCGCTGGGAGGATTGGGCCTGCTCCTGGGGACCATCGGCCTGGCAACGGTCATGCTCCGAAACGTTCTGGAACGCCGCAGCGAACTGGCCCTGCTGCGGGCGGTTGGCTTTCGCCATGCCAGCCTGGGCTGGCTGGTGCTGTGCGAAAATGCCCTCATATTAGCCTGGGGTCTGGCCTGCGGCGCCCTGTCAGCGATGCTGGCGATGTTGCCACACCTCTTGAGCACCGGCGCGGACATTCCCTGGCGCGACGTCGCGACCATCGTCGCCGCCGTCTTCGCCGTCGGCATGTCCGCCTCACTCGCCGCCGTCCGCAGCGCAGTTCAAACGCCAGTCTTGGCAACGCTGCGCGGGGAATGATCGAACCCCACTGGGAGGGTGTGTGCCCGTGAATCCTGGCGGTAGCCACGATTGCCAAAACGTGGGTGGAGCAGCGATCACCCACATTCTGGCGAATGTGGCTACGTAGGAAGGGTGCCGGGGAATTTGGGCACCCCCCTGGGAGGGCGAGGTTCCACCCGAGCCACCGCTGGGCAAACGCCAACCCTGAACCACTCCGTTGGGAAAAGACGAGGGCCCCAGGAGGCCATTGATCGATCCTGCGCAACAGCGTTTCCTGAAACGACAACGCCCCCGGAAGTGATGTACCACGCCCGAAGGGCGGAGTGAAGTTTTCCGGGCGTGATTGCGGAGCGCAGCAAATGTATGGCGGCTCGGGTAGTCAGTCGAGCCGCGGGGGGGGAGTGGGTGTGGTCCGAATGGGGTCGGCTGAGGTCCAGACTATGGGCCGCCCGTCTATGGCCGCCGCTGCATCGGTGAACGTTCGCTAGAGGCCATTGCCGCGCGCGCACGCGCCGTTATCACGGGGGGGGGCGCGGCGGCGAAAAGAGGGACGGGACGTGCCAATCGGCCAGCAGAATGGAGGTGGCTTGGGCGATGAGGGTCGAGCGGTTGTCGAATTCGAACCCCTTTTAAGGTTCCTGTTTTAGGGTACCTGGCAACTGATACGCCTCGCCTCCACTCAGCTTGTCTGAATGGAGCGCTGCCTGGCAGCTACCTGACAAGCGCCATGCACGCCACCGGCTCTCCGCGGAGCTCGCCTCCGCGGAAGCACGCCTCGCGCAGAGTCGGCCTTGTTGAAACGCTTCGCGATGACGGGGAGCCAGCATGACAAGCATTTCGACCTGCCGTCTGGCATGGGCTGCACGCACTGCCGAGTCGTCCATGCGCTGCACTCGTTGCCGAGTCGTCTCCCCGGACAGGCTGACGTTGCGAAACGACGCCCGGTAATGCGCGAGGCGTGCTTCCACCGAGGCAAGCTCGGATGGAGAGCGATGTCCCGCGAAGCCTGGCTTGGTAGCTGACAGGCATCGCCCCGCTGAGACAAGCTCAGCGGTGGCCAACCACCTGGCGAACGGTGTGGCGTCAGCCCACCGGTCAAGCGCCAATCCAGCCTGCGAACAACTGCCAGAGCACGTGACGCACCAAGCAAAAGATCAGCCAACTGACCAGGCGACGAAGCAGGGGGCGTGGCTGGTGCCAGACCAGAAGGCCGGCCATTTGTGCGATCCGCTCGGGACATTGCCGGAGGACCAAGTGTGACTGCGCAGCGGTTCGAATCAATCGCCTTGGGCGGGGAGTACATCGCAGACTCGCTGCCATGCAAACCGACACCACGCAGCGGAAATATATGGAGCAGACCCAACCTGCCCTGGAGATCGTGTGATGCACAACGATTCCGACGCGCGATGCGGATTACGGATCCGATTCGTCGCTCTCGTCACCCGCCAGCCGTCCCATGGCGTCGAGCAAATCGTGCTCGGGGCCGTCGGTGGCGACAGCGGCCATGAATCGGACCGAGCCGTCTCCAAAGAGCAGGTGCGCGCCTCCCGGATGAAAAGAGGAGCTCTCGTCCAGCCCACCGGCAGGATCGGTGAATCGATTGATCCACCCGCTGCGCATCAGGACGAACGCCGGACTGGGCAACGTCGATTGTTTCCAGCGATTGCTGGAACCTGCTCGGAGTATGCCGCGGTCAGGGGCGCCAACCCAGGTTCCCATCGCCATTCCCCAGGCGCGTTCGCCGATGATTGCCGTCGAACTCGAACCACGCCGCATCTCTTGGATGGACGTGTTGCTGTTTCGAAAGAATGGCCCGTTGGCCCAGGTCACGTCGGTCCGACTCTCCGAGTCACCGCAAATGGCGGCATAACTGCTGGGACCGGCGTTCATCACCAACGTCCCCTGGAGGTCGGAAATCGGAAACGGACTTTTGCTTTCGGCATCCGAGGGACACAAATACCACGGGGAAACTACTTCAGCCGTGCGCCGATTCGAAGGGTCGTCGACCGGAAGATTGAAATTTGTCCAACTGTAGATCGGTGACGATTCCATAAACGGAAGGAGCTGCGCACTCCATCCCCAACCATTGGCGGTGGACGGTGGGGCGGCGCCTGACACATAACCTGGGGGGAACAATCGATATTGATCATGGTAGTTATGAAGTGCCAGACCGATTTGATGCAAGTTGAGCTTGCATTGCGACCTTCGGGCGGATTCCCTGGCGTTGATGATTCCGGGAATCAATAGCCCCAACAGCACAAACCCAACAATGACCACCACCAGAAACTCAACCAGCGTCAATCCCCGCCGTGCATTCTTCGTTGTCATGGCTGGCCTCCTCGAAACTTCGCACAACACTCATTCACAGCGCTGCCGATGGCCGCAACCAAAAGGGACTTGACCACGGATAACTCGGATGGACACGGATCATCACCTGTGACTCGATCCTCTGATCATCCGTGTCCATCGGTGTTATCCGTGGTTCTATCTCACACTCTCGCGACTTGAAAATCTTGTCGCCGTATTAAGATCCCGCTGGATTGCAGGGGATGATCACGCCGCGCAGACTCCCTCGGGTTGGAAGTGACCGGTCCCTGCGTGTTGCTCGACTGGTCATCCTAACAGTATAACCCAAACGACGCGTGAATCGCATCTGACGGCGCCGCAATCCAAGCCTGGGGACGATCGATTCCTGGGCGTCGCCCACGGCAACGCACCGCCAACCCTGACAAGCTCAACCCTATTCTGAAGGGAAATCGCGAATGAAACGCACGTGTTTGACCTGGCTCCCCTGGATCGGACTGGCATTCGGACTGGCATTCGGACTGGTGACCCTGGGCGCTCCCTCTCGCGGAACAGCGCCAGCCCAGCCGAGCGCTCCCGGATCGGACGCTCTCTCCCTTGGCGCCGCGACGATCCTGGTCGCGGCCCATGACGCCGCGCCCTCCTCGCGGGCCGCCGCGCGCTTTGTCGGGGACGGCACCGGCGATCAGGAAGAAATCAACGCGGCGATCAGGGCGCTTCCGGAATCGGGAGGGACAGTGCAATTGTCGGAAGGAACGTTTGACATCCGCCGCATTGCCGGAAAACTCGGAGGGGTGCTGATCGAACGCTCGCACGTGACCCTGGCGGGGCGCGGCACCGCCACGAGGCTGGTTCAGGCGCCGCAGCAGGAGACCAACGTGATCCGCATCATCGGCAGCGGAGTGGGACACATCACGATCCGCGACCTGGTGGTCGACGCCAATCGCGAGCAAAACCCCTTGGGCGCGGGGGATCCGAATGTCTCACACGCGCGGTTCGAGTTTTGCGGCATCAAAGGGTATTGCCGCGAACCGGGAGGCTCGGGGGGAGACGATGTCCACCACATCACGATCCGTCATTGCCAGATTCTCAATGCGCGCCGCCTGGGGATCATGCTGGAGGGGGCCGGCATGCGCGTCCTCGATAATTTTCTGGAGAACGCCGATTCGGATGTCGTGGAAATTCTGACCGGGCCGGGGGAGATCCGGGGGAACTACGCAGAGATCACCGGCCGGACGCATGTGGCCTTCGGCTCCGATCGCGGCAACCACATCGCCATGTCC
Source organism: Planctomycetales bacterium (assembly GCA_046152955.1). Classification (GTDB taxonomy): domain Bacteria; phylum Planctomycetota; class Planctomycetia; order Planctomycetales; family Planctomycetaceae; genus SIAF01. Next base: position 16,735 of record JBJXGA010000110.1, on the reverse strand, counting down.
GACAACATTCTGCATGTCAAACCGGGAGGGGACATCGATATTGGATTTCGCACCTGGGCCCGGTCCAAACACCACGTGATCAGCAACAACGTGATTCGCGTGGACGACGGGGGCCAACTGCGCCTGGCGATGGACATTCGCGGGACCGAAACGACGATCACCGGCAACAGCATCTTTCACGGGGCAGCCGGGTCGCTGCCGCTCAAAATCGGCGCTGGAAATACGGTCGTCACCGGAAATGTCTTCGAAGGGGTTCTCCTGACGATCGACGATTCAACCGGAGCCGGCAAGCCGATCGTCGCGCGTGACAATATCCTGGAAAACTCCCGAATCGAAGTTCGCCAGGGGAATGTCCGCCTGGATGAGCCGTGAGTTGTTGCTCGTCTTTGGGAACGGACGGGTCATCAGCTTCGACTCGCCAGAGAAAAAGGGGGTCAGGGTCTACCCCACGACGGCAGTCGTCAACGGCGCTCAGCCGAGGGCGTTTGTCTTTCCGGATTACCCGTATTCCATCGAAGTCGTGCGGGAGTGACCGCAGAACGGGTGGCCGACCGGCAATTCGGCGCTTTCTTAACTTAGCAGAACAGGAACGATTGATGGGTGGCGCAACTCGCCGGCCCCCCACCTGTGACCCCAACGGGGTCAGGAGAACCTTGGAATCCGAACCAGGGGTATCGCTGCGCTCAACCCCTGGCTAATGGCTGCGACCCCGCTGGGGTCGATCCCCGGACCAAGAGCCGAAACCGGCGGAATGCTCGCTACGCGCTGCGGGCGGCATTCGCTACGATAGCCGCCCAATGCGGTGAATAGTGCTTTGTCCTGCGGAATTTTTCCGGGGAGTCTCCCGGCTGGTTCCATGTTCTTTGAGGAATGCCATGAAGTATCCGGTGATGTTCGCGATTTTGACGGCTGTATTCTGGGGGACTTATGGTCCGGTACTGGCCGAATCGCGAACATTTTTGAAGAGCCCCTTCAAGCCGTATGTCGCCATCGGCATCGCCTATCTGGTCTGGGGAATCGGCGGAGGAATTCTGGGGATGCTGTACAAGGGGGACAATTTTTCATTCACCGGTCCCGGTGCGCTGTGGGGTCTGGCGGCAGGATCGCTGGGAGCGTTCGGCGCCCTGACGTTGACTTTGGCGATGTTCAGCGGGGGTAAACCATTCATCGTCATGCCGATCGTCTTCGGCGGCGCCGTCACGGTTTCGGCGCTCGTGTCTGTCTGGAAGGAGTCGGGGCATGCGCAGATCAATCCTCTGCTCTGGGTGGGGATCGCGGGAATCGTGATCTGCGCGGCGATCGTCGCCTATTATACCCCGCATACCGCTCCTCCGGCGCCGGCCAGACAGGCGGCTGAGCAGGAAGTGAAGCCTGGCCAAGAGTGACGAAAGCCACTGAAACTCCATCGCGACTTCCAGGCGTCAGGGAGTCGTTTTCCATTCAATCTTCGACTTATTCTTCAAATCCGCAACGGTCTGTTTCCACAGATCCTTCGACATGCGCGAGATCACCTCGTCGCGGACATCTTCCAGGCTCAGGTCGCCCGGAATGCGGTCGGTCACTTCGCACAGATGGACGCCGAACGTGCTCCGGAAGGGCTGGCTCAATTCTCCCTCTTCAAGTTGAAACGCCTGGTGAGCAAACGTCGCCGGCATTTTGCCGCTGTAGGGGAAGTAGCCGACGTCTCCTCCCTGTTCGCGGCTGGGAGCATAGCTGTGTTCGCGCGCGGCGTCGGCAAAATCGAGCGTTCCCTGGCTGATTTTTTGTCTCAGATCGGCCAGCAACTCCTCCGCCGCCTTCCAGTCGGCTTCGTCGGTGGAGGCGACCTTCAGAACGATCTGCCGGGCGCGCACCTTGGTTCCATCGAATTCGGACCGGTGCGTTCGAAAGTGTTCTTGAATTTCCGTTGCGGTAATCGTCCGCTCGAAGTAGTGCTTCCAGGCCAAGGGGAGCGACAGCTCCTGGCGAAGCGACTGGGTGGTGTAGCCGACTTCGATCAGGACCGTTTCGGGATTCGCCCCATTCCGGGCCGCCTGATCGTGAATCTGTTTCACCTCGCGGTCGACTTCCTGTTTCGTCGCGCTGATCTTCTTCGCCGCCAGAAACTCCCGAATCAGGATTTCGTCGGCCATTTCCTCCAGGAACGGGCGACGGAGCTTTTCTCGCATTTCGGCAGGGACTTGCCGAGTCTTCATGCGGCGGTCCAGATCAGCCGCAGAAATCGTCTTTCCGCCAACCACGACTAGCGGTGGGGCCGCCTCCTTGGACGAAGGTTTCCGAGACTGCGCGATGACGGAACCGCCTCCCATCAGCAGCAGTAGCGTCAGGACGAGTGTCGGTGTGGCGGAGCGCATGGCGTGTCTCTTCCTTGAAATGGGGCGAGCGATGACGGAAACGGTCGTGCGGCAAGTCTCTGGAGGTGGTGAACGATGTGCCGTGAGGCACGCCGCGGGTGAGCATCGGGTGACTGAACCTGGCCGGGGATTCCTTTCCACAGCCTCTTCGGATGACCGATCGACCGTCTGGCTGTTGGATCGAATGGGCATTCCTTAGAATGAGCTTACCTGACGATTCAAATTATGAAAATCGCAATTGCTCAGCTCAACCCGACCGTCGGCGACCTGGAGGGAAATTCCGAACTCCTCCGCGCCGCTGCCGCCAATGCCCGGACCCTGGGAGCCGAGTTGCTCGTGGCGTCCGAATTGGTGATCAGTGGGTATCCGCCGAAGGATCTGCTGTTGCGGGAAGGGTTTGCGGCGGCGTGCGACCGGGCGGTGGAACGCCTGGCGCAGGGGGTCGATCCGGCGCTGGCCCTGCTGGTGGGACACCCCTCGTGCCGACAGCTTCCCGAGGGACGTATCGGCAATGCCGCCAGCCTGCTCCATCAGGGACAGGTGTTGCACACCATCCACAAATGCCTGCTCCCCAATTACGACGTGTTCGACGAGCGGCGTTATTTTCTGCCTGCTGAGTCGGCCCACCCGCTGTCATTCGGCGGGCTCCGGCTGGGGGTGCATATCTGCGAAGATGCTTGGTATGGTGAACCGGGGACGACCTACCACCTGAAACCGGAAAGTCGCCACGATCCGGTGGCGGAACTGGCGGCGGCAGGGGTCGATCTCATGATCAATCTGTCGGCCAGTCCCTTCGAAATCGACAAGCCGGACCGCCGCACGCGCCTGGTGCAGCGCCACGTGGAGCGGCACCGGACGCCGTTTTTGTTTGTCAACCAGGTGGGGGGGAACGACGATTTGGTATTTGATGGGAACAGCTTCGTACTGAACGCCACGGGGAGAACTGCGCTGCGGTTGGCGCCGTTTGCCGAAGACTTGGCGATCATCGAGACTGACCGACTGAGGGAAGAGGGGCCGGAACCGACCCTATGGAGTGGGCGCGAGCGCGAGGCGGACCTTCTCGACGCCCTGATCCTGGGGCTGAAGGACTATGGTCGCAAGAGCGGGTTTCGCGATTGCGTGCTGGGACTCTCGGGGGGGATCGACAGCGCGCTGGCGTGTTACCTCGCGGTACAGGCATTCGGACCGGACCATGTCCACGGACTGGCGATGCCCAGTCGCTACAGCAGCGACCACAGCGTGGCCGACGCACTGCAGCTTGCGGCCGGATTGGGAGTTGCCTGCGATGTCGTTCCGATCGACACGATGCACCGCGCATACGAGGGAGGAGCGATTGTTCAGGAGGATCTGGCGTCGCAGCCGGCAGGTCTGGCAGACCAAAACCTGCAAGCCCGCATCCGCGGGGCGCTGGTCATGATCCGCAGCAATCGGCATGGCTGGCTGGCGCTGGCCACGGGGAATAAGAGTGAGTTGGCGGTCGGTTATTGCACGCTGTACGGGGACATGGCGGGAGGCTTCGCCGTACTGGCGGACGTCTTCAAACGCGACGTTTACGCCGTCTGCCGCTACATCAACTCGACGCGGGAGCGCCGCGAAGTGATTCCCGAGCGCTCGCTGACCAAGCCCCCCAGCGCCGAACTGGCGCCGAACCAGTTCGACCAGGACACGCTCCCCCCCTACCCGCTGTTGGATGCGATCCTCGAAGGGCTGATCGAAAAAGAAGCCTCGGTGGCGACGCTTTGCAAGCAGTATCCCGAAGAGACCGTCCGCTGGGTGGCGCGGCGGCTCGACCGGAACGAATTCAAACGCCGCCAGATGCCCCCCGGCATCAAATTGTCGCAACGGGCGTTTGGCTCGGGACGACGGATGCCGATGGCAGCTCGGTTTGAGTGGCCCGATTGACGAGCATCCCGTTCGGGCGGGGCAGGGGGGGATCAAGCCGTCGGCTCGTCGTCACGCGGATCGGCAGCGGCCTTGTGCGTTGCCGGTTCGACCGACTCGGCGGCGCTGGTCTTCCGCCCGCGCTGTTTCGCCGGGGGCGTTTCGCGGCGCAGCGACATGAACTGCACCGCCAGGGCCAAATCGCGCAACAACGAATCGCGATGCGGTTCCGAAAGCTCCGTCGCCGCACGAATCTCTTCGCGCAGTTGCCGCATCCGCTGCATCCAGTCGGCCGACTTTGACGCCGATTCGACAAACGCCTGCTGCTCCAGTTCCGCCTCCAGCCCCTCCATCCGCTGTTTGAAACCCTGGTAGGCCTTGTCCGGCGTGGGAGCCGCTGCGGCAGTGCCGGGCGCAGGTTCTGCAGAAGCCAGGCCCGCCAGTTCATCCAGCCTGCGCTGCAGCATCCGCAGTATCTCCACCCCCAGCGCCACCAAGACACCCAACGCGGTAAGCTGCAGCCAACTCGGCCAGGTGGTCGGATCGCGCCACATCGTGAGCGACTGCTGATCCCGGAGCAGGGCCGTTCCGGCGTGGAGTCGCAACTGTGATGCCGGCGCCTGAACGTCGCGAACGAAGGGGGGATCGGAGAGTTTCAGGTCAATCGGGTAGTCCTGTTCCAAGGCCTTGCGCCCGGCGCGAGCCATCACGTAGGCGTCGTCGGTCGAGAGCGTGCTGCTGCACACCAGGAAGCGCCGAACCGAAATGGTCTCCAGGTCCGGACGACAAAAGGGTATCGGTGTCTCCGGAGTCGTCTCCCCCGAATGATCGGCCGGAAGGCTGCTGTCTTGCGCGGGAGGAGCGACGACCGCCCGCGCCAGATTCTCCGGCAGATTGGCAGGGGCGATGGCGATGTTTTGCGTCAATCGCAGCGCTTTGGTGATGGGGCCTACCCCCACCAGCGCCGCGGTCTCGTCGTCGGCGACATTGAACACCGTCTTGGAACCGAGCGGGCCGCAATAAAACGCCAGATCGATCTTGCGTTCTCGAAATCCCTGCCGCATTCCGGACCAGTCGTTGATCCCCAGCGCTTGGTGGACTGTCGGACTGACGTCATACTGCTTGAGGATCAGCTCCGCCAGTTTGACCGAGTTGCTTCCGGGAGGCCCCAAGAAGATCCGCTGCGGCCGCTCCAGGTATCCCAATATCTCCGACAGGTTCTTCGGAACTTTGCCGGCGCGGCGCTCAATCGAGCGCAGGAAGTCGACACTGCACATGACATGCAGATAGTCCCAATCGAGCGGCAACAGGACACTCAGCGCGCGGCGCTGGTCTTCGCCGTCGGTCTGCCGCGACTCCAATTCACTGAGGAATCCAATCGCAATGGTGTCATTGGAAGTCTGCAACCGCTGGCGCACGTCGTCGAAGCCATTGGTGTATTCCACCCGCGCGCGGTAGCGCACGCCGGCCGGCGATTCGGTGTTTCGCAGTTCGGAGACGACCTCCAACCCTGCGCGGGCGCTGGAGGAATCAGGCGGGCCCACGTACACCACGACGTCAGGACTGGCGCCTCGCCAAAAGAGCCAGCACACCGCCCCCACGGCGGCCACCGTCATCGCATCGAGTATCACGCGATGCCGCACCCACGCGATCCGCAGGATCGACTTGACGAAATCAAACAGCGCCGGAATGATCTGACTGGGGTTCATAAAGCATACTCGCCATCGCGTGGAGTCTGCCGAAAAGGGCTGCTGCACGTTCCGGCCTCCGATCTCGACTCGAACGAATTGCAGCCCATTCAGTATCTGTGAGCCGTCCGTGAACCGCAACGGGGGACCGCGTCGAATCGACTCGTATCGGCGCCCGACCGGCAAACCGAGCGGAAAAACCGGCGCAACCGGCAAGAACGACCGGAGTCAGGACAGTCTGGACCTATTCAGAGACCGGTCGCCCACTGATTCGCGTGTTCTTCGTGTATTTCGTGGTTCAAACTCTTTGACCCGATCAGGCCAGAGCGAACTGCGCCAGAGAGAAGAATGAACCACGAAATACTCGAACGACACGAAAGAAGCTCGATTGAATGGGGATTGTTTGGAGAACCACGGCCCGAACTTCTCCGCGCCTCCGCGTCTCCGCGTGAGCAATCCGCCAGAATCTTGTCACGCCAAAATGATTGTTGCGACGAGAGAACTCCCGACAATGAAGCGGGCCACATGATGGGATCGCTGGAGGCGACTGGCCCGTGTTTTTCCCGTTCTTCGAGGGTTTCCTGGTTCCATGAAGCGGTGGAAAAAAGGGCCTCGCGCGGAGACACGGAGGTCGCGGAGAGGGAAATGGCCTGTGGCATTATGGACTCGAAACAATACCCATTGCCAGCGATCGATACGGGGATCGTTTGGCCAACCGCGGCCGGACGATCTCCGCACCGCAATCCGACAGAATCTTGTTACGGGGAGGAGATTCTTCGCAGCCAACGCCGCAGGCAGCGAGGCCAGGTGATGAGTCTACGCAAAAGAAAAGACAGGAAAATGTGGGACAGGAAAATTGAAGAAGGGGAATAATTTTCCTGTCCCCGATTTTCCTGTCCTCAACCTGACCGGTGATTCGGGTTTTGGTTGCAGCCATCGGCCGCGCCGTGATCTCCTCTCGAAGCGGCGATCCACTCCCATCGACATGGAGGCGCGGGAACTGCCAGGAAAACTCCATAGAGGGCCGTTGGAGGATTAAGGCAGAACGATCTGCGGCAAAGAAATGGCGGCAGGGCAGGGATTGCCGCGATCATTGCCTGAGTGAGTCGTTCCTTGAAAAACTAAGTCGCAGAGCAAAACGCCATACCGCGCAAATTCACTGGTGGCCCGCAGCATCGCCATTGTTCTGCCGAAGATCATTCTGCCTTCCCCATCCCCTCGCGATTCCGCCGACTGACTTCAGAACCCCGGCCCGTCCGTTGCCAAGCCGAATGTGCAACCGCTTCGCGGTAACCACCTGGAGGGCGGCCTTTCCTGGGGTGCGCTGCGCGACCCCAGGCTATCGTGTCCAACTGCTTCGCAGTAACCGCGGCTCCGCTTGCTCCGTCAGGATTCCCATTCGCACATCACAGTCAACGGCTGGCGGCCCAGGCAGAGCCGCAGCACTTCCCTGTCGAATCGCAGCGGAGTAGACTGCTGGTTTGACTGACGCACCGTACGGCCGGATGGGCCGACTCGCGCCGGCCGATTTGAACACCGCTTCCACCACTGGGGGAACCCAAACGATGACCCGACCTGTGACAGTCAGCCTGTTCTTGTGTGTGAACGTCGCGCTTTGTTCGGCGCTGACTCAGGCGGGTTCCTGGTCGCAGTTTCGTGGACCGAACGCCACCGGTCGCCCGGACCGGGAGGCCCCGCTCCCTGACAAGGCGGGGCCGGAGGATAACCTCGTTTGGAAAGCCCCGCTGCCGACCGGGCACTCGTCGCCGGCCATTTCCGGCGACAGCATCTTTGTGACCGGACTGCGGAACGCGCAACTGGTGACGATCGGCCTGGACCGGCGTACCGGCGCCATCCGCTGGGAGGCGATCGCGCCGCACGAGCGGCTGGAAGAATTCCACAGCGTCGGAAATCCGGCACAGTCCAGTCCCGCCACCGATGGCTCGCGCGTCGTCAGCTTCTTTGGATCAGCCGGGCTCTACTGCTACGACATGGAGGGGAAGCCGCTGTGGCAGATCGCGATGGGGCCATTCAAGAACGATTTTGGAGCGGGGAGTTCGCCGATCATCGTCGATGACCGGGTGCTACTCTGTCAGGACCATGACACCGACTCGTTCCTGATGGCCGTGGATAAGCATTCGGGTGAGGTGCTGTGGAAAGTCGATCGGTCGGAGTTTCCGCGGAATTATTGCACTCCGATCATCTGGAACGTCGGGGGCCGCAAACAGGTGGTGGTAGCCGCGACGCTGCGGATCGTGGCCTATGATTTCGAGACGGGGGCCGAACTGTGGAGCGTCGGGGGGGTGGCGCGAATCATCAACATGACCCCCGTGGTGGGGGACGACGGTCTGCTGTATGCCGCCTGCTGGTCACCCGGAGGTGACGAAACGGATCGGATCACCGCGGACCCGTTCGCCGACGTGATCGCCCAACTGGATGCCAACGGGAATGGGGCTCTGGAAAAGGACGAAGCGCCCGAGGGAGCGGTGAAACAGCGGTTCACGCAGATCGACCGCGATAAAGATGGGCGAATCACCCAGACCGAATACGAGTCGATGCGCCGCGTCTTCGAGAGTGCCCGAAACGGGATCGTGGCGATCAAGCCGGGGGGAACCGGAGACATCACCGCCACACGCGTCGCCTGGCGGCACAACAAGCTCCTCCCGTATTGCCCATCCCCCCTCTATCTTCGCGGTGAGATTTTTATGGTCAAGGATGGGGGGATCTATTCGGTCACCGATGCCGCCTCTGGACAGACGACGCGGCAGGGGCGACTCAAAGCGACGGGAGGCTATTTCAGTTCACCGGTGGCCGGGGACGGCAAGGTGTACACGGTCAGCCAGCGGGGGGAACTGACGATTCTCGATGCCGACAATGACTGGCAGGAAATCTGGAATTCCGAATTGGGCGAAAACGCCTTCGCCACCCCAGCGATCGCCGACGGACGCTTGTATGTCCGGACGAGCGGGCATTTGTTCTGCTTTGGAAAGAACGAGAAATGAGGGACCGCGGCTGTCTCGCAGAGGGATCTACGGAACCCCAAAAGACCTGTTCCAGACTTGGCCTGGAACTACTCGACTGCGAATTTCTGAATACGGTGATTGAAGGAATCCACCACATACAAGTGGCCATGAGTGTCAAAAGCCAGCCCGTGCGGGGCGTAGAATTTCCCCGGCGTGTCTCCAGCTTCTCCAAAGCCACAAAGGAATTCTCCTCGACTCGTGAACTGTTGAATGCGACCGCAAACCGCGCTGACCCAGATCCGATCGTGGCTGTCGACGCAGATGCCAACCGGTCCCTGAAGAGTCGCTTGACGATCTTTGAAACCCGCGAACTTTCCGCCAAAGCTGCCGGGTTTGTCTGAGTTGTCTCCCCAGGCGAGTACGAATTTTCCTTCCGCGGTGAACTTCTGGACGCGGCCCATCGAACCTTCCGTCGTGTAGACGTGACCCTGGCTGTCCATCGCCAGGAATTGCGGCCCCCCGACGCGCGAGCGCTTCGAGACCATGCCGCCGAATTCTCCATCCCCGGTTCCATACTGCCCCCACTGAAAAAGAAACCGGCCATCACCATCAAAGACCTGCACTCGCCGGTTCGTCTGGTCCGCGACGTAGATGCGTCCATCCGCACTCACAGCCAGTCCCCCTGGGCAATCGAATTCTCCCTCCGCGGTTCCAGTCCGGCCAAATTGGCGCAGCAATTTTTCGCTCGAGTCATATACAGAAATCTGATCATTTGGTCGCTCTTCCCGCTTCTTCTCCGCAAAATGAGCCAAATGCACGCTCCCTGACGGGCCGATCGCAATCCCTCCGGGAGTGGACAGGACGGGGACAACCGCCAATAACTTGCCGTCTGTTGAAAACCTCTGTAATCGATTGTTGTAGAAGTCCGTGACGATGATTTCGTCGTCCGCGTTGATGGCGATGCCAATCGGAAAGTGGAACTCGCCGGGCTGGGATCCCTCTTGGCCCCATGCCTGCAGAAACCGCACTCCTCCTGAATCCGGCTCGGCAGCCTGCAATACTGGGGACGTCGGTCTCGCCAACACTGCAGCAATCAAAACATGACTCGCCACCAGACATACGAGTTTTCGCGACGAACTTTCCGGCAACATGTACGATCTCCGCTTCATCAATACACACGGGCGTCCGGCAAGCGAATCCCGGCAAAAGCATCTGGCTACCGCGCCGGGTCCGACTTGTTTTCCTTCGGGGGGCCGGAGACAGCGGGGGGCGCCGAATTGGATTTGGACAGTGGAACCGTAACTGGCGCGGCAAATTCAGTCGGCGGCAGGTCGCGGCGTTTCAATTCGGAAGCGCTCATGATCTCGGTGGAGGCGCCGCGATCGACCGTCGCTGCGGCCGGCAGTTGTCGCTCCAGCGAAAAGGCCTGCAATTCGGTGTTGAAAATGCGGACGAGCGCGTGCAGGCAGGAGGCGACAATCGGCCCGATGAAGACCCCCCACAGCCCCAGGACTTGAATCCCTCCCAGGACGCTGACGAACGCCAACAGCGGATGCAGTTTGACGTTGCTGTGCAGCACGTAGGTGCGAATCATGTTGTCCAATAACCCCACGAACACCACGCCGTACAGCGTCAGCATGATCGCCGCCGCCCACTGATCGTTGTACGCCAGCCACCACGCATACGGTCCCCAAACCAGCCAGGTTCCGAGTACCGGGACGAGCGCCGTGAGAGTGGCCAGAATTGTGACGATGAAAAAGTGATGAAAACCCGCGATCTGCATGCCGATGCCGGTCGCGATCCCCTGGCCGAGCGCTGCTGCAAACGTGGCCGACACCACCGCCCGGACCGCCTGATCGAACTGGCCGATCAACTGCCGCTGGTAGTCGCGGTGGACAGGGATCAGACTGATCGTGGCCTCGATCAGCGCCGGGCCATCGAACAAAAAATAATAGAAGGCGATCACAAACGTCATCGCGCCCACTACGAGCCCTACGGCGCGGCCCACGAGGCTCAGGGTGGAACCGGCCAGCCCGAGCGTTTTTTTCGACAGCGCCGCGGAGGTTTCGCGCATCCAGGCGTCGACCTCCTCCTCGATGGAGTCGAATTCCACCTGATTTCCGGTCCATTGGCCGTAGCGGTGGATCATCATTTGAATCGTGGGATTGGTCCGCAATGAACTCATCAACACCTTCAAATCGCGGCCGCCGAACTTTTTCTGGGCCAGCTTGTCCAATTGGTCGGCAGCCGACATCGTTCCCAGAATTGTGGGAACCAGCAGCAACGCCAGGATCAGCAGGGTGGTCAGCCCGGCCGCCAGCGAAACCCGATTCTTGGTCCATCCCAGAATCCGCCGGTAGATCGGCTGGCACATCATCGCCAGGATGCCCGCCAGGAACAACGGCATTAGAAACGGCGCCAGCACCTGGAAGAACGTCAGTCCCAGCACCACAATCAGCGTGCCCATCAGGAGCAGCGAAACCAAACGCGGCATTTGCAGCATGGATCAGCCAGCCGGAATTTCCACAAGACGCCACAGCGGACAGGGAGAGACAAAGTGACTACAATGGTACAAGCTGGGTGGCGACGGCGACAGGGAAGAAGCCGACCTCGCCATGAGTCCAGAGGCGGTTCCCCCTGGGGGCTCCTCCCTCACCCAGCGGCCTCACACGTCTTTTCTGATTCACTCGCCCACCTTTCGGGGAGCTTGCCCTTGTCGAAACGCTATGTCCTGGGACTGATGGCCGCCAACCGCACTGGCATTATGGCGGCGATCTCCACCGCCCTGGGAGAACTGGGGGGAGACATCCATGAAGTCAGCCAGACGGTGATGCAGCAGTTCTTTACGATCATCCTGGCGGCAGACTTTCCGGACCATCGCGATCCCAAGGTGATCGTCAGCCATCTGGAAGGGGTCTGCCGACCGTTCGGAGTGGAGGTGATCCTCAAAGATCCCTCGCAGGAAACGTTCCAGCCCTCTCCAGGCGAGGGGGTGGAAAAGTTCTATCTGACCCTCACGGGGCACGACACCCCCGGAATTGTCGCACAGATCTCCGGGCGGCTGGCGCGCGAACGGATCGACATCACCGACTTGTACGGCCTGCGCAGCGATGGCGGAAAGAACTTCGTCATGATTCTCGAACTGGCGATTCCGATGGGAGTCGATGCGCTGGCCCTGCGTTCCGAACTGGAGCAGTTGGGCGCCCCGATCGGCCTCTCAGCCACGCTCCAGCACGAGAACATCTTTGCCGCCACGAACGATCCCCGCCCGGTGAAAATCGGTCTGGCGCGGCGGATCGCGAACTCCTGAGCGCCGGCGGGGTGGTGTCCCCTGGAACGTCGTCCCCGCGCCGCAATCTGCTCCCTGATCGATGATTCAATAATCCTTTTGCAAAGTTCGGATATGCCACACACAGAGGACATTCTCTCCACGCTCCGGATGGTCAAGGAAGAGCATCTCGACGTCCGGACGATTACGATGGGGATCAGCCTGGCCAGTTGCGTGGAACGCGACCTGACGGCAATGTGTGACGCAATCCGTCGCAGGATTATCAGCGTGGCGTCCGGACTGGCCGAGGCGTGCGCGACGGTCTCCGCCCGCTACGGAATTCCGATCGTCAATCGCCGATTGGCGGTTACTCCCATTGCGCGCATCGCCGACGGACATGGAGTCGCCGGAATGCTGGCGGTGGCCCAGACCCTGGACGAAGCCGCGGCGGAAGTGCAGGTGGACCTGCTGGGGGGGTTTTCCGCGCTAGTCCAGGGAGGGCTCTCCACGGGAGCGCGCGATCTCCTGGAGAGTCTGCCGCAAGTTCTTTCGCAGACGCAGCGAGTTTGCGCTTCGATCAATGTGGCCACGAGCAAATCGGGAATCAATATGGACGCGGTGGCGATTCTGGGGCACAAGCTCAAAGAAATCGCCGAGGCGACCGCTGATCGGGGGGGATTCGGCTGCGCCAAGCTCGTCGTTTTTGCCAATGCTCCGGAAGACAACCCGTTCATGGCGGGGGCGTTTCTGGGAGAAGGGGCCGGCGACGCGGTGTTGCATATCGGCGTGAGTGGTCCGGGGGTCGTCAAGCGGTCGCTGGAACGCCTGCTCGACGCCCACCCCGATTGTCGCCTGAATGAGATCGCCGAGGAAATCAAATCGACGGCGTTTCGGGTGACCCGCGTGGGAGAGTTGCTGGGGCGCGAGGTGGCCGCCCGCCTGGGGGTGGAATTTGGCATCGTGGATCTGTCGCTGGCCCCCACCCCCAACGTCGGGGACAGCGTGGGGGACATTCTGCAACTCATCGGGATCGATCGGATCGGCGCCCCTGGCTCCACGGCCGCTTTGGCGCTGATGAACGATGCGGTCAAGAAGGGGGGACTGTTCGCCTCGTCCTCGGTGGGGGGGCTGTCCGGGGCGTTCATCCCGCCGATGGAAGACGCCACGCTGGCCGCGGCGGTCGAGCGGCAGGACTTGACCCTCGCCAAGCTCGAAGCGATGACCAGCGTTTGTTCGGTGGGACTGGATATGATCCCCTTGCCGGGGGACACCGACGCCGCGACCCTCTCGGCGATCATCGCCGATGAAATGGCGATCGGCGTCTTCAACAACAAGACCACTGCCTGCCGATTGATTCCGGTCCCCGGCAAGCGAGCCGGAGAGCGAGTGGTGTTTGGGGGACTGTTCGGCGAAGCGGTGATCATGCCTGTGCATGCGGCTGGCGGAGGAACCCCCTTCGTCACCCGCGCCGGCCGAATCCCCGCCCCGCTGCAAAGCCTCCGCAATTGACCGCTTCGATCAAGCGGGCGGATTGTTCTCGCGACTGGCGCGCAGTCCGTGTACGTAATCGCTGGCGGCAACGGCGCCATCGACAAACCCGGACGCCAGCGTCTTCCCACCGGGAATGACATGGAACAGAAACATCGTCGGAAAGACGATCCCGTACGACAGATAGTATCCACCATTGTAGGCCGCCTTGGATACCAAACGCCTGCTGCCAGGCAACGCCTGTTGGACGCGGGTGGCGACGTTGGCCGCCCCTTCCTGGACCGTGGCGGCAGCGGACTGCATCGCGGCGGCAACGGTTTTCATCGGATCGGACGGGGGAGACTGGGCCGGTGTTTCTTCAGTGGTCATGATCTTCACAAAGTGAGTGGCTTGGGGGTGAATTGGGTTGAGGGCTCTAGGTCGCTGAAACGGGAGCGAGTTCAAACTCCGGCGCGGCTTCCGCCTGATGGTGCAGCCGTTCGACAAGTTGGACGGCATCCTGGACAGCCACGCGCCTCCCGTCGGCGATGCCGCGTCCGAGAGCGTGGTTTTTCGGGACGAACCGGAACATCCAGAGCGCCGGTACGCTGGCGAGAAAACTGAGCCCAAACGTCGACCAGTACATCGCCGAGGCGGCGTTGGCGCCAACACGCCGCGCCCAGGATCTGGCATACTCCCGATCCGGAGCAATTCGGGTTTCAAGACGTCCGTTCGCCCGCAACCAGCGTTCCTGGAACGTGAATTTGGCGATCCGCGCCACGTGCTGGGTCATCGTGGCGAACTGCAAAGCCCCCGCCAGAATTCCCACCGCGGGAAACGCCGTCAGGCCTCCCGAGGAAAGGATCTGTTCCGCGATCGCGTCTTCAATGAGTTCCTCGAACGCCTCCTCCAGGATCATTTCTTCAACGTTGCCCACCGTGACAATCGCGTTTTGCTTTTCCTTCAACGTTCCCGCCGAGGAGATCAGCATGACACCCAGGACGTAATCCCGTTCATGCGGCTCTTCGGTCCCAAAGCCGTAGCAGTAGCCCACCGTGTGAATCGTTTTCAGGCAATACCCCAGAAGTGACCGAACGACGATCATGGCGGAGAGCAGATTCCCCCCTCCGGTTCCCGCGCCGGCCGCCATCGCCTTTTCTTCCGCCAATTTAGCAAACTCGTCTGCCAGGCGGTCGCAGACCGCCAGGTCGACGCGCCGCAATTCGTGCAGGTCGGAGACTCCAGCCCGGAGGAGCACCTTTTCGCGATGCGTCGAGACTTCGGAAGAGGCATAGGCGTCGCTGATCGCCTCGGCGACCGTGTTTTCAGGCAATGCCTTTTCCGCCAACTTCACCAGCGGGTGGGTCAACTTGTCGAGCAGGCCCGAAATGTAGCTGGGGGGTTCGGCCTTCCAGCCGGCAATTCGGCGAACCTGCTGCTGCTCATAAGCTGTTAATGTGGGCACCTGTGGCTCCCTGGGAAAAATAGATAAATCATTATTCTCTATCATGATCATGGTGGGAATCGGAGTGGGATGTCAATCCTGGCGCATCGGCACCAAAATCCCATTCCTGTGACGAGAGTTCCAGAAACACTCCGCCGATCCTACCTAATCGTCAAGATCGGCAAAATTGGAACCGATATCATCGATGACGCGGTTGTCCCTCCTTTCTGCGCTTGGTTTGTCTCCGTGGTTGCGTGGCCGTTCCGTCCTCCGGTCGCGGCGTGGTGAATATGCCTCTTCCCCAGCCTCATCTCCTGCGACGGATTTGCAGCACTGGACTCCGCGATGGGAGGGTTACCCATTGGCGCAGGATCTGCTTTTGGATTGTCGTGCTTGGGGTCTGGCTGAGTCCACAGACCAAACCTCTCTTCGCCGTGGATCCTGCTGCGGCGCCTCCCCCATCTCAGGTGCTCCCCTTTTCCGAGTCGCATTTGGTCACAGAATCGCCGACAGCGAGCGCAGAGGTTGTCACACCGGCCTTCTTCACTGACCCTTCCGGAGAGGACTGGCTGAATGGAGCACGGTTGCCCTCAACAGCGGAAGAGCAGGCTCCGTTCGAATCCAAAGCGGATATGCACGAAACGCCAGAGCCCCCCTTGGGCTCGGCACTCTTCAGCGGCCGCTGGCCAACACTCAAAGAGTTGTTTGAGGCGCACGATGCGGACGAACCGCTCCCCAGCCAGCGCCCCTGGCCGGACGTCAAAGAACCCGGTCCCGATCTGGGAGATTTTCCGAACAGCGCGTTCACCCTCCCCAAGGGACGGTGTTATGTCGAACTGGCCCCGTTCACGCTGGCGGCTGCCGACGAGGAGTCCCCCGCCTCATATACGACACCGTTTCTGCTTCGCTATGGTGTGACGGACGACGTCGAGTTTCGCATCTTTGCCTCCGGACTGACCTATGTTTCCGGGGGCCAGCCCAGCTTTGGCATCAGCCCCTTGGCACTCGACTTCAAAGTTCACCTGTGGGACGACCAGCGCGAATGGCTTTTACCGGCGGCGTCTCTGGAAGTGTACGTGCAAACCGACTGGGGAAGCCCGCAGTTCACCGCCGGCTGGGAACCGAGCCTCAATTTGAATTTCGATCTGCCGCTCAACGACAAAACGAATTTTGAGTGGACAATTGGCTATACGGGAGTGCAGGACGCGGTCAACGTCGTGACGAAACGCCGGTTCATTCCCCGGCACAGATTTGTCGATCTGGAAACGCAGCAGTCCAATCTCAGCGTCAACGTCTTCTCGTTTCAATGGGCGCTGGAACGCGATCTTACCGAAGACTTTCAGGTCTTTCTACACGGCTACTTCAACGGTGGAGTCCTCTATCAGCAGGGGTCAGGGCGGGCCGTGGGGGGGGGCGCCTTCTGGAGAGTCTCGCCGCGATGGATGTGGTTCGGGTCACTCAACTTCGGCTTGACCGACACCCAGCCCCCGGTGTTTGGACAGATGGGCTTCGTGATGGCGTTGTGAACTATTGCAACAGTGCGTAGAGCACCATGTTGACCCCCAGCCGGACGGCGTCTTCATGGACGTAACCGGTGCAGACGACCGAGGTTTGTCGTTCCAGGGCGCAACTGATGTCGTACTTGCAGTACAGCACGACATAGCGCCCGT
>JBJXGA010000107.1:0-25329 GCA_046152955.1 Planctomycetales bacterium | reverse complement strand
TCCTCCGTGGTTTCCGGGAATGAGATATTGCCTACCTCATTAAACACCTGGAATACGCGGGGGATTTCAAGTTCTTTGGAAGATTCTCGCGAATTCTCACAAATGGGTCGCTTGAATGGGGACTAGGCGAGCTACGAATCTCTCCTGCTCGGCGCCCAGGACATGTTCGGCGAGTTCCTTCACTTCCTCCCTCGATAGGTCGCCAAGCTGCGCCAGCCAATTGATCTCTGTTGCGTCGATGCCGCATTGAACCAACTGAGACCCGAGAAAATCAACTCCGTGCAGGCGAGTGCCGAGGATCAACTTACTGGCGGGATGTTCCCGAAGCCAAGCCCCTAGGAGTCCAAGATCACTTAGCCGGTGAGCGTCATCAACGATGATCATGCATGGTGCGACGGGGAGCTCATCCAAGGACTCCAACGTCACCGGCACCCCTTCGTTGTGCAGCCGCACGGCGTGTTCCGGATGCGCTGCATCATATCGGTCCGCAAACTCGCGGAGGATCCGTGTCTTGCCGATGCCTCCTCGCCCCTGAAGAACTGCGATGCGCTTCTCAGGAGAACCGGCAAACGCGATCAGCTCGGATACAACAGTTTCGCGACCCACAAGCGGGACTGAATGGTGAAATAGACGATCCGGATTCAAGAGATCGCGAAAGTGGTCGCTCGGTGGAAGGAATGCGCAGAGCGCCGGCAGCCCCAACACTACGTTCCGCCACCGGGGACCGAAGTGATGGTCAACGATCCGCTTTGCGGCGTCAGGCGAAACGTCACGCCGTAGTTTCTGAGAAAGATCCTCCGCGTCCCACAGTTCCCAACTGGAATGCTTACGAATCTCGTCTCGCACCGCTGGCGAGGCGATCCCACTGATGAGAATCACCCGGTGATCCGCTGGGTACGTCGCATCGGCAATATGCGCTTGCACATGGCTCGCGTAGTATTTCTTGTATCGCTTATTCGAGAACGCCCACGTGCTCCCGTCTTCATGTGCGACGATAACGTCGATTCCGCACTGCGTTTGACCCTGCGTCCCGTAACGATGCGCTGTTTCGGGGCGCATCCCGATGAGGCTCCCCGCTAAGTCGTGGCCGAACTGCTCAAACCGTTCCCACGCCAAATCGGCAAATGGAAGTGTCGCAACGCGCGGTTCTGTCGGATCCTGCATTTGTCTTTACCCAAACGTCCGAATTCGCGGAACCCCGAAGAACTCCGAAAATCCTCGCGAATTCCAGGTGCTCAATGAGTAATCCAATTTTTGACTCCTCAAAACTCCTGGAAATTTCAAGGAAAGGGCAGGATACGTAGTAAGCTCAGAAAAGACCAGTGTCGAATCGAAGTAGAGTCATGGCGCCGGTGCGAATGCCAGGTGCCTAAGTCGCCAACGTGTGGCGAACGCAGAATCTCTACGCAGTCGTATTCCTACGACGTGACGAATTGCATGCGCGGAATCTGATGCGGAGGTGTGCAAAAGATGCTAAGAAGCACACTTCAGGTAGCGCTGTTTGATGCGCTCTACCACCATGCGTAAGTGCTAAATCTGCGGCTTCACTATCGGGAGAAGAGAGAGTTTCAGTAACTTTCGACTGACACGCGGGAGAAAGGGTACATCCTGCGACCGCGCGGCTCGTCATTGCTCTCTGGAGCGTCGGCGGTTAGAGTGCCGTGAGCCGCTAACTGGCTTGGAATTCGGAGTCGTGGAATGACTGGTCGCCCCCTCTTGTGGATGTTCCTGTTGCTTTGCGCGGGGCTGCTCTGCCCGGCGCAAGGCTTTGACCGCAAGGGACGGTTGATTCGGGAGTCGAATGAACCGGTGACGATCCGGCATGGCAAGATTCAGCCGCTCCCGGAGGGGCTTTCGCTGACGCTGAAACGGATCGGCCCGAGCAAGAAGGAGGAATTGGGCGTGGTCCATCTGTGGCTCAAGCGGACGATCGAGTCTGACGACTCCGACGACGAGGATCTCGTTGAGCAGGGGTATGTGGCGCATCCCGCGGCGGCGGACGGTGACACCGAGGCCGATCGCGACCCCATCGAATCCGCCGATGTCCAAAAGTTTGAAGAATCAGGTCCGACATGCCGCTGGGTGATCCGCAAACGAACCGGCCAGACGCGGTACTTGAGCCTGTTGGAAATGGAATTCCTGCAGGTTCCGACCGGCCCTTACGCCGGTTGGGAATTGCGAATCCAGGAGGGGCGGCTGCTCATCGCCAAGCCCGGCTCAAAGGCGTATCAGGCATCGGACTGGATCGGCCCCTATCGAGAATTCGACAATCTGGATGACGGCAAATAACGCCTGGGGCGTCTCGAAGTCTCCGTCGTGCCCCTTCGGGCGACGCTTCTTCGCGTTGCACATGGTGCGGCGATCCGGAAGCTGGGTGCCGCCGGCTCGGCCGGTTTTGTTGCGACGCCCCCGGGAAGTCGGCGGAAAACCGCCTCCTGTGGTCAATTGACCTGTTCCCGCTTTCCCATTCTCCCCAGACCAACCGCCACATATGCTGCTGGTTCCTTCTGTGGTATCATCACAGGCAACTTCCACCGTAGCGCTGAACAATGCCTTCCACAACGATCCCTCTGCCGCTTTCTGATCAGTTGCTGGCCGGCGCGGAGGCGTTGCAGCGCCGGTCCGCGAGCGTACGTGCTGTGAAACACCAGGAACGCAATCGATTTACCCGCGCCTTTGAAGCGCTGGACCAATTGGCTCGTGCGGCGCACGCCCCCCTGGCGATTGTGGGGGGGCTGGCGGCGATTCGTTACGGGTATCCCGCAGTGACTGATGACATCGACCTGGTGGCGCCCACGGCGGCGTTGGACTCGTTGCTGCAGGCGGCGCCGCAGTTTGGTTTTCGGATCAAGTGGCGGTCGGCGTCGGGATGGCACACCCTGTCCTTCGAGGATGTCGAGATCAATATCGTACCGGAGGGAGGGAAGGCGAAAGACTCGTCGCCGACATCGATTCCCGGCCCGGTTGCGTTGGGTGTGTCCGTCGGTCTGGATTATGCCGTGCTCCCTGGCTGGATTGAATTGAAGCTCAGCTCCGGACGGACCAAAGACAAAACCCACGTGGTGGAAGTTCTCAAGCAACTCGATGCTCCGGCGATTGCAGAGATTGAAATGCATATCGCACACGTGCATGAAACCTACGCCCAACTCTTGCGGCAGTTGCTCGATGCAGCACAGGAGGAGAAGCGCCAGGAGGCGGACCGAGGGAAGTCGGCCGGGAGCTGAGTGCTGTGATGCCCGCCAATTGAACCGGCCCAAAAAACCTGAGGAAGGAAGGGTCATGAAATCTGTCAATCCCCCCGCAAACCGACGGCGAACTGAACTCGATATCAAGGCGACCGGCACGCGACCAGTTTCTGGGGACAGCCCGATCGCTCATGCAGGGGTCGGGCCACTCGATCCTGACTCGAATGTGCAATCCCCTGGGCGCGTCTGGGAGTCGGCGGACGACCGACTTCAAAAATCGAAGGAACCGGCCATTGGTCGATTCCTCTGTTTCCGTTGTGTCCTCCTGCCCTGTCAGGTGGCTTGAAGCCTTGGCGTTAGAAATCCCAGGGGGGGCGCCAGTTCCCTATTCGGTTGTCGTCTCGCAACAACTCCTGGTTTGGAAATTGAGGTAAAAAGGCACTCACCAGTGGCTCCCCGAACACGGCAAAGTAGCCGTCGCGGAGCGCGAACAAGCCGAATCGAAAATCGTCGGTTAGCCATAAAGTGTTTTCTCCGTACGATACGATTGGAACCGCCCACTCGTCTCGGAAAGCCGTGCGAATGCCATGACGAATATCGACATCGAAACGATAGCAGGGATGCAGCCAGTCGAGGACCAGCAGTTCCTCGCCTGGTGCAACACTGTGCCGAAATGAAGATAAGGCATGCAACGTCACCTTGGTCTCAGCGGCTTCGTAGGCTCCCTCACTCAATTGAGGCACATTTTTGACCTGCCATGCGGCAAACGGGGATGGAACCACGAATGATCCTTGCGGAAGGAAATGCGAATCGAACCTTTTGCCCAACATCCTAACGTCCTGATTGGGTAGCTCTTTCCAACCGAATCGCTCCCAGCGCACTGTGTCCTCAGAAACGTAAGAGGATGAGTAGTCTGGCTTCAGGTGTATGAGGCCAAACTGCTCAAGTACGTGTTCGGTAGGCTGGGTATTTGGACGACCTCCGTCCGCCAATACTGCGTCGCACAGAAGGGGAATCAGGTCTGGATGCGGTATTTGGTATGAACATCCCCATCCACGCCATCGTCCACTGTCTTCTCTAAAACCAACCACCCACCCAGACTCGCGTCGGTAAACTACCAACAGTCGGTCGTCAACGCGCGGGTGCGAAACGAACATCGCATCCGGATCCCGCTCTTTCGTTCCAACGACGCCAATGCAACCTCTCTGAGCCAGGGCGGTCACCAACGGCTCGTATCTGGTGAGTCGTAATGTCGGATTGTATCGCATTGTCACTTGGCGGATTCGTTGAGAATTGCCGCGCCCTGTGCAGAAGTCCATCCGCGGCGAACGCTGCCGACGGCCGACGCACATAAGGTCGGTTTCGAGGGGCGACCTCAGCATAACAAATGGTGACACACTGAACGATTGGTTTCCGTGGTGAAGCACTGTCACTATCCGGCACCTCCGCATGAGTCCGCATTTGCCCGTCAACGGGCGAACTGTGGATGAGCCTGGTGGAAATGGAGTTCCTGCAGGTTCCGACCGGCCCTTACGCCGGTTGGGAATTGCGAATCCAGGAGGACCGGCTGCTCATCGCCAAGCCCGGCTCAAAGGCGTATCAGACATCGGTCTGGATCGGCCCTTATCGAGAACTCGACAATCTGGATGACGGCAGATAATGCCTGGAGTGTCGCGAAGTCTCCGCCTCGCTCCATCGCGAGACGCTTCTTCGTCCCGTGCATGGTGGGCCGATCCGGAAGCCGGCTCAAGTTGAACTTGCTGTTCCCTGCCCCCAGTTTGATTGAGCCTACGGGAGTTGCTACAGTGGCGCGTTCAGTCGCTGCGATGGTTGCCCCCCCCGCCTGATTTGGGAAGTTTTCTGCCATGATCGCCTCTACGGTTCGCGTCCGTCCTTTCCCGTCGTTCCTGGCGGCGTGCCTGTTGCTCATGATGGCGCTCCCTGTCGTCTCGGGGGACGCCGATGCCCAGTCGCAGGCGCGGCTGCTCGAGGACGTGAAGTACCTGGCTTCGGATGAACTGGAGGGGCGCGGCGTTGGGTTGAAGGGGCTGGATCTGGCGGCTGACTACATCCGCGACCAGTTCGGCAAAGCGGGGTTGAAGCTCGACGCGGTCGCGGGAGGCCCCTTCCAGCCGTTCCAAATGCATACCGGAGCGGTGCAGGGGGCGGTCAATACGCTGGAAGTGGTCGGTTCCGATCGGCGGATCGAGTTGAAGTTGAATGACGATTTTACCCCGCAGTCGTTCGGTGGGGTTGGCCCGTTTTCAGCGGAACTGGCGTTCGTCGGGTATGGCATCGAAGCGGGGGACAAGGGATACGACGATTTCGCCGGATTGGATCTGACGGGGAAGGTGGCGATCATCCTGCGCAAGGTTCCGCAACAGAGCAACCCCCAGGGGAAATTCTCATCTCCGCATGGAGGCGTGTCGACCTACGGCGAATTGCGGACGAAGATCAACAGCGCGTCGGCCAAAGGGGCGGCGGCGATCTTGTTCGTCAATGATCCGCACACCGGCCGGCAGGAACTGGAACAGGCCCGCAAGGCGGTCGGCAAGCTGGCTGAAGCGGTCGCCGAAGCGGCGGTCGAAGCGGAGGAGATTGATCCGCAGGACCAGGAGAAACTGGCTGCCGCCCGCCAAAAGCTGGCGACCGAGGTGGCCAAGTACAAAGCGGGGAAAGGGCACCTGTCGAAGGAGCTTCCCGACACGCTGATGAAATTCGGGTATGCGGGGACTGAGCCGATCCGGAATCTGCCGATCCTGCACATTAGCCGCGCCGTGGCGGATCAGTTCCTGAAACCCGCGCTGGGGAAAACCGTCGTGGAACTGGAGGCGGCGATCGATCAGGAATTGAAGCCGCACAGCGCCCTTTTGCCGGGGTGGACCGCCAATGGAGTCGTCTCGATCGACCGGACGCAGGCGGAGGTGAAGAATGTGATCGCCGTTCTGGAAGGGAGCGGTCCCCTGGCGGAGGAAACGGTGATCGTCGGGGCGCATTACGACCACGTGGGAAAAGGGGGAGCCGGTTCGCTTCTGCCGGGATCGACCGAAGTCCACAATGGGGCGGATGACAATGCGTCGGGGACCGCCAGTCTGCTCGAATTGGCCCGAAGGCTGGGGGCCAGGAAAGAAAAACTGCCACGGCGGGTCGTGTTCATCGCCTTTACGGGGGAGGAGATGGGGTTGATCGGCTCGGCCCGGTACACCCGCGAGCCGGTGTTCCCGCTCGACAAGACGGTGGCCATGATCAACATGGACATGGTCGGGCGATTGAAAGACGACAAGCTGACGGTGTTTGGAACCGGCACCTCCACGGTTTGGGAAGGGCTGTTGCACCCGCTGGAGAAAGAGCAGGCGCTGCAACTGTCGTTCAAGCCGGAAGGGTTTGGTCCCAGCGATCACTCGTCATTTTATGCCAAGCAGATTCCGGTGCTG
Organism: Planctomycetales bacterium; assembly: GCA_046152955.1. Taxonomy (GTDB): domain Bacteria; phylum Planctomycetota; class Planctomycetia; order Planctomycetales; family Planctomycetaceae; genus SIAF01. The sequence continues at coordinate 18,710 of JBJXGA010000107.1, read as the reverse complement.
CATTTCTTCACCGGAACGCACAGCGACTATCATCGACCCAGCGACGATTGGGACAAAATCAACGTTCCCGGCGCCGAACGGATCGTCAATCTGATTGAAAAGCTCCTCCTCCAGGTGGTGCAGCTTCCCGAACGCCCGCCGTATTTGGAAGTCAAAGGGAGCGCTCAGATTTCGGCGCGCGAAGGGGCGCGGCCCTACTTTGGCAGTATTCCCGATTTTGGAATCGAACTTCCCGGATATTCGCTATCTGGTGTCGCTCCCGACAGCCCCGCCGACAAGGGGGGGCTCAAAGCGGGAGACCGCATCGTTCAATTGGGGATGGTCAAGATCGAGAATCTTGAAGACTTCGATCTGGCGTTGCGGCGCTTTTCCCCCGGCGACACGGTGGAGGTCACCGTCATGCGCCGCGACGACAAAGTGACCCTGAAAGTGATTCTTGACAAGCCGCGCGGTTGAGACGCCAGGCGGACGTTGGGGATCGATCCACGCTCCTGACATTTTCGCTCGCTGGCCTTTCAAGGGCGCGGGCTGTTGTTTCCATCTGACCCATAACCAGGTACGACATGTCCGATCCGACACTGCCATCGCACGACTCGATCCCTCTGCCCACGCTGGACGGAGCGGTGGCCTCTGGGAAACTCTCGGAGGGGGCGGGCGCCAACATCCGCCGCTGGTTGACCGAATCCGGATATGCCTCCTATGTTCCACACATCCAGCGAATGATTGAGGAGGGAAAATTCGACGCGCTCGAGGCGCTGTTCTGGGAGGTGCTGCCGTTTGGAACGGGTGGCCGCCGGGGCAAAATGTCGGACTTCGGTTCGGCCACGATGAACGATCGGACTGTCGCCGAGTCGGCCAATGGAATCGCTGTCTATTTGCACAAAGTGAAGGGGCAACCAGGGGGCAAGGCGGCGATCGCCTACGATACGCGGCGCCGATCGCGAGAGTTCGGCGAATTGTCGGCCCGTGTCCTCGCGGCGCATGGACTGAAGGTGTATTTGTTCGAGGCGCATCGTTCGACCCCCGAATTGTCGTTCGCCGTCCGCCACCTTCGCTGCGACGTGGGGATCATGATCTCGGCGTCGCACAATCCCCCCGCGGACAATGGCGTGAAGGCGTACTGGTCCAACGGAGCGCAGGTGCTGCCGCCGCATGACAAAGGGATCATCGACTGCGTCTACGAGTCGAACGAGATTCCGCTGGTGGAGTTGGAGGGGGCCGTTGCCGACGGACGGATCGAACTGATCGGCGAGGCGCTGGACGACGCCTATCTGCGGGCCGTGCGGACGCAGGGGCTGTCCGCCTCGCGGCGCGTGTCGGTTCTCTTTTCGCCGCTGCATGGGGTGGGAGAAACCAACGTCTATCGCGTCCTCGAAGAGTCGGGGTTCGAAGAAGTGGAGATCTTCGAGCCGCAGCGCCAGCCGAACGGCGATTTTCCCAACGTCCCCAACCAGTTTCCCAATCCCGAATTGCGCGCGGTGTTTGATCCCCTGATTGCACACGCGCGAAAGTCTCAGGCCGCGCTGATCCTGGCCAGCGATCCCGACGCCGACCGGCTGGGGGTCGCCGTCCGCGACGCGGCGGGGGAATACCACGTTCTGTCAGGCAACCGGGTGGGGGCGCTCCTCACCGACTACGTCTGTCGCAAGCGACGGGGGGCGGGAACGCTGGGGCCGCAACACTTCGTCGTCGAGACGCTCGTCACCAGCCCGATGATTGCGGCCATCGCCCGATCTTACAAAGTGCGAGCCATCGACAACCTGCTCGTGGGCTTCAAGTACATCGCCGAAACGATCGATCGTGAAGGGTCCGAACGGTTCGTCCTGGGGGCGGAAGAATCGCTGGGTTACCTCGCGGGGGGTTACATCCGCGACAAGGACGCCGCGATCGCCGCCTTGTACCTGTGCGAATGCGCCGCGGAATTGTCGCGCGACAAGAAAACGCTGCTGGACCGCCTGGACGAGCTGTATCTGGAGCATGGCTACCACACCGACGGCCAGCGCTCGGAAACCGCCGGCGGCGCCAAGGGGAAGGCGCAGATCGCCCACTTGATGGAGGAGCTGACAAAGCGTCCTCCGGCGGAACTGGCGGGAGTCCGGCTGGCACGGGTCTTCGACTACCGGCGGCACGAGGTGCGGGGGCTGCCGGAGAATGAAAAGCAACACGAACTCCCGCAGCCGCACGGCGATCTCCTGATCTTCGAATCCGAGTCGGGGGCGTGTACGATTCGCTTCGCCGCCCGTCCCTCGGGAACGGAACCGAAGGTCAAATTCTACTTCTTCGCCCAGGCCTCCTGCACCGCGCCCGAGTCTCTGGCGGAGGTAAAATCGCAGACCGAAACCAAGCTGGTCGAGTTCCAGGACGCCCTCTCCGCCTGGGTCCGAAAGACGCTGGCGTCGGACGTTTGATTCACGGGAGCATCACCCGGCCGCCGCTGCAGACCACCGTTTGTCCGGTCGAAAAGCTCGCCTGATCCGACAACAGAAAGCACACCAGTTCGGCGACTTCCTCCGGCGTTCCGATCCGGCGCATGGGGGTCGCTTCGATGATCCGCTCCAGCGTTTGCGGCTCGACCCCGTCGAGGATTTCGGTGTCGATCAGGCCGGGGGCCACGGCATTCACCCGCACCCCCTGCGGCGCCAGCGCTGCCGCCAGGCTCCGCGTCAGTCCCACGATTCCCGCCTTGCTGACGGAGTAAGCGATGGACATCGGTTTGGCCTCCAGCGCGGCGATCGATGCGACGTTCACGATCCGTCCATAGCCGCGGGAGAGCATGCTGTCTTTGACGGCCCAGGTCACCAGGTACGTTCCAGTGAGATTGATATTCAGCGCTCGCTGCCAGATTTCGAGCGTGGTCTGATCATGCGACACATAGTCAAAAACCCCGGCGTTGTTCACCAGCAATTCGACCGGTCCCCAGCGATCGACGATGGTCCCGATCATCCGGGAGACATCCTCCGGTGACGAGACATCTCCCTGAAGGGGGAGCGCCTGGTGTCCCAGTGCGGTAATCTGCGCCACGGTTTCGTCAGCCGCCTTGGCGTCAGCGCGGTAGTTCACGACAACCCGTGCTCCGGCGCGAGCCAATCGCAGGCAGCAGGCACGGCCGATCCCGCGCGATCCGCCGGTCACCAGTGCGACTCGATCAGTCAAACCGGGATCGCCCACGGGCGAGAGTTTGGTATTGGTCATGGTGTCACCCGTCATACCGCATCATCCACGAGCGCCAGGACGCGCTCCAGGTCGGACTCTTTCCAGGGACGGTCCGTGGCTCCCAGCGGTGCGCGGCACTGGCCGATTTCGATGCCGTGTTTGATCCGCATCGCTCCCTGGAGAAAGGCCCAAATCGACTGCGACGCCAGAACCTCGTCGAGCGCCATCTGAAACGCTCGCATGAATCGGCTGCCGGCTTCGACATCCCCCCCGACGACCTTCTGCCGCGCCGCGCGGCAAGACAATCCCCAGACATTGTAAAACGTTCCGATTGCGCCACAGGCGCCGCACAGCACCGCCTGACAAAGCAGTTCGTCGGCGCCGCTGAAGACCTGCATCCGGTCCCCCCCATACGCGCAGATCAATCCCAATTGGTACAGGTCGCGGTCGGTGAACTTCATCCCGGCGACGTTCGGCAATCCCAGCAGTCGATCGACGTACTCCCGCCCCCCCAGCGAGGGGGAACTGACGCCGCTCAAATGGTAGACGAAGAATGGCAACTCTCCCGCCGCACCGATCCGGCGGAAGTGCTCGAACACCACGTCGGCCCCCACGCGGTAATAGATCGGCCCGACGCTGGAGATCGCAGCGGCGCCGATTCGGGAAGCGTGCCGCGCCAGCTCGACCGAATCGTCGGTCGAAACCGCCCCCACGTGGACCATCACCGGAATCCGCCCGGCGGCGGCCCGGACGACACAATCCGCGACCAACTGCCGCTCGGCGGGCGACAACAGCGGCCCCTGTCCCGTGGAGCCCAACAGGTAGATTCCATCGAGCCTTTGCTGCACGAACAGTTCGACGAGTTTTTCCGCTTCTTTCAGCGCGGGGCGTCCCTTCGCATCCAGAGGAGTGAGCATGGCCGGCCAGAGGCCGTGAAACTTGGGGGTGGAAGGCATCGTGGGGTGCTCGTCGTGAGGATTGAGTCGTTTGGTCCGCCCTTCTTCTACCGCATTGCGAGGCGGCGCCCCAGTGTAGCAGGCGGTGTCTGACGGTAAAATCACTGAGGGATGGTTCGTCGGATCGTTGCATCCGAAAGTCTCCGAAGAAACTGGCGACTCTGCCGTGATCTCGCTATTCTGCTACTGCAAAGGGGTGTCCTGTTTCATCGCCATTCGGCTCCTGGCGTTCATGGTTTCACGACGACGCGCAGGGAAGCCCGATGAAAGCACCCACTTTGCGGATAGCAGTTTGATAAGGAAGCTCTCGGTGAGCCGCCATTTGCGACTGCGGCGCATCCGTCTCCAGGAGGGTCTCGCAATGCTCGAACGGAATACGATTCACAATCAGGACTGCATCGCCGGGATGGGCCAGCTTTCCGAAGGGACCGTCGATCTGGCCTTCGCCGACCCTCCCTTCAACATCGGCTACGAATACGACGTCTACGACGACCGCAAGGAACGGGAGCACTATCTCGACTGGTCGCGGCAATGGATCGCCGGGGTGCATCGCGCGCTCAAGCCGGACGGCACGTTCTGGCTGGCGATCGGCGACGAATACGCCGCCGAGCTCAAGATCATTTCGCAGGAGACCGGCTTTGTCTGCCGGAGCTGGGTGATCTGGTACTACACGTTCGGCGTCAACTGCAAAAAGAAGTTCAGCCGCTCGCACGCGCATCTGTTCCATTTCGTGAAGCATCCCAAAAAGTACACGTTCAATCTGAACGACCCGGCGATCCGCGTCCCCTCGGCGCGGCAACTCGTTTACAACGATGGCCGAGCCGATCCCAACGGACGGCTTCCCGACGACACCTGGATTCTCCGCCCGCAGGACGTCCCCGACGGGTTTCGCGCGGATGGGGACACCTGGTACTTTCCGCGCGTGGCGGGAACGTTCAAGGAACGGGCCGGATTTCACGGTTGCCAGATGCCCGAACAGCTTCTGGGAAGGATCATCCGCGCCAGCTCCAACGAGACGCAGCCTCCGGAACTGGTGCTCGACCCCTTTTCCGGCAGCGGCACCACGCTCGTCGTGGCGAAAAAGCTCCGCCGCGACTTCATCGGGTTCGACCTCTCCACCGACTACGTCACCCGCGGCCTGGCCAGGCTGGCCGCCGTGCAGGCGGGGGACAAGCTGGAGGGTTCCGCCGAACCGCAGTTGAGCGCGCCGAAAACGCCTCCGGCGCTGCTACCTCGCAATAAACTGGATGAGCGTAATCCAAAATCTGTCGATCCATCGGTTGCAGCATTCGCGGGAGCTAGCACGACCGCGACAATGACTGCGGGCAAACCACAGCGTTGTATTGCCCGGATGGATGCCAAGGAATTGGAGTCCATCGTCGTCGAAGCCTTTCGAAAAGTTTGCCGCGGATTCTCTGTCGATAGGATCATGACCGACGACAGCTTTCGGAACGCGTTTCTGGAGCGATGCGAGGCCCTGGGTGCCGTCGGACCGGTCACCGATTGGAATCGGGCACTGTTTCGGTCACGGAAAGCCGGTCGGTTGACGCATGTGCCAACCAAAAAGCGGACCGATTACGATTGGAATCAGGCCGAGTCGTATATCTTTGCCAGTGAAATCGCGCTCCGTCAAATGTCGGATTTAGGCCATACGCTGGATGAAGTCCTGTGCGATCCCGAATTACTCCAGCGCTTCGATGGAATCGCGGCGGCATTCGGTCCGGGAGCCGGTACGTTCGAGTACCGGTGGGGTGCCCTGAAAATCCGCAAGGAGGCCAAGCGGGCCTTGGAAAGGGGTTCGGAGGCTCGTCTACAGAACCTCCCGCGGCGGCAGTCAATTTTCAGTCTTAATCGAAGTCGATTGATCGGAAAAGCGGGGCTCTACCTGATCACCGGCGAGTCGCCCTCCAACCGACTATACGGAGGAATGACGTTCGACCTGTCCACTCGATTAGCGACGATTGCAACTGGATCGGCGATGAACCAGGCTTGGTTGGAATTTACTCCTGAGGCATTTGTTCAATTCGTTGAAGTGCATGACTGTCGCGAGAATTGGTGGGCCGGCGGATTTCCATTGCAGGAGCGCCTGGTCGCGAAATTTGAACCGCGACTGAACTTCACTCCCTCGATTGCGACAAATCCCGCATATGCGCCCAGGACAGCATGAAAACGGAAATTCGTGCAGCATTTGTGGCCAGTTGTCAGGGATATTCGGCCGACCGCGTCGTGGCGGATCCGGCGCTCAATGCCCTGTTCGTCGCCGACTGCCGGAATCGCGGGTTGACTGAACCGGTAATGCTCTTGAACCGCACCTTGCTCAATCTGAGGAAGGGACGCGGCCTACGTGGTTTGCCGCCGGCAATCAAGACGTCGTTTTCCGACGAAGACGATTATCGCTTTGCCAGCGAGATCGTATGCCGGTTCCTGGAACGACGCGACGGCCTCACTTTGGACCAGATCATCTGCGACCCAGAAAAGGCCGCCGAGTTCGACAATGTGGCCGCGATGATCGCACCTGGACATTCGTCCCTCCAGTATCGCTGGGCAGCGCTGAATCTCCGAAAATTGCGAAAACTACGTCCGGAAATCCTCGGGCGGGCGCTCCCTGCCGTTCAGGTATTGAACATTCCGGTCGAAGGGATCGACACCAAAGAGCTGCCGAACCAACAGGGACTGTATGTATTCTTCTGCTCCTCTCAGGTATTGTACGTCGGAGAAGCGAGAAACTTGCGCAATCGTATCGAGAAACACCTTGACCATTCCGATAACCGGGGTCTCGCGCGATGGCTCTGGGAGCAGGGGAACCAAGAGATGCACCTGGAATTGCACGTCCTCCCGGCGGCAACAACGACCAGTGTGCGACGAGCTCTTGAATTTGAGCTGATCGCTTCTCGATGCCCTCGGTTCAACGTGCAAGGCACTTAATAATCTGACGGGGCTGAATACCGTGTCGATCGCCAGCGCATCATTGGAAATGACTGGTCTGTTTGAGGCGGAATTGCTCACGGAATTGATGCTGCGCTATTGGGAACATCCCTTGGCCGAGGATGCTGAATTCGCCCAAGCCCTTTTGGACCGCGCCGCGGAAGTGCTGAGAGCCTCGATCGCTGGTCAGCAACTGATCGATGGGCTCAGGCCTACTGACATGAATCTGGTGACAGCGCTATGGTACGCCGAATGGTCGCAAATTGAGGCCTCTGAATCAAAGTCCGATCCGCAGGTGACTGCACGTCTCCGATGGGCGGAAACCGTTCGCCGAGCGCTACCTTCGTGTTTCTGCGATCCCGATTTGCTACCGTAGCCATTTGGAATCAAGATCGTTTTCGTGCCTGCATTGCAATTCACTGGGGTAACTGGCCCGCACAATCTAATTCAACGGGAACAACAAGCACCACCGCCAGTGAGTCTTCATCAATCAATGCCACGCAAACTCCTCTGGATCGCCGTCGTCGCGCTGCTTGTCTCTCCGGTTCTGCTCAGAATCCTGGTGCGGATCGCTTCGCCGCGGCCCGGCAACCTGGGAGTTCGGGACGGGCGCCTGACGGCCCCACCGGCGACTCCCAACTGTGTTTCGACGCAGGCGGATGACTCGGCGCATGCCATCTCTCCGCTGCAATTCGACGACTCGCCAGATCGGGCCTTCGACCGACTACGGGACGTGCTCGCCGCTTTGCCGCGCGCCAGGCTCATCACCGACGAGCCCCAGTACTTGCATTACGAGTTCACGACTCTTGTCTGCGGCTACATCGACGACGTCGAGTTTCTGCTCGATCCCGAGGGACGGACGATTCACTTTCGTTCCGCCTCGCGGCTGGGACGCTCGGACCTGGGCTTGAACCGCAAACGGATGGAAACGATTCGGGCGGCATTTTCGCTGGCGGCCGGTCAGGCGGGGGAGTGAACGATGGAACGCGGACAGCACATTGCCCCAGAGATCGGGGACCGTGGCGCCGCCGCGAAGCCCGTCAGACCGATTGGTCGTTCCGTTTACTGTCCACTCACTGCGAGAGACCTTCTGGAACCGATCGGGCGAGGACGGCGGTCGCCCAGCCGGTGGCGGCGATCGAGATGAACTGGTCCTTCCCGTGAGGATCGCCGTTGTCGAAGTACTCCTGGACCGGTTTGGCACGGGTCACCACATGCCATGAGCCGTCCCCTTCCTGATGCTTGAGCAACCAGTCGATGCCGCGCGCCAGGGGGGCCGATGCAACTCCCGCCTGCTCTTTGGCACTTTCCTCGCAGCGGTTGGTTCCCCCTTCGAGCTTGGATGCCGCCGCTGGTTCCTGCCTCTGGCCCGATCGAATCCCGCCAGAAGCGTTGTCGGTCGCCTGCAACACATAGAGCGCCGTGGCGGTTGCATACGCGTCGGGAGACATGTCGGCGGTTTGCGACCAGCCGCCATCCTCGTGCTGCGTGGCCAGGAGCACCTGCCGGGCCGCGACAAGTTGTTCGTCGGTATCCCCCCCCAGTAGCGACAACCCCCACAGCCGAGCCACGCGGTCCTCGTGTGAGTCGATCGTCGCCGTCGCGAGCCAGGCTCGGGTTTTGTTCAACGCGACCGTCGCCGATTCGCGCTGCGCGGCAGTGGCGAACGACTTGATGCCGTTGGCCGCCACGACGGTACACATCACCAGCGATTCCTCGGCGGGGGGGCGAATCGAGTGCAAGCTCCAATGGCCGTCCGGTTGTTGCAGCTTGAACAGGTATTCCACCATCGCCTCGGTGAGGTCGTCAGGGGAGCTGTTCCCCAGTTTCAATGTCCACAGGCCATAGCCCACGGTCAATCCTTTTCCCCCGATCCCCTCCCCCGCTTTCAACTGATCGATTCGATCGCGAAACGATCCCTGGACAAACTCCAGGACAGTCGCCGGGAGCGCGTCGTCAATCGCCACCCCCGCGTCACGTGCCGCAGTCATCCCCAACAGCGGCAACGTCTGATGATGGCAGGCGAAACACTCGCGATTGGTGGGATAGGTTCGCGCCCCTTTCTGGAGGATCGCGACTCCCCGTTCGATCGCCTGCTGCAATTGGTCGGTGGGGCCTTGCTCGGTCCGCTCGTCGGCTCTGGCAGGAAGGGCGCCCAGCCACAGAAATAACGCGAAACTGCCGCAACAAATCCTGAATCGCATGTGAATCGCTCCCGCGCGAAGAGTGAGTGAATGCTACGCCCCAAATTGTAATGAAGTTCAGTTCACGTGGCACTTCCTGTAGCCTGGATGTGCGTGGCGAGTCAGAGGGCACAGTCGCTCCGGCGGATTTGCGCCGCAGACGCAAGCATCGACAGGAACCGTTGACCACGCTAGCCAGCTTAGACTTCTTCATCCGGATGTCAAAGTCCCGCTTGGCCAGCCCGACGACCAGCGCGAGGGGGATCGCGACCAGTGCGAGCTGCAGTGCGGCTTTGACCCAGGAAGGCCGATGTCGCACGCCGGCCAGTTCGCTGACGCAGCAGGCCAGAGGAGAGAGGAGCAAAACCAGGGCATGGCTTGGCGCCAGTTTGCCAAAGAACACCCCGACGACCAGAACGCCAAACAGTTGGGTCATCCCCAACGCAATGAGCGTCGGCGGGACGCGCGACGAAATCACGCGGGAGGCTGCCGCTGCGCCGGCCAAAGCGCCGACCAGCGGACAGGCAACCGCTCCTCCTTTGATGTACCCGCCGAGCAACACGGCCGCCCCACCACAAAGGATCGCCCCTCCCAGAGCCACCGCCGGGGCGCCGGACGACGGCGAGCGGTTTTGCAACCAGTCTAGCGGAATCCAGGTCGCCGCCAACAACAGCCCCGACGCAAGGCACAACGCCACGGGCGCGTTGCCGGCGCCGTCAGTGGGCTGGCCAGACAGATGGACCGATCCGAAAAGCAACGTCGGCGGAACGGTTGCGATCCAGACGCCGCGCAACATCCAGCGCCGCGCCGGACTTCCCGAGAGCAAGCCCAGCCATGTGCCGCAACGTGTCATGAAATGGCCCAGCGTTCCGGGAGGGCGAAGCTCCCGCTGAGCCGCCAATGTGCTCTCAAGGGACGCAAGACCGTCCGTTGGGAGGCCCCGCGGCGCGTGCCGTGAAAGCCACGCGGCGAGTCCCTCCACCACCAGGCATCCCGGAATCACCAGTTTGACGAATCGGTCGAGGGCATTGGTCGGCCATCCGATCCGCAACCCAATCCACCCGCACCCCACGGCGATCCCCAAGCCACACCCGGTCAGGCAGGCCGCCGTCAGCCACAGCGGATGCGTTCGTCCCCGCCGCGCCGCCAGGATCAGGACGCACACCGCGCTGACCGTGGCGGCCAACCCCAGTGACTGGAGATACCGCAGGGGATCGGGCATGAACTATTTGCGGACCCCTTCGCAATCGATGTAGATCTTGGCTTCATCGCCGATAGGGCCAATCGCTGACTTGTCGAAGCCATAGTCGCTCCGTTTGAGTGACAGTTCGGTGGAGAAGGCGATGATCTTCTTCCCGTTCCATTCGACCTCCTTGCCCCCCTCCAGTTTCAGGGTCACTTTTTTCGTCGTGCCGTGCATTTTGAAGTCCCCCGTGACTTCATAGCCCCCCTTGATCGCCTTGGCGCTGGTGCTCTTGAATTCGATCGTCGGGAATTGCTTGGTGTCGAAATAGTCCGGTTGCCGCAAGTGTTCGTCGCGGGCCTGATTGGCCGTGTCGACGCTCTCGGCCTTGATGATCAGTTCGAAAGTAGATTTGGAGGGATCCTGCCGGTCGATCGAGAATTTCCCCTCGGCTTCGTTGAATCGCCCGTGGATCCAACTGATGTCGATGTGCCGGGCCTTGAAGCTGATGGACGAATGGACCTGATCGTAAATGTAGTCATCGGCGGCCCGGCTCGCGCTGGGGGCGGCGACGGCGCAAGCGAAGGCCAACACAGACAGAATTCCGAAACGAACGTTGCGGCGCATGGGTGGTGTTCCTGTGGCATCGAGTGAAAGGAAAAACTCCGCTGTCAATCAGCGTGGGAGCAGATTCTATCGATTGTCGGACAAGCGAGCAAAGCCGCCACCCGTGGCGGACGCTGCCAGCGTCCGAAGAAGATCAACTCAGCGGCTTGCCGTCGGGAGCTGCAAACGCATTGGGGATATTGTGATGCAAAATGAAAAATGCAAAATGAAAAATGGGGGGGAGTCGGACACGAATGACCGTCCGAGGCGGCCACCGGCATGACGAGGCCTGCGCCCTGTGCGAGATCTTGGCGGATTGGTTCGACAACGAGTCGCCCTGCCGTCAGTCAAAACTGTGGATCGCATGCCGCGCTCGGGAAATTGTGCCGGTTTCAACGAAGCGGCAGATATCGAATCTGCCCTTCCCACTCTCCATCAACGCTGCACTCGATCAACAAACAGATATCTTCAATCGCGACCGCCAACGACACCCTGCGGCTCACTTCAAACACTCCAGGCATGGATTTGCCAGAGCGCACTCGGTCGTAGCCGTACCGCGTCATCGTTGCGACGTCGTGCGTCAACAACACGAGTTGCTGCCCTGCGGCCCATTCCAAAACAGTTGGATCATCGGCGCCCGAGAGTCCCACATCCTGCACACGGACAATCGTTGCGCCAGGCAACCGGCGGCGCACGCCGCGAACGATGTCGTGATTGAAGTTCTCATCGGCCAGCATGCCCAACATGGAAGGTCGCCCTTAGCCGCCGCGCCGCGACAGAAGCCGAGATCGAACGCCAATCGGATCGAAGCGAGTCTCGTTTTCAAGACGCGTCGCACAGGCAGCCTGTTCTCGTTCGTGGACGTACGCGTCAACTGCCGCCCGATGGCCCAGATAATACCCGATGACGGCGTAGACTTTGCCCAATGAAAGCGATGGATACTGGTCGGTGATCTCCTCAGCCGATTGCCCTTCCAGAAAGGCGCCGACAACCGTCTCAAGCGTCACTCGCGTCGAGGCGACGCGGACCACGCCATCAGCATCCTCCTGCAACGGAACCGGTTGTGCTTCGAGAATCAGCGACATCAAACCTCCCTCAATCAAAATGCATCGTTCGAATCCAAGCAGTCGCTGGCTCAAAAAGTTGCGCTACAGGCTGCGGCGACCATCACTTGGCGTCAGATCAATTGTGGAGTGGTTCCTGCGGCTGGTCAAGCTCGGCATCCATTCTCGACGGCGAGCCCCCCGCACGTCTCAATTTCTCCCTGTCCCGTTTAACGACGGGTGGCGGGGTCAAAGCGGGTCGCCAAAGACGAAGCGCCGTTTGCGCCGCGAGGCGTGGCAGGCAACCGCCGGTTTTCCGACACACTTGCGAGCGATGGCCCCGTTGCCGCGCCGACGGGGCCATCGCTCGACCGTTGCTCCGGGATCGCCTCAACCATGCCGTGCCCAGCTTGCCAACAGGCGTCCTGCCCCGCGGCGCTCCGTCCCCGCCACCCGCCCCTTCGAAACTGCTGCAAGAGCGGGCCAACCGCTCGTGCGGCGAGAGCTTTCTGTTCCCCCTCCACTCGTTGGTGTACAATGGCGGCATGACCATGAACTCGTCCAGGACGATGCCGGACCGTCGTTGCCGAGCCGTTCCGATCGTTCTCGCGGTGCTGGCGATTCATCTCTCGATTGCCGCCGGAGGAGGCGCGTCGGCACAGAGTTCGAACGCCGCGCCTGGAGATTCCGCCGAGGCGGAAGCGGGCGATTTCTATCGCGTCGACCGCGTCCAGACGATTCACCTGCAAGTTGGCGAAGAAGACCTGCAACGCCTGCTCGCGGCATTGCCCCAGCGAATCTTTGTGCGGGCCTCCTTTCGATGGCGGGATGTCTCCATCGACAACGTGGCGATCCGTTTCAAGGGGAACAGCTCCTCGGCCCCCGCTCAGCAGCACAAGATGGAAGTGGACGACTTCCTGAGTATCACTGCCGTGATGCTGTTTTCCGGTGCGTTCGACCAACTGACCGGCTGGAATCCTCACAACTATTACTTGTATTTCGACACGCAGCAGGAGTGCTGGCGGTATTTGCCCTGGGATCTGGACGTCGGATTCTGCGAGATCACTTTTGGGCAGATCCACGTCCTGGCCAATTGGAACGCCGTTTGGCCGGCGGCTGGTCAATTGCCCAATCCGTTGCTCGATCGCATCGTGGCCGACCCCGTTTTGCTGAAACGCTACCGCGACACGGCAAGGGAGATACTCGAAAAGTATTTCGAACCTGAGCGACTCTGCGCGTTGATCGATGCCCGGTATGCCATGATCAAAGACGACCTTGCGGCGGATCCATTTCCGCATCGACGTGTCACTAACCCTGAGGATCAGAGCTACGACGACATCGCCGCGTCGATGAAGATCTTCGTACGCAATCGCTACGTCAGCGCGCGTCAGCAGTTGGAACATCCCGGGACGCGGCCCGAGATGGTCCGTCGGCCCGTCGGCCCTGGGCCGCGACTGGCCGGACGAATTCAGCGAATCGTCCGGGCTGCCCAGGACATGCAGCGGAGAGGGGAGGACGTGCTCCCCATTCAGAAGTTGATGCAGCGCGTCGGTCCCTTGCTGCAACAAGGGCAGGTGGACGAGGCCGAGAAGCTGATTCTCGAGGCGCTCAAGCTGGCTGGTGAAGATCCGGGTGCGGACAACGAGGATTCACCGCCTGGCGAGTGACAGCCGCCTGATCTTCGAAATGTATGGGACGCATGAGGATCTTGATCGCCAGATCAAGATCAGCAGAAGTGATATTCGGAACGTGTTCCAAATTCAACGAAGAATTTGTGTCATCAAAGAATTTGGAGATGTCAATTCTAGCGAAGATCGAGGGGCAGAGGGACGCAATGCCGCAATTCATTCGATTCAGACGGCTTCAGCCGTCCCTTGTTTGCCACCAGCTTGAGCTGGTGGACCGCCAACCCCCAGGGATATCGCCAGCCGGCTTCAGCCGGCTTTTTGGGATACGCCGGGCGCCAGTACTGCTGCTGTCCTTGCAGTCTTTGACTTGCGCCACTGGGGGCATTCCTCAGTGCTGCGCAATTGGCTGAAGCCGCACATCCGGAAGCCGGCTGAAGCCGGCTCAGTCAGTCTTGATGTGGCCTGGCTCCACCAGCTCAAGCTGGTGGCAAAAGGGGAGTCGGCTGAAGCCGACAGAGTCCGACTCACTCCGGCAGTTTTGCCAGCGATGGCCTCGTCGTCAAGGGTGGACACGCCATGCATCACACCGGAAGCCGTGATACGGTAGTGCCACAGGGATGGGGTGGCTATGTTAATGTCGTATGGTCGCCAACGTGGCCGATGGTCGCCGCCATTCCCAAAGGGCTCATATGCCGCTGGTATTCATCAATTATCGCCGTAGCGATTCACAGCCCGCCGCCTTCAACCTGCGCAACGAGCTGCGCTGGCGGTTCGGCAACGAGAGTGTCTTCATCGATATCGGCGACATACCACCGGGAACTCCCTGGCCCGATCGGATTCGACAGCAATTGGAACATGCCAGCGTGTTCTTGCTGGTTGTTGGTCCAGGCTGGCTGACCGCTGCCGACAAGTACGGCCGGCGGCGACTCGATCAAAAGGACGACTGGGTGCGGAAGGAAATCGAATATGCGATCGAACGCGCTGGCTCGCAGGAGAGAAAGCTGACAATCATCCCGGTGACCGTGGCCGGCCAGAGGGAGCCGCCGCCAGAGGACGCTCTCCCCCCGGAATTGGCCCCGTTCGTCAACTTCGAGCGGCTCTGCCTGGGCGACGAGTCCTGGGATCGGGATGTGCGCGTGTTGATCGATCTGCTGATTGAACAGCACCAATTCGTCGAGTTAGAGATGTCGCGCGGCCGCGCGGCTTGCAATCCCTTGAAGTACCTCAGCGACCTGGCCGAAGAAACCGCTTACATTGACATCCGCGGCATCCAGATTGGCCAGGAGCACGTGCATCGCTTTCCCATTGAAGAGCTGTTCATTTCGCTCACGACGTCGGCGCGGCTCGACGAACGGCGATTCGACGTGAAAGCGATGCAGGAGCCTGAAGGGGGCACGATTCGACTCGAAGAGGCGCTCGGTCAAGAGCGGCTGATCGTGATCGGCGACCCCGGCTCGGGAAAGACGACGTTTCTACGGCGCGTGGCCAATGCGCTTTGCCGGCACGAGCTCGATGGACCCGCGCTGTCGGCTGCTGAACCGGCTGAATCCGTTGAATCCAGTTCAACCTCCGGGGGCTTCTTCGGGCGCCTCGCGAAGTTCCTGTTCGCCGGCGACTCGGAACGGACCGGTACGCAACCGGCCGGCGACCACGCCAGCACGTTTCCCGTTTTCATTCGGATCAGCGAGTTGGCGCAGCACCTGTTGCGCCACGAGAACGACCGGGATGCCCCCACCGGCGAATCGGCCGCCTGGCTGTGCCATTACCAGGCGGCGGCCGCCGCCGACAACAACTGCGGGCTCGACCGCGAATTCTTCACGCGTACGCTCGAAGCGGGACGGGGCACTTTGCTGTTCGACGGGCTGGACGAAACGCCCGACCGGATCGTCCGCGAGCGCATCGCGCGGCTGATCGAAAACGTGGCCAAGAGCTACGGGAAGTGCCGCTTCGTCGTGACTAGCCGGCCCGACGCGTACGCCGACAGAGCCGTTTTGGGGGGGTTCCATCAGGCGGTCATCGACCCTCTCTCCGACCAGGCGGTGGAGATATTCTTGTCGAAATGGTGCATCGCGGTGTACGTCGAGAGCCCGCGGGCCGCCGACGAACACAAGCAGGAGTTGTTGGCCGCGCTGCGCGCCCGTCCCGAAATTCGCCGCATGGCCCGCACGCCCGTGATGCTTACCGTTGTGGCGGTCGTTCACTACCACGAACGGCGGCTCCCCGAACAGCGCGCGGAACTTTACGAATGGGTTCTGCGGTGGCTGGCCGGAGCCCGCGACCAGAAACCGAACCGGGAATCGCGCGAGCGAACACTGCAACTGCTCCGCGAGCTGGCCCTGGCGATGCAGATCGACCCGGCCGGATACCAGAAGCAGGTCTGCCCCCGGCGGGCCGGGGAGATGCTGGCGCGCGAGTTCACACAAGGGACGGTCGATCATCAGGCGATCGACCGCGCCGAGGCGTTCGTCGAGAGCGCGACGCTGGATACCGGCATCATCGTCAAACGTGCAGGCCAGGTGCAATTCTGGCACCGGACTTTCCAAGAGTACCTGGCGGCCCGAGCGGTTGCGGCCAGGGTCGAAGCGGGGCAAGAGGAACTGTTGTGGGGTCCGGCGCAGCGCGTCTACATTCCGGAATGGGGCGAAGTGATGCCCTTGCTGGCCGGAGTGCTCCATCAGCAGGGGAAGGAAAAAGTCGACCGCCTGGTCTCCTCGCTGCTGTCGCGGCTGGGAGCGCAGGCCACACTGGCGGAGGAGGCTCGCTGTGCCGGCCTGTTGGGGGTCATGCTGCGCGACCTGGCGCCGGTGAAGTACACCCCTCCCGGAAGGGAGTACGACGACTTGCTGCAACGCGTGGCGGCGATCTTCGATCGCGACCGCTCGGCCAGCGTGCCGATCAACACGCGAATCGAAGCCGCCGACGCCCTGGGGCAGGCGGGGGACGCGCGGCTCGACTTTCACCGGGCCGACTACTGGGTCACGATTCCCGCAGGGAAATTTCTCATGGGAACACAGACATCCGATCGGAACCAGCCCAACTATGACGACGAGGCGTATTCCGACGAATCGCCCGTACACGAGGTGGAATTGCGCGTCTACCAGATTGGCCGATATCCGGTCACGGTGGGGCAATACCAGCAGTTCGTCGAAGACGAGGGCTACGCCGACCGGCGCTGGTGGTCGGCCGGCGGTTTTGAAGAGTATGGAACCTGCCCGGCCGATTGGGACTCACAGGTGGAATACCCGTCGCGGCCGGTTGTCTCGGTGAGCTGGCACGAAGCCATGGCATTCTGCGCCTGGTCTGGGTTTCGACTCCCCACTGAAGCGGAATGGGAGCGGGCCGCGCGCGGAACCGAAGGACGGAAGTTTCCCTGGGGGAACGAGGCAGTCGACGAGACGCGAGCGAGCTTTGCTGGAAACGTCGGACACGCGACACCAGTCGGCATCTACCCGCTGGGCACAACGCCTGATGGCATCTGCGACCTGGCGGGCAACGTGTGGGAATGGTGCCATGATCCCTACGGCGAGTACGGCGATGCGAAGAGCTCGGCGGCCCATCCTCGGGCGCCGGCTGCTGGCTCGTCGCGTGTGTTGCGCGGCGGGTCGTGGAGCGGCATCGCTGTCAGCTGTCGTTCCGCGAGCCGGGACCACTACGCACCGCAGAACCGTAGCAGCATCATCGGTTTCCGCGTGTGCCGTGTCTCCGGCCCGGCCTGAGTCGTCCTCATATTTTTGATCTCTGAAACTCTGTCCTCTGAACTCTGCGGGGGCCTGGGGGCGGTAGCCCCCAGTGATTTTTGGAGCCCGGCAAAAGGGAACAGACCGGTAAGCTGCTGGCTCGTCGTCTGTGTTCCACGTCCAGCCCGGCAACACGATGAGCCGACCCCGTGAGCGGTCGCAGAGATTAGCCGGGGGTTGAGCTAAGCGATACCCCCGGAAATTGATTTACAAAATGAACCGACCCCGAAGGGGTCGCAGAGCCGTCGTGAAATCAGGTTGTATCGCCGTTGGGTTTCGATTCGCGCTTGCCGGCGTTTTGACCTGATGCGCTGCAGACCGGCTCAATCCAGAAATCGCTCCTCGAATTCAATCTCTGCTCGGCGCAGCATTTCCGCGAGCTCCTCGCGAAAGGGTTTGGCCCTGTGATGCTCTGCCTGGTTTGCGATGTACAGCTTCACGGCAGGTCGCGCTGTCGCACTGACGGTGAAGGCCGCATACCCTTCCTGCCAGGCGAATTCCGGTTCTCCGATCTGCGTGTGGACCCAAACGGACGCCCCCTTTTTGAGTTCTCGCACGAAGTCGGACAGGCAGTGCGTGGCCTTCAACCCGACCAGCAAATGGACGTGATCGGCGACTCCCCCTGTTGCCTGTGGAACTCCTTTCAATCCGACGACCGTTCCGCTCATGTATTCGTGCAGACGCTCGATCCAGGATGGCCTGATCAACGGTGCGCGGCATTTCGTGCTGAACACGAGATGGTAATGCAGGCTCAGAAACGTCGACATGTAATGGCTCCAGGGATTGGGTGGAATTGCGCACGGGGCGCTGCATCATTCTAGCACCCTTTCAGGGTGCTGGGGCTGGTGGGGGGGGCTCTCCGGGGGTGGTCGCTCCGCGACAACCCCCGGCTAATGTCTTTCACCCCTGCGGGGTATACCGTGCCTTTGTCGCGCTGGCGTGTCGTACCTCCGTGTCGCCCCGCCGTGTCGTGCCGGCGTGTTGTGCGGGCGTTGTCGCACCGGCGAGGCGCACCCGCGATAGCGGCGCTTGACCATTGTTCCGAGGTGGTGTCGGCCATATCGGGCCGAGTTGCCAACAAGTGTCCTTGCAGGTGATCGCTCCGATCGGCGAATCCGGCCGCGGAATGGACCCCGTGAGGGGTCGCAGAAATTAGCCGGGGGTTGAGCGCAGCGATACTCCCGGAAATCGATTTACACAATGAACCGACCCCGAAGGGGTCGCAGAGCCGTCGTGAAATCAAGTCGTATCGCCGTCGGGATTCATTTCGCGCTGGCTGACCACTTTGCGGTACAA